>NZ_JBEXSX010000087.1:0-32247 GCF_040613835.1 Streptomyces sp. NPDC006207 | reverse complement strand
GAGTCGTCCACGTACGTCCAGTACGAGGCCGATCCTCCGCCTTGCGATAGCACGCACCAGCCGCCACGAGCCCCGCCCTCCGGGCGGACGGCGCTGTTCATCAGACACGCCCTAGCGGACGCCCGGAGCTAGCGGACGCCCGAGCCCGCGAGGCCCGCTGTGCGGCGGGAGCCCGCCAGGAAGCCCCCGATGCGTGCCCGCAGCCCGGCGGCGTCCAGGCCGTGCGCCGCAACGTGTTCCTGCCAGGTGCCGTAGCGGCGCAGCTCCGCGCGGGCGGTGCCCAGGGCCAGGACGCGGTGGGGCAGGTCGAGCAGGGCCTCGGCGGCGAAGGGCGCCGAGGTGCCCGCCAGGTACGGCTCGACGAGCACCACGTCCGCCGCGTCCGTGCCCGCGACGGCCGCCCGCAGCCCGGACGCGTCGAAGGGGCGCACCGTGGAGGCGTACAGCACGGTCACGTCCATGTCCGCGACCGCCGCCAGCGTGGCGTCCAGGAGCGGGCCCACGGCGACGACCACGCCCGCCCGGCCCTCGCGCAGCACCCGGAACCGGCCCGGCGAGACCGGCCGTGCGGTGCGGTTGGACTGCTCGCTGAGCCGCACGTAGACCCGGTTGTCGTCGTCGGCCGCCGCGTGCCGGACCAGGGCCTCGGCCTCGTCGGGGTGGCCGGGCACGTGCACGGTCCAGCCGTCGAGGGTGTCCAGCAGGGCGACGTCACCGGGGGCCTGGTGGGTCCGGCCGCCCGCGGCGATGTCGTACGAGGCGCCCGCGCTGACCAGCACCGCGCCCGCGCCCTGGTGCCCCAGGTCCAGCTTGACCTGCTCGAAGGGGCGTTCCACCAGGAAGCTGCCGAAGGTGTGGACGATCGGCCGCAGCCCGGTCAGCGCCAGCCCGCCCGCGACGCTGACCAGCAGCTGCTCGCGGATGCCGACGTCGATCACCCGGTCGGGGTGGGCGCGGGCGGCGTCGGTGAAGCGGTCCCCGGAGATGACCGCCAGCACGACGGCCAGACGGGGGTCGTCCTCCAGCAGGCGTCCGGCGATGGTGGTGAAGCGTTCACGCATGGTGTCCACGGGAAGGTCTCCTCGGCTCGGGGCGGCGGTCAGCGCTTGGACTCGACACGGGCGACGACGGCGTGCGGCCGTCCGGGGTGGGGCATGGTGAACGCCTCGTACAGGGCTTCGTGGTCACGGCCGTCGACGGTGGCCACGGACCAGCCCTCGGCGGCGAAGAGCGAGGCGGGACCGCCGGGGCGCCGATAGGTGGCGGAGGTGTTGTCGACCGCGACGACGTGCAGGCCCTCCAGGCCGACGGCGCCGGCGAAGGCGACGGCCTCGTGGTTGCTGCCCTCGTCCAGTTCGGCGTCGCCGACCAGCACCCACACCGCGGCGTCGGTCAGGCCCTGCGCCCGCAGGCCCAGGGCGCTGCCCACGGCGATCGGCAGGCCGTGGCCGAGTGAGCCGGAGCCGATCTCGGCGCCCGGCACGAGCACACGGTCCGGGTGGTGACCGAGCGGCGACCCGAAGGAGCCGAAGCCCGGCAGCCACTCCTCCGGGACGAAGCCCTTGGCGGTGAGGACCGCGTAGTACGCCATCGGGCCGTGGCCCTTGGAGAGCAGGAAACGGTCCCGCCCGGCGTCCTCAGAGGTCCCCGGGGTCACCCGCAGCACGCGGTCGTAGAGCACCCACAACACGTCGAGGGTTGAGGTGGCGGCGGGCCCGTGCTTCTCGTCGCCGGTCATGAGCGACATCAGCCGCCGCAGGTCGTCGTAGCCGTACGCGGTGTCCGTGCTGGTCGGAGTCATATGGGGATGGTGCAACTTCAAGTCGGCTTGAGGTCAAGCGGTACCCTCGGGCCCATGAGCGACCCCGCACCGCGCCGCGACCGCCTGGCCATCGGTGAGCTCGCCGCCCGCAGCGGCCTGGCCACCTCGGCCCTGCGCTACTACGAGGAGCTCGGCCTCATCCGCTCCGAGCGCACCGCCGGCGGGCAGCGCCGCTACGCCCGCGCCACGCTCCGCCGTGTCGCCTTCATCCGGGCCGCCCAGCGCGTCGGCCTGTCGCTGGAGGAGGCCGGCGCGGCCCTCGCCAGGCTCCCCGAGGACCGTGCCCCCAGCGCCGCCGAATGGAACACCGTCGCCCGCACCTGGACCCGCCGCATCGACGAGCAGATCGCGGAGCTCGAACGGCTCAAGGGCAACCTCACCGGCTGCATCGGCTGCGGCTGCCTCTCCTTGCGCAAGTGCGCCCTGTACAACCCGGACGACACCGCCGCCGCCAAGGGCCCCGGCGCGCGCTACCTGCTGGGCGACGAGTCGGCTACACCCCGTCGACCTTGAACGGGTCGTGCTCGGCCAGCAGCTTGTCCAGCCGGGCCTGGTCCACCCGGCTCGTCACCTGGCCGGCCTCCTGCCGGTCGCGGACGACCTTGGCGAGCGTGAACGCCGAGGTCACCACGTAGAGCAGCCCCACCGCCAGGAAGGCCCGCACCCACGGGCCGACCGGCAGGTAGGCGATGCCCACGACCATCGCCCCGAGGGCGACGGCGAACGAGATCGCGGCCTGGGCCGAGAAGGCCGCGGTCGTCTGCTGCTGGATCGGATTCGCCATGACCGAAGCATCGGCCGTCGTGGCCCGCGCCACATGAGTACGGCTACTCATCCCGGGCCGGGTACCCCGTCGCGGCGGCGCCCGGCGTGCTGCGGGAATGGTGCGAGCGAGCACCCGACGACGTGCGGTATTGTTCTCGTGCGCGGTCGGCCGGGCGGGAAGCCCGGGACGAAAGCGACACCGGGACGTGGCGCAGCTTGGTAGCGCACTTGACTGGGGGTCAAGGGGTCGCAGGTTCAAATCCTGTCGTCCCGACGGTGTCGACCAGCGGGTTTGTCATTCATGACAAACCCGCTGGTTGCGTTTGCGGCACATGAGGCGCGGCCGGAGCGGTACGACCCCGGCCGGCCGTCCCCCGGGCGGGCCCGCGCCGCCCCCGGCCGCCGGGGGCCGCGCGCGTGCGCCGGGACGCCTCCGTGCGCCGTGCCACCGGGCCGGAAAACGCTTGGACTCCACGTGGGCCGCCGCGGGACACTGCCACTTCCGGACCGCCCACTCATGCGCACCTCGGCGCCGCCGTACCGCCACGGCGGCAGCGGCACCTCCCGGAGAAGCTCGCGGCAGCACGCCGCACGACACCACAGGGTGGAGATGGGATCGCCTGAATCACGCAGGTTCCGGCCGGCCAGGGGCCCGGTGCTCCTGGCACTGCGCTACTACGGAGGGGAGTTGGCCCGGTTCCGGTGGCTGACGCTTCCGGCGATGCTGTCGCCGGCCCTCGGCAACATCGGCATCAACTACGTCGCACCGCTGATCGTCGCGAAGCTCGTCGGCGGCTTCGTCGACGGCACCGCTCCCGGCATCGGCTCGACCCTCCCCTACGTCCTGGCCTTCGCCGGCGTGCTGCTGCTCGCGGAGACGCTGTGGCGCATCGGCCTGCACTGCCTGAACCGCCTCGACGCCCGCGGCATCGAGCACCTGTACGTGGTCGGGATGGACGAGCTGTTCGCCAAGGACGCGTCGTTCTTCCACGACAACTTCGCGGGGTCCCTCACCAAGCGGGTGCTGAGCTTCGCCTCGCGCTTCGAGGAGTTCGTCGACACGCTGACCTTCAGCGTCCTGGGCAGCTTCGTCCCGCTGCTGTTCGGGTCGGTGGTGCTGTGGGCCTACGAACCGCTGCTGGTCGTCGGCCTCTTGGCGATGATCGCGGTGACGGCGCTGTGCGTGGCGCCCCTCATCCGCCGGCGCCAGGTGCTCGTCCGCCGGCGCGAGGAGGCGATCGCCCGGGTGTCCGGGCACGTTGCCGACAGCCTGATGAACATGGACACGGTCCGGGCGTTCGCCGCGGAGGAACGCGAGGCCGCCGAGCACCGCTCCCGTGTCGCCGAGTCGCGAAGGCTCACGCTCAAGTCGTGGGACTACGGCAACCTGCGCATCGACACCCTGGTCGCACCGCTGTCGGTGCTGACCAACGCGCTCGGCCTGCTGCTGGCGGTCACGCTGGGTGCGGGCACGCACGGCGTGGAGGCGGTCGTGGTGGCCTTCACGTACTACTCCAACGCGACGCGGATCATGTTCGAGTTCAACCAGATCTACCGCCGCCTGGAGAGCTCGATGACGGAGGCGGCGCAGTTCACCGAACTGCTGCTGAAGCCGCCCACCGTGCTCGACCCGCCCGCGCCGGAACCGCTGCGGTCCCGGGGCGCCGACGTCCGCTTCGAGCACGTGACCTTCTCCCACGGGGGCGCGGAGCCGCTCTTCGAGGGGCTCGACCTGGCCGTGCCCAGCGGTGCCAGGATCGGGCTGGTCGGCCGGTCCGGCGGCGGCAAGACCACGCTCACCCGGTTGCTGCTGCGGATGAACGACATCGACGGCGGCCGGATCCTCATCGGCGGGCAGGACATCAGCCGGCTGCGCCAGGCCGACCTGCGCAGCCTGATCTCCTACGTGCCGCAGGACCCGGCGATGTTCCACCGCTCGCTGCGGGACAACATCGCCTTCGCCCGGCCGGACGCCACCGAGGGCGAGATCCGCCGCGCGGCCCTGGCGGCCCACGTCACCGAGTTCGCCGACGCGCTGCCCGGCGGCTTCGACACCATGGTCGGCGAGCGCGGGATCAAGCTCTCCGGCGGACAGCGGCAGCGGGTCGCGCTCGCCCGGGCGATCCTGCGCGACGCGCCGATCCTGCTGCTGGACGAGGCGACCAGCGCCCTGGACTCGGAGAGCGAGGTCCTCGTCCAGGAGGCGCTGTGGCGGCTGATGGACGGGCGGACGGCGCTGGTGGTGGCGCACCGGCTGAGCACGGTCGCCGGGATGGACCGGCTGGTCGTCCTGGACCGCGGGCGCATCATCGAGCAGGGCACCCACCAGGAACTGCTCACGGAGGAGGGCGCCTACGCCAAGCTGTGGCAGCACCAGTCCGGAGGCTTCCTGGACGACACCGCCGAACGGGCCGACCTGCACTGAACCAGGCCGCCCGGTCGGTCAGGGCGTCCCGGTGGGCTGCGTCACCGCGATCGACACGTCGGTGCCGGGCACCTCGCGGCCGTCCTCGGTGAGGAAGCCGACGTGGACGGCGTGGCCGGTCGAGCGCGTCCGCCGGCGCGCGGAGGGGCCGGACGGGCGCGGCCGGTGGCGGTCGCCCCACTGCTGCAGCGAGGCCATGACGAGGTCGAGCTCCCGCCCGGCCTCGGTCAGGTGGTAGCTCTGCCGCTGCCGGCTGCCCGGCTCCTGGTACGTGCGGGTGCACAGCACCCCGGCCTCGACGAGCAGCTTGAGGCGGGCGCTGAGGAGGTTGGGCGCGATCCCGAGCGACGTCTGGATCTCGGCGAAGCGGTGCCTCCCGGCGAAGACCTCGCGCAGCACCAGCAGGGACCAGCGCTCACCGAGGATCTGCAGGCTCCGCTCGATGGAGCAGGCCGGCTGGTCCTCCTGGGGGCCCGACACGTGCCGTCCGTTCGTCACCGCGGCTCACCTCCTGCCCGATGCGGCGGAAGGACAGTCTACACCTAGGTTTCCTCCTGCTACTCAGCCCCGGGCGGGAGGGGCCCGGAGCGGCCGGGGGACGCGTCACGGCCGTTGTCGGAGGCGATGGCTACGGTGGTCGCATGCCCGATTCCGAAGACGTCCGCCGCATCGCCCTCTCGCTCCCCGAGACGGTGGAGAAGGAGGCCTGGAGCATGCCCACGTTCCGGGTCGCCGGGAAGATGTACCTCACGCTGCCCGACGACGAGACGTCCTTCGCCGTGCGCTGCCCCATGCACGAGCGGGGCGAGCTGATCGCGGCCGAGCCGGGGAAGTTCTGGGTGCCGCCGCACGAGGCCGGATCGAACTGGGTGCGGGTGCGGCTCGCCGCCCTGGACGACGTGGACGAGCTCCGGGACATCGTCGCCGACTCCTGGCGGCAGGCCGCGCCGCCGCGGCTCACCGAGACGGCGGGCCCGGCCGGGGGAGCCGGCGCGTGACGACCCCGTCCCCGACACCGCCCCCGACACCGCCGCTCAAGGCCGACTTCACCTTCACCGGCCGGATCGAGCGGGCCGCCACCGAGGCCGCCCGCGCCGAGGCGCACGGCGCGGACGGCGTGCTGGTCAACGAGATGCGGCACGACGCCTTCCTCCAGCTGGCCCTCGCCGCGGGCGCCACCCGGCGGGCCGACCTGGTCAGCGGCGTGGCGATCGCCTTCGCCCGCAACCCGATGACGGTGGCCACGGCCGCGTACGACGTCCAGCGGCTCTCCGGCGGGCGGATGACCGTCGGCCTCGGCTCCCAGGTCAAGCCGCACATTACCCACCGCTACGGCATGCCCTGGTCGCGGCCCGCCGCCCGCATGAAGGAGTTCGCGGGCGCGCTGCGCGCCATCTGGCACAGCTGGCAGACCGGCGAACGGCTCCGCTTCCGCGGCGAGTTCTACACCCACACGCTGATGACGCCGATGTTCGACCCGGGCCCCCTGCCGTCCGGGCCGCCCCGCATCTGGCTCGCCGGCGTCGGCCCCCTGATGACCGCTGTCGCGGGCGAGGTCGCCGACGGGCTGATCTGCCACGCCCTCACCTCCGCGGACTACCTGCGGCAGGTGACCCTCCCGGCCGTGCACAAGGCCAGGGAGTCCTCCGAGCACGCGGGGCAGCCCTTCGACGTGGTGGGCAACGCCCTGGTCGCGACCGGCCGTACGCAGGAGGAGTACGCCGCGGCCCTCACCGCCACCCGCGAGAGGATCGCGTTCTACGCCTCGACGCCCGCCTACCGCGCCGTGCTCGACCTCCACGGCTGGGGCGAACTCCACGACGAGCTGCACCGGCTGTCCGTGCGCGGCCGCTGGTCCGAGATGGGCCGGCTGGTCGACGACGACGTCCTGGACGCCTTCGCCCTCCACGGTGAACCGCGGGAGGTCGGCCGGGCCGTGCGCGACCGCTTCGCGGGCCTGTGCACACGCGTCACCGTCTCCCTCTCCCACGACGCCGACGACACCCTCGCCCTCGACGTGCTGGCCGGGGTGCGGGACTGACGGGCCACCGGGCCCTGACCAGGCCCGCACGATGATCGGCGGACCCTACATCCATCCGGCCCCCGGCACCTAACTTACGGAAGCTTCACGTCCGCGAACGCCGCCGTGCGGCAATGTGTCCCCATGAGATCGCGCCCGTACGTACTGATGTCCGTGGCCTCCTCGCTGGACGGATGCCTGGACGACACGAGCACGACCCGGCTGCTGCTCTCCAACGAGGAGGACTTCGACCGGATCGACGAGGTCCGCTCTGGGGTGGACGCCATCCTCGTCGGGGCCAACACCATACGTTCCGACGACCCGCGGCTGCTGGTGTGCTCCGCAGAGCGCCGCGAACGGCGCGTCCGCGCCGGGCTCCCGCCGACCCCGGTGAAGGTCACCGTCACGGAGAGCGGGAAACTCGATCCCGGCGCCCGGTTCTTCACCACCGGGGAGTGCGAGAAGGTCGTCTACACCACGTCCTGCGCGAGCGACTGCCTCCGCGAACGCCTGGGGGACGTCTGCTCCGTCGTCGACGCCGGCGACCCGCTGGACGTCCGGCTCCTGCTCGCCGACCTCGCCGGGCGCGGCGTCGAACGGCTCATGGTGGAGGGCGGCGGAGTCGTCCACACCATGTTCCTCAGCGCCGGACTCGTCGACGAACTCCACCTGGTGTACGCGCCGTTCTTCGTCGGCCAGGCCGACGCCCCGCGCATGGTGCACCCCGCGGTCTTCCCGCAGGGCCCCCAGCACCGGATGACGCTCGCGGAGACCCGGCAGATCGGCGACGTGGTGCTGCTGCGCTACCTGCCGCGTCAGGACGCCTGACCGCCCGGGACGGGCGGGGCGCGTTCGGGGTCGCAGACCCTCCGAGGCCCCCAGACCGGCGACGCGGTGGGACGACGCCCGATCGCCGGCGGGCACGGGCCGCGGAGGGGCCGTGAGCGGGACCTGGTGTCCTGCAGCTCTGCTGAACCGGGCTGCTCTCCAGGGTCCGGAGCCCAGGCGCGATGCGACGCGCCGCTCCTCGCGCGTCAGGCCGAGGTCCCCGGCAGCGCGTGACGCCGGCGGGAGCCCGAACGCGCCGGGTCAGGAGGTGCGGCCGCTCGCGGCCGAGGGTCCGGAGGGGCGGGTGCTCTGTGGCGCTCGCCCGGCGCTCACGATGGCCGCCGCCGAACGATCACACCGGCGGCGCCGACGCGATGGCCCCGGGACCGTCGGTGTCCCCGACCGGTGGCGGCGGGGACCGCGGCCTGCGGTGCCTTCGAAAGCCACTGCACTCGAGGGCCCGTCGGCCGGGCTGATACCCGTGGCCCGCAGGTCCCGGGCGGCGGCTGACGTCGGCGGGAAGCGTGAACGGGCCGAGTCGGGACGTCCGGCCGCCGGTGGGCAGGAGTCCCGGACAGGCCACGAGGGGACCGACGCCCCGCGGCGCGGCGCCGTGCCGGTCCACGGCCGCAGGCGCGGGCCCGTGGCCCCGGCGGGGAGGACCTCGCCGGGGCCACGGATGTGCCGGGTCAGGAGGTGCGGCCGCCCGCGGCGGAGGAGACCAGCACGCGGGTCTCCTCCGCCGCCGCGCCCGCCCCCGCGAGGCCCCCGGCGGGCCCGGAGCGCGGTGCCGGGCGGTGGCGCCACAGCCAGAGCACGTCGCGGCCGAACGACCACACCAGCGAGGCCAGCGCGAGCACCGTCAGGGCGGCCGAGACCCCCGCGGGCAGGAGCCCCGAGCAGGCGGCGAGCAGGACGACGCCCTGCAGTGCCGCAACGGTCTTGCGGGCGAAGCTCGGCGGGAGCGCGGCGTTGAGCCACGGCAGCACCCACGCCGCCGCCACGAAGGCGTAGCGCATGGCGCCGATCACCAGCACCCACGGGCCCAGCGTCAGGGCGAGCCGCGCGCTCAGCACCAGGATCAGGAAGGCGTCGACCTCCATGTCGAAGCGCGCGCCCAGGGCGGACGACGTGCCCGTACGCCGTGCGACCTTGCCGTCCACCGCGTCGAGGGCCAGGGCCACCGCGGTCAGCCCGGTCAGCAGCGGCGCGCCGTGAGCGACGCCTCCCGCCACCATGGCCGTCACGCCGCCGACGAGCACCGTGCGGGCCAGGGTGACGTGGTCGGCCGGGCCCAGCGAGCGGCGACCCGCCCGCCGCAGGCCCGCCGCCAGCAGTGCCCAGGTGCCCGCCGCGTAGACGGTCCCGGTCAGCCAGCCCACGGTGTCCAGGCCCACGGTGGCCCACAGCGCGGCCAGCAGCGCCAGCTGGGCTGCTGCCGCCCCGGCCTGCTCACGCCCCGCGGTGCCCCCACGGAACTCGGATCCAACGGTCATCACGGTCATGAGACGTCCCCGCTTGTCGCCTGTGCGGCACAGCCGCGTACGGTACGGGCCCGGCACCACCCGGATGGCGGGTGCCTGTTGCCCGCCATGGAGTACGGAGGAAATCGGTGGAGCGTTCGGCGCGTGCGTTCTGGCTTCGAGAACCCGGCGAGGGCGAGGTCAGAGAGGTCCCCCTGGCGGAACCCGGTCCGGGGGAGGTCCTGGTGCGCACCCTGTACTCCGGGGTGAGCCGCGGCACCGAGACCCTGGTCTTCCGGGGCGGGGTGCCCGTGAGCCAGCACCAGGCGATGCGGGCGCCGTTCCAGGACGGCGAGTTCCCGGGGCCGGTGAAGTACGGCTACCTCAACGTGGGCGTGGTCGAACAGGGGCCGCCCGAGCTGCTCGGCCGCACCGTCTTCTGCCTCTACCCGCACCAGACCCGGTACGTCGTGCCGGCCACCGCCGTGACGCCCGTGCCCGACGACGTCCCCGCGGGACGGGCGGTGCTGGCGGGCACCGTCGAGACCGCGGTCAACGCGGTCTGGGACGCGGGCCCGCAGATCGGGGACCGGATCGCCGTGGTCGGCGCCGGCATGGTCGGCTCCAGCGTCGCCGCCGTCCTCGCCGGCGTGCCGGGCGTGCGGGTGCAGCTGGTCGACGTCGACCCCTCCCGCGCCGCCGTCGCCGAGGCGCTCGGCGTCGGCTTCGCCCACCCCGACGCGGCGGAGGGCGGCTGCGACCTGGTCGTCCACGCCAGCGCCACCGAGGCGGGGCTCGGCCGCGCCCTGGAACTGCTGGAGCCGGAGGGCACCGTCGTCGAGCTGAGCTGGTACGGCGACCGGCGGGTCAGCCTGCCGCTGGGCGAGGCCTTCCACTCCCGCCGCCTGGTCGTGCGCAGCAGCCAGGTCGGCACCGTCTCACCCTCGCGCCGCACCCGGCGCACCTACGCGGACCGGATGGCACTGGCCCTGCGCCTGCTCGCCGACCCGGTCTACGACGCCCTCGTCACCGGCGAGAGCGACTTCGAGGAACTGCCCCTGCTGATGAAGGAGATCGCAGGCGGTGAACGTTCCGTGCTCTGTCACCGTATTGCCTACCGTCCCGGTTAGGCCTTTGGGGAAGGTTGTCCTCGCGTGTTCAGTATCACCGTCCGCGACCACGTCATGGTCGCCCACAGCTTCCGCGGCGAGGTCTTCGGACCCGCGCAGCGGTTGCACGGCGCCACGTTCCTGGTGGACGCGACGTTCCGCCGCCAGGAGCTCGACGCCGACAACATCGTCGTCGACATCGGCCTGGCGACCCAGGAACTGGGCGCGGTGCTCGCCGCGCTCAACTACCGCAACCTCGACGACGATCCGGACTTCGCCGGGATCAACACCTCCACCGAGTTCCTGGCGAAGGTCATCGCCGACCGGCTCGCCGACCGCGTGGCCGCGGGCAAGCTCGGCGAGGGCGCCCACGGCCTGACCGGCATCTCCGTCACGCTGCACGAGTCGCACGTCGCCTGGGCGAGCTACGAGCGTTCCCTGTGAGCACGCCCGCGCGCACGGCCGCCCCCGCTCCGGCGGGGGCGGCCCCCGCGTACGTCGTCCTCCCGGGCGACGTCGACGACGCCACCGCGCCCAGCGGCGGCAACGTCTACGACCGCCGCCTGAGCCAGACCCTCGCGGCGGCGGGCCGTCCGCTGCGGGAACTCCCCGTGCGGGGCACGTGGCCCCGTCCGGACACCGCCGCCCGCCAGGCCCTGGCCGGGGCGCTCGCATCGGTGCCGGACGGCGCCGTCGTCCTGCTCGACGGACTCGTGGCCTGCGGCGTCCCGGAGATCGTCGTCCCGCAGACGCGCCGGCTGCGCACCGCCGTCCTGGTGCACCTGCCCCTGGCCGACGAGACCGGCCTCGACCCCGCCGCGGCCCGCGCACTCGACGCCCTGGAGCGCGAGACCCTGCGGGCCGCCGCCGCGGTCGTCGCCACCAGCCCCTGGGCCGCCCGGCGCATCGCCGAGCGGCACGCGCTGCCCGCCGGCCGGGTCCACGTCGTCATCCCCGGCACCGATCCCGCGCCGCTCGCGCCCGGCACGCAGGAGGGCACCCGGCTGCTGTGCGTCGCCTCGCTGACCCCGCGCAAGGGCCACGACCTGCTGGCCGGGGCGCTC
The DNA here is from genome assembly GCF_040613835.1 of Streptomyces sp. NPDC006207. Lineage (NCBI taxonomy): Bacteria > Bacillati > Actinomycetota > Actinomycetes > Kitasatosporales > Streptomycetaceae > Streptomyces > Streptomyces sp. NPDC006207. The sequence continues at coordinate 20,751 of NZ_JBEXSX010000087.1, read as the reverse complement.
GCCGCCGTCGCCGACCTGACCTGGACCTGTCGCTGCGTGGGCCCGTTCGGCCGCGACCCCGAACACCTCGCACGCGTAACCGCGCTGATCGGCCGGCACGGCCTCGACGACCGCGTGCACCTCACCGGCCCGCTCACCGGCGAACCCCTCGCGGCCGAGTACGCCGCCGCCGACCTGCTCGTCCTGCCGTCCCGCGCCGAGACCTTCGGCATGGTCGTCACCGAGGCCCTGATGCGCGGCACACCCGTACTGGCCACCGCCGCCGGGGGAGTGCCCGACGCCCTCGGCCTGGCACCGGACGGCACACCGCCCGGCCTCCTCGTCCCCCCGGACGACACCACCGAACTCGCCGCGGCGCTCCGCCGCTGGCTCGACGACGCCGACCTGCGCGGCCGGCTGCGCACGGCGGCCCGCCGGCGGCGCGAGACGCTGCACGGCTGGGAGCACGCCGCGCGGCACATGGACGCGGTACTGGAACTGCTGCGGGAGGGAACCCGATGACCACGTCCGACACCGCCCCCTTCACACCGCACTGGCTCGCGCTGCGCGAGGACGCCGACGCCGCGGCCCGCGCCGCGGACCTGCTCGGCCCGCTCCGCGAGCACCTCGCGGGAGCGTCCCGCGGCACCGGCACCGGCACCGGCACCGGCACCGGCGCCGGCCCGCTCGTCGTCCGCGACCTCGGCTGCGGCACCGGCTCCATGGGCCGCTGGCTCAGCGGACGACTGCCCGGACCGCAGCACTGGATCCTGCACGACCACGACCCCGCCCTGCTCGACCTGGCCGCGGCGAGCCTTTCCGGCCTCACCGCGGGCGGCGGTCCCGTCACCGCCGAGACGCGCGAGGGCGACCTCACCCGGCTCACCCCCGCCGACCTCGCCGGGACCTCGCTGGTCACCGCCTCCGCGCTGCTGGACCTGCTCACCGCTGCCGAGATCGACGCCCTCGCCGCCACCTGCACCGCCGCAGGAGTGCCCGTGCTCCTCGGTCTCTCGGTGGTCGGCGAGGTCGAACTCGGGCCCGCCGACCCGCTCGACGCGGAGATCAGCGCCGCCTTCAACGCGCACCAGCGGCGCACGGCCGGCGGCCGCGCACTACTGGGCCCCGACGCCCTCGACGCAGCCGGCCGGGCGTTCACCCGGTACGGCGCCACCGTCACGACCCGTCCCAGCCCGTGGCGGCTCGGCGCGGACCGGTCCGCGCTCACCGCCGAGTGGCTGCGCGGCTGGGTGGGCGCCGCCGTCGAGCAGGAACCCGGCCTGGCCGCCCTTGCGGAGCCCTACCTGCGCCGACGGCTCGTAGACTGCGCGGCCGGGCGGCTGACCGCCGTCGTCGGCCACGGCGACCTGCTCGCCCTGCCCGGAGGTGACGCCCGGTGAGGCAACGACTGTGGGCCTGGCTGCGGCTGCTGATCGGCGCGGGCATCCTCGCCGCCCTCGTGTGGCGGCTCGGCACCGGCGCGTTCGTCGACGGCCTGCGGGTCGTCGACGGCCCCGCCGTCCTCGCGGCCCTCGCGATCGGCCTGTTCACCACCGTCACGAGCGCCTGGCGCTGGTGCCTGGTCGCCCGCCGGCTCGGCCTGCGGCTCCCGATGGCCCGGGCCGTGTCCGACTACTACCGGGCGCTGCTGCTCAACGCGGTGCTCCCGGCCGGCGTCCTCGGCGACGTCGACCGGGCGGTCCGCCACGGCAGGCACTCCGGCGACGTCGGCCGCGGCGTGCGCGCCGTCGTCCTGGAACGGGTGGGCGGGCAGGTCGTCGTCCTCGCGCTCGGCGCCGCCGTCCTGCTCACCCGACCCGCCCTGGTCACGGCCATCGCCGGGGACCTCGTGCCGGGCCGGGCCGCCGCGGAGGTCACGGCCGGCGTGCTCCTGGCCGTCGTGGTGCTCGGCGGATGGCTGCTGTGGCGGCGCGGCGCCAGGGGCCGGCGGGCCCTGGCCACCGGGCTGGCCGACGTCCGCAGCGGACTGCTCGCCCGCGGCACCTGGCCGGGCGTGGTCGCGCTGTCCGCGGCGGGATTCGCCGGCCACATCGCCCTGTTCGTGGTCGCGGCCCGCGTCGCGGGCTCGTCGGCACCGGTCACCACGCTCGTGCCGCCGCTCGTCCTGGCCCTGCTCGTGATGGGACTGCCCGTCAACATCGGCGGCTGGGGCCCGCGTGAGGCCGCCGCGACGCTCGCCTTCGGCGCGGCCGGGCTGGGCGCGACGCAGGGCCTTGCGACCGCCGTCGTCTACGGGGTGCTCACCCTCGTCTCCAGCCTCCCCGGGATCGCCGTGCTCGCCCTCCCCGGCCTGCGCGCGCTCGCCGCCCGCGTTCAGCCTGCGGAGGACGGCGCCGTGCCGTCCCCCAGGGCGCGGACGAACCGGAGCCCGGGGCGGCCTGCCAGCTCGACCGTGCCGGCTGACACGAACCCCGTACGGGTCAGCACCGTGCGGGAGCCCGCGTTGTCCAGCGTGGTGACCGCCCACAACGTCGTCAGCCCGTACTCCCCGGCCGCCAGGGCGCACACCTCGTGAACCGCGGCCGTGGCGAGCCCCCGCCCGGCCGCGCTCTCGGCGATCCGGTACCCCAGCTCCGCCGACCCGTCCGTCACGTCCACCACGTTGACCCGGCCCAGCACCTCGTCGTCCGCGCCGACCAGCACGTGGAAGTGGCAGGACCCGGCGTCCTGCTCGGCGAGCAGCGCCTGGTGCCGCGCGTCGAAGTACGCGAAGTAGTCGTCGCCCCGGTCCGGTATCGACGCGGCGAAGTACGCGCGGTTCGCCCGCTCGAACTCCAGGAGCGCGGTGGCGTGGTCGGCACGGAGACGTTCCAGGCGAGGCATGGGTCGATGTTAGGGCCTGACGCGGCGGCGGCATGTCGGGGCACTCGGCGTCGGCCGCCGGTCTGCGGGTGCCGCTGAGCCCTGTCGCACAGTCCCCCGGGCCTTCGGCCGGGGGTGCCCCCGGGCACCGGCCGGTGCCCGGCAGCGGGAGGACGCCGGCCGGTGCTCGGCCTTCCTTGCCCCTCGGCCTTCGGCGGAGGTGCTGCGTCGGCTGCTGGTTGCCGTGCTCGCGCACCCCGGAAGGCTGCACGTGGTCCCGGCCCGGTGCCCCGGAGCCGGAGGGCCGGGCCGTCGGTCCCGGGGACCGTGGCCCGCCCGCGCGCCCGGCGCGAGCTGTGACGGACCGGCACCCGGCGGCGGCCCGCAGGGCGGGCGCTGGAGCCGGCGCCCGGACGCCTTCCCGCCGTTGCCCGGAAGCCTGATCGGCGGTCAGGCGCCGCCGGTGCGCCGCGGGACGGTCCCGCACCGCGACGACACGGCGGCAGCCTGCGGGGCACCCGTGGCACGCGGTCAGGTGGCCGGCGAGGCGGCGGCGTCGGGGCGGGCGTGGCGGCCCGGGCGGGGGCTCTCGACGCGCAGGGCGTCCTTGTCGGAGACGAAGAGCGCGGCGACCGCCGAGATCAGGGCCAGGCCCGTGCAGAGTACGAAGCCGGCGTGGTACGCGCCCAGGTTGGCCGTCGTGGTGCCGCCCGCCGCCACGGTGGTGGTGCCGACCGCGGTGAGGAGCGTGGCGATGAGCGCGGTCCCGAAGGCACCGCCCAGCTGCCGCTGCATGTTGAACACGGTCGCCGCCCGCCCCGTCGAGGGAGGGGGGATCGTGGCGAAGGCGGCGTTCTGCGCCGACATCATCACGTGCCCGATGCAGTAGCCCAGGACGAACAGCACCCCGCGCAGCACCCACGGCGAGGTGGCCGTCGTGAACCCGGTCATCACCGCCACGCACACGCCCATGCCGGCCGAACCGCCCACCATGAGCCACCGCGGCCCGATCCGCCGGTACAGCCGCGGGGCGATCTGCGCGGCGGCCATCACGCCCACGGCCTCCGGCCAGGTGGCCAGGCCGCTCTCGAAGGCGTTGAAGCCCAGCGCCTCCTGGAGGAACATCGGGTAGAGCCACACCGTGCCGAGGAAGACCGCGCTGAGCGGGAACATCACGACGGTGTTCGCGCGGAACAGCCGGTCCCGGAAGAGCTCCAGGTCCAGCATCGGCATCGTGATCCGCCGTTCCACCAGCACCATCGCGCCCAGCGCCGCGAGCCCCACGAGCAGCGGCACGAGGATGCCCGCGGTGCCCCAGCCGTCCTTGGCGCCGTTGGTCAGCGCGTACAGCGTCAGCGACAGCCCGCCGCCGGCCAGGAGGAAGCCGACGAGGTCGAAGCGGCCGGGCCGCTCCAGCCGGTAGTCCGGCAGGAAGAGCAGACCGAAGACCACGGCCGCGGCGCCGAACGGCAGGTTGACCAGGAAGACCCAGTGCCAGGACACGGCGTCGCACAGCCAGCCGCCCAGCACCGGGCCCACGGCCGGGGCGATCGCGGTGGGCACCATCAGCGCGCGCTGCGCCTTGATCCGTTCCGCGGGCGGGTACGCCCGGAACAGCATGGTCTGGCCGACCGGGACCAGCAGACCGCCGCCGGCGCCCTGCAGGATCCGGTAGAGGGTGAGCTGTTCGAGGCTGGTCGACATCGCGCACAGCGCGGATGCCGCGGTGAAGGCGACCAGCGCGGCGAGGAACACCCTGCGGGTGCCGTACCGGTCGGACAGCCAGCCGGCGACGGGGATGAAGACCGCCAGGCTGACCAGGTAGCCGATGTTGACGCCGCCCAGCCCGGAGGCCGGCACGCCGAAGTCCTCACCGATGGCCGGTACGGCGACGTTGACGATGGTGGTGTCCATGATCGCCATGAACAGCGCGGCGACGAACACCACGGCGACCGCGGTGGTCGGCGGAATCCTGCGTGCCAAAAGGAAGCTCCTCGCTCGGGGGCGCCTCCTGCGCGGCGGACCGCGTCCGGACGACACCGGTCACGGCTTCCAGATAAGCCCGGTCCCCGGCGTGGCGCACGCCGGAGTCACCCGCGTGCGTGTATCCGCCGGTTACCGGGGCTCAGCGGCCGGTCCAGCGGGGCGGGCGCCGGTCCAGGAACGCCGCGACGCCCTCGTGCCGGTCCTCGGAGGCCATCACGGTGCGGGTCGCCTCCTCCGTGGCCCGCCAGCCGGGTCCGTCGGAGCCGGACAGCCATGCGTCCATCGCCACCAGGCTCGCCTGGACCGCGACCGGTGCGTTCTCGCAGACGCGCGCGGCGAGTTCGAGCGCGCCCGCGAGCGCCCCGCCCTCAGCGGTGACCCGGTTGACCAGCCCGGCGGCGTGCGCCCGCGCGGCGTCGACGGGGTCGCCGGTCAGCACCATCTCCCTGGCCAGGTTGACGGGCAGCGCGCGTGGGCCGCGGAACAGCCCCGCACACGTGGGCACCAGGCCGAGCCGGACCTCCGGCAGCCCGAAACGGGCGGTCGCCGCGGCCACCACCAGGTCGCAGGCGAGGACCAGTTCCATCCCGCCGCCCAGGGCGGCGCCCTCGACGGCGGCGACCAGCGGCTTGCGCCGGTGACGGCGGATCAGCCCGTACTCGCCGCCGCGCTCGGTGACGTAGTCGCCGATGGCGTTCAGATCGCTGCCCGCACTGAAGACCCCGCCGGAGCCGGTGAGCACCCCGGCCCACAGCTCCGGGTCGTCCTCCAGGGTGTTGAACGCCGCGTCGAGCGCCTCGGCCAGGTGCCGGTCCACGGCGTTGCGCTTGTGCGCACGGCACATCCGGACCACCAGGACGCGGCCGTGCCGCTCCGTCCGCACCGACGGCTCCACGGGCGGCTCGAGCTGGGCCATGGCGGGCACCTCCGGTCGGTGGTCGGCGGGGAGTCCCCGGGATCAGGTGACGATATCCCCGGGGCGGCGGTCGCCGGTGGACCGGGGCGGCCGCGCACGGCACGATGGCCAGGGGCTTTACGAGGAGGGCGCCTTGGAGACGACGCGGGACGGAGCGACCGGTGAGACGCCGCGCTGGCTCGAGCTGGCGGAGGTGGACAACATCCGCGACCTCGGCGGTCTGCCGGTGCGGGGCGGGGGCACGACCCGGCGCGGTGTGGTGTTCCGGGCCAGCACCCTCCAGGAGGCCACGGCCGACGACGTCGAACTGCTGCTCGGCCGCTACGGGCTGCGTACCGTGCTCGACCTGCGCGGCCCGGACGAGGCGGCCCGCGAGGGGCACGGCCTGCTCGCGGACGCCGCGGTGCGCCGGATGAACCTGCCGGTCAGCCGGGTACGCGCGCTGGTCACCGACGCCGTCCCGGCGACGACCGCGGACGACGGCGACGCGACCGGCTTCTACCTCGGACTGCTCGACGGCAGCGGGGAGTCGCTGGTCGCCGCGGCGCGCGTCGTCGCCGACACCGACCAGCACGCCGTCGTCTTCCACTGCGCCGTCGGCAAGGACCGCACCGGTGTCCTCGCGGCCCTCCTGCTCGACGCGGTGGGCGTGCCCGCCCCCGCCATCGCCGCCGACTACGCGCTCACCGCACAGCGCGTCGTCCGCATCCGCGCCCGCCTGGCCCGCTTCCCGTCCTACCGTGACCTGCCCGCCGTGGAGCACGCCTTCATGGCCTCGGAACCGCGCGTCATGCACCGCTTCCTGGACGTCCTGCGCACCGGGCACGGCGGTGCGGGCCCCTGGCTGCGCGACCGCGGCCTGACGGCGGCGGAACTCACCCGTCTGAAGGAAGTCCTGGTCACCCCGGCCCCGCACTGACCGCTGCCGTTCGTGCGGGCGCGCCCCGGTTCCGGGGTGCCGCGGTGTGGGTCCGGTGGGGGCCGAGCGCGGTCGTGCCCTCGGGCACGGCCTATGCCCGGGGCGTGCCGTCCCAGCGCCACGACGTGGGACGAGGGTGTCCGGGCAGGTCGGCGCGTCCGGTGGCCCACAAGAGGGTGGACCAGGAATCCGTGGACGACGGCGCGTGCGGAAACAGCCGGGCGAGCACCCGGGAGCACAGATCGGCAGGCGGGCTCCATACGAGATCGAGCCCTTGTGCCAGGTCGTGCGTGTGCACAAGCGTCTCCACGATCCCCATCGCGGCGAACCCCTCGGGGTCCGAGACGCCGAAGACGTGGTGAGCGCGGGTCTGCGGTGGCGTCGTGCGCACCATGGCGACCAGCAGCGCCCCGCTCGCTTCCAGGACCTGCAGCAGACCGGCGGGCCCCGCCGCGCGGTTCGCGTGAATCGCGTTCGCCGGGCCGCCGGGCCGCCGGCTCTCCCATACGAAGGGCACCTCGCCGTCCAAGGGCGGTGTCCTGGGGCCCAGTTGTGCCGCGTAGGCGAAGAGGTCGTCGCTGAGGTGCTCGACGGTCTCCCAGCAGTCCCATTCCAGCGAACCGGCCTTGCCCTCCCAAGCAGCCGGGGGCGCCTCGCGGAGGACCGCCACCGCGAGCTGCACGGCGAGGTCGAGGTCGTCCGCGGTGACGGGTGACCGGGAGGGGCCGGCATCGGCTGATCGGGACATGGCAGGAGCGTACCGCGGCCGAAAGGCCCCTCCCATGGGTCACCGGCCCCCCCCCGGACCTGGGCCGGTCCGGGAGTCCGCGCCGCATGCCCGGGGCGGGGTCAGGCGGTGGGCCAGAGCGTGACGTGGATGGCGGGGCGGAAGCGGGACGGGGTGATGCCGGTGCCGGGGGCGCCCATGATGCGGGTGGCGACGGCGGTGTGGAGGAAGTGGAGGAAGACGTCGGTCGCGGGGGAGCGGAAGCCGGGGGGCAGGACGGTGGCGTACCAGGTGGCGTCCGCCGGGGTGGCCGGGGTGTCGAGGAGGCGCAGCTCGTCGCGCCGCAGGCGCGGGGTGACCAGGTGCGCCACCGCGGGCGCCACGCCCGCGCCCTCCGCGGCGGCGTCCCAGGCCGCGGTCTGGTGCGGGAAGACCCGGACGCGGGGTTCCGGCACCCGCAGCCTGCGCAGCAGGCGGCCCGTGTCGGCGCCGGGGTCGGTGCCGGAGGCGTCGACCAGCCACGTCCAGCGGGACGGCGGTCCCGCCGGCCGGGGTGCCCGGGGTCCGGTCACCGCGACCAGCAGGGCCCGGAAGACGGGCTCGCCGATCAGCCCTCCGCCGCGCACCGCACCCAGGTCGGGGCCGAGTGCCACATCGGCCAGGCGGTGCTCCACCAGCGCCCGCATCTCGCTCGTGGTGGCGGCGCCGAAGGACGTGTCGATGCGGCGGCCCGTCCGTTCGGCGAAGGCCTCCGTCAGTGACGGCAGCACGAACTCCGCGAGCGTGCCCGCGGCCACCACACGCAGTTCGTCGGGCCCGCCCTGCGCCGCCCGCACCGCGGCCTCCGCGTCCGCGCTCAGCGCGACCATGCGCGAGGCGACCGGGAGCAGCCGCGCGCCCGCGGGGGTGAGCCGCATCCCGCCGCCCGGCGCCCGCCGGATCAAGGGGTCGCCGAAGTGCGCGCGCAGCGCGCCGAGCGACTGCGACACGGCGGACTCGCTCACGTTCAGCGTCCGCGCCGCGGCGGTGACCGAACCGAGCCGGGCCACCAGCACGAAGGTGCTGAGCTGTGTCACGGTCACCCTTCGATTTTCTCCCTTTCACCCCGATAAGTGAAGCCTTATCGGCCCATTGCACCGGCGCGGCGGCGAGGCGCAGCATCGCGGCACAGGGGGAACGCCCGGACCAGGAGGGCGCCATGCAGGTTCCGGCCACGTTCCAGTACGCGCGGGCGACCGGCGTCGAGCACGCCATCGAGCTGCTCACCCGGTACGGGCCCGAGGCCCGCGTGGTGGCGGGCGGGCACAGCCTGCTGCCGATGATGAAGCTGCGGCTCGCCCAGCCGGAGGCGCTGATCGACATCAACGGCCTCGACGAGCTGACCCGCATCCGGGTGGACGGCGGTGAACTGGCCGTCGGCGCCATGGTCCGCCACGCCGACCTGCTGGCCTCGGCCGTGGTCGGCGAGCACTTCCCCGTCCTGCGCGACGCGGAGCGGATGATCGCCGACCCGCTCGTGCGCAACCGCGGCACGGTCGGCGGCTCGCTGTGCCAGGCCGATCCGTCCGAGGACCTGTCCGCCGCGTTCTGCGCGCTGCGCGCGACCCTGGTAGCCCAGGGGCCGGACGGCCGGCGGGCCGTGCCGGTGCGGGAGTTCTTCATCGGCCCGTACGAGACCGTCCTCGGCGAGGCGGAGCTGCTGCTGGAGATCAGGGTGCCGATCCGCTCGCACGCCAGCGCCTACCGCAAGGTGGAGCGCCGAGCCGGTGACTGGGCGGTCGCCGCCGCGGCCGCGGTCCTGGAACTGTCGGCGGGCCTGGTTACCGAGGCGGGCATCGGGCTGACCGCCGTCGGTGCGCCCCGGTTCGTCGCCGAGGAGGCCGAGCGGTACCTGCGCGGGGGACCGCCGGGCGAGGAGCGGTTCACCGAGGCCGGCCGGATCGCGGGGGAGGAGTGCCGACCCTCCGCCGACCAGCGCGGCCCCGTCGACTACAAGCGGCACCTCGCCGCCGAGCTCACCGTGCGGGCGCTGCGCGCCGCGGCCGCCCGCGCCCACGGGCAGGAGGCCTGACATGCAGATCACGGTCACCGTGAACGGCGAGCGGTACACCCGGGACGTCGAACCCCGGCTGCTGCTCGTGCACTTCCTCCGCGACGAGCTGGGCCTCACCGGCACCCACTGGGGCTGCGACACCTCCAACTGCGGGGTCTGCGCCGTCTGGCTGGACGGCGCGCCCGTCAAGTCCTGCACGGTGCTGGCGGTGATGGCCGACGGCCACGAGGTCCGCACCGTCGAGGGCCTGGCCGACGGGGCGGAACTCGACCCCGTCCAGCAGGGGTTCGTCGCCTGCCACGGACTGCAGTGCGGCTTCTGCACCCCCGGCATGATGATGACCGCCCGCTGGCTGCTCGACCACGACCCCGACCCCTCCGAGGAGGACATCCGGGAGGCCATCTCCGGCCAGATGTGCCGCTGCACCGGCTACGAGAACATCGTGCGCGCCATCCGCTGGGCCGCCGAGCAGGGCCGCACCGCGCGACCCGCCGAAGGGACGGCGCAGGAGGCCTCCGGCCGTGAGGAGGTGCGGACATGACCACCACCGGGGAGCGGCCGGTCGGCTTCGGGCGGATGACCCGCAAGGAGGACGCCCGCTTCGTCCGCGGCCACGGCACCTACGTCGACGACGTACGGCTGCCCGGCATGCTCTACGGCGCCGTCCTGCGCAGCCCGCTGGCGCACGCGCGGATCGTGTCCGTCGACACCTCCGCCGCCGAGGCGCACCCGAAGGTCAAGGCCGTGATCACCGGACGGACCCTGGCCGGTCTGGGACTTGCCTGGATGCCGACCCTTTCGTACGACACCCAGGCGGTGCTCGCCACCGACAAGGTGCGCTTCCAGGGGCAGGAGGTCGCCTTCGTCGTCGCCGAGGACCGCTACGCGGCCCGCGACGCCCTCGAGCTGATCGACGTCGAGTACGACCCGCTGCCGCCCGTCGTCGACGCCCGCAGGGCGCTCGACCCCGACGCGCCGCTGATCCGCGACGACAAGGAGGGCCAGACCGACAACCACGTCTTCGACTGGTCCGCGGGCGACAAGGAGCGCACCGACGAGGTGTTCGCCCGCGCCGACCTCGTCGTCACGCAGGACATGCTCTACCCCCGGGTGCACCCCGCCCCGCTGGAGACCTGCGGCACCGTCGCCGACATGGACGCCGTCACCGGCAAGCTCACCGTGTGGTCCACCACCCAGGCCCCGCACGCGCACCGCACCCTGTACGCCATGGTGTCCGGCATCCCCGAGCACAAGATCCGCATCATCTCCCCGGACATCGGCGGCGGCTTCGGCAACAAGGTCGGCATCTACCCCGGGTACGTGTGCGCGGTCGTCGGCTCCCTCGTCACCGGAAAGCCCGTCAAGTGGATGGAGGACCGCTCGGAGAACCTGATGAGCACCTCCTTCGCCCGCGACTACCACATGCACGGGGAGATGGCGGCGGCCTCGGACGGGCGGATCCTGGGCCTGCGCGTGAAGGTCGTCGCCGACCACGGCGCCTTCAACGCCACCGCCCAGCCCACCCATTTCCCCGCCGGCTTCTTCGGCGTCTTCACCGGCTCGTACGACATCGAGGCGGCGCACTGCGAGGTCACCGGCGTCTACACCAACAAGGCGCCGGGCGGCGTCGCCTACGCCTGCTCCTTCCGCGTCACCGAGGCCGTCTACCTCGTGGAGCGCATGGTCGACGTGCTCGCGGCCGAACTCGGCACCGACCCCGCCGAACTGCGGATGCGCAACCTGCTGCGGCCCGAGCAGTTCCCGTACCGGAACAAGACCGGCTGGGAGTACGACTCCGGTGACTACCCACGGGCCCTGCGGCTCGCGATGGACCTCGCGCACTACGACGACCTGCGCCGCGAGCAGGCCGACCGGCGCGGGCGCGGCGAACTCATGGGCATCGGCGTCAGCTTCTTCACCGAGGCCGTCGGCGCGGGCCCGCGGCGGCACATGGACATCCTGGGCCTCGGCATGGCCGACGGCGCGGAACTGCGCTTCCACCCCACCGGCAAGGCCGTGCTGCGGATCTCCGTGCAGACCCAGGGGCAGGGCCACGAGACGACGTTCGCGCAGATCGTCGCCGAGGAACTGGGCATCCCGCCCGAGGACATCGAGGTGGTGCACGGCGACACCGACCAGACGCCCTTCGGGCTCGGCACCTACGGTTCCCGCTCGACCCCCGTGTCCGGCGCGGCCGCCGCGCTGGTCGCCCGCAAGGTCCGCGAACGGGCCCGGCTGGTCGCCTCGGCGATGCTCGAGGTCAGCCCGGACGACCTGGAGTGGACCAAGGGCCGCTGGTTCGTCACCGGCGACCCCGACCAGGGCCGCACGATGGCCGAGATCGCGCTCGCCGCGCACTCCAGCCTCGAACTGCCCGAAGGCGTGGAGGGACACCTGGATGCGACCTGCGTCTACAACCCGCCCAACCTCACCTTCCCCTTCGGTGCCTACATTTGCGTCGCCGACGTCGACGCCGGCACCGGGCAGGTCAAGGTGCGGCGCTTCATCGCGGTGGACGACTGCGGCAACCGCATCAACCCCATGATCGTCGAGGGGCAGGTGCACGGCGGCCTGGCCGACGGGCTCGGCATGGCGCTCATGCAGGTGATCGCCTTCGACGAGGACGGCAACTGCCTCGGCGGGTCCTTCATGGACTACCTGCTGCCCACCTCCGTCGAATGCCCCTCCTGGGAGCTCGGCGAGACCGTCACCCCGTCGCCGCACCACCCGATCGGCGCCAAGGGCGTCGGGGAGTCCGCCACCGTGGGTTCGCCCGCCGCCGTCGTCAACGCCGTCGTCGACGCCCTGCGACCGCTCGGGGTACGCCACATCGACATGCCCCTGACCCCGGCGGCGGTCTGGCGGGCCGCACGGGGACGGCCGTTCCGCAGCGACCTGGCGATCACCTGAGGCCCCCGATGACGAGTACGGAACTGCTCAACCGCGCGGACCAACTGCGGCACGGCCGCACCCCGTTCGTCCTCGCCACGGTCGTCCGCGCGCAGCGCCCCACCAGCGCCAAGCCCGGCGACAGCGCGCTGGTGCTGCCCGACGGCACCGTGGAGGGCTTCGTCGGCGGCGTCTGCGCCGAGTCGACCGTGCAACTGCAGGGGCTGCGCCTGCTGGAGACCGGGGAGTCGGTGCTGCTGCGGATCACCCCCGGCGGCGCGGAGGGCGCGGCCGAGCGCGGGGCGGACGGGGGCGGGGCGGAAGGCGAGGGCCTGGTCACCGTCGACAACCCGTGCCAGTCCGGCGGGACCCTCGACATCTTCCTGGAGGCCCATCTGCCCCCCCTGCTGGTGCACGTGCTGGGCCACGCGCCGATCGCCCGCTCCCTGCTCGACGTCGGCCGGGCCCTCGGCTACGACGCCAGGCCCGCGGAACCCGGGACCCCGCTGCCCGGCGACCTGGACGCCGTCGTGATCGCCTCGCACGGCCGTGACGAGGAGGCCTCGCTGGCCGCGGCGGTGCGCGCGGGGGTCCCGTACGTCGGGCTCGTCGCCAGCCCCCGGCGCGGTGCCGCCGTCCTCGCCGGGCTCGGGCTGACGCCGCAGGAGCGGGCCCGCGTCCACACCCCGGCGGGGCTGGACATCGGGGCCCGGACCCCGGCGGAGATCGCCGTGTCGGTGTACGCCGAGGTCATCGCGGTACGACCGCGCCCCGCCGCCCGCCCTGGCGGCCACCCCGGCGCGGGCGAGCCCGCGGCGTCCCCGCGGCCCGTCGCGGAGGCCGTGGATCCGGTGTGCGGCATGACCGTCGCCGTCACCCCCGGCACCGTCGCGCTGACGGGGCAGGGCGGCGGAGCCGTCTACTTCTGCGGCCCCGGCTGCCGGCACGCCTACACCGACGACCCCACCCGCTACGCACATGCCTCCTGACCCCGACGCCCTCGTCCCCGACGTCCCCGCCCTGCGCGCCCGGCTCGACGCCGCCGACTACCTCGCCGACGACGCGCTCGCCACGGCCCTGCTGCTCGCCGTCCGCATGCGCCAGCCGATCCTGCTCGAGGGCGAACCGGGCGTCGGCAAGACCGAGGCGGCCCGCGCCCTGGCCACCGTCCTCGACACCCCGCTGATCCGCCTCCAGTGCTACGAGGGGCTGTCCGCCGCGGAGGCGCTGTACGAGTGGAACTACCCGCGCCAACTGCTCGCGATCCGGCTCGCCGAGTCCCGGGGCGAACCCCTGCGCGACGCCGACCTGTTCACCGAGGACTTCCTGATGCCGCGGCCCCTGCTCGCCGCCATCACCCATCCGGGGCCGCGGCCGGCGGTCCTGCTGGTCGACGAGGTGGACCGCGCCGACGACGAGTTCGAGGCCTTCCTGCTGGAGCTGCTGGCCGACGCCGCCGTCACCGTCCCCGAGCTCGGCACGCGCACCGCCACGCTGCCGCCCGTCGCCGTCCTGACCTCCAACCGCACCCGTGACCTGCACGACGCGCTGAAGCGGCGCTGCCTCTACCACTGGATCGAGTACCCGGACACGGAGCGCGTCGCCGCCGTCATCCGGCGCCGCGTCCCCGGCGCGGGGGAGTGGCTGGCTTCCCGCGTGGCCGGCGCGGTGGACCGGCTGCGCGCCGACCACCGGCTCACCAAGCCGCCCGGCATCGCCGAGGCCGTCGACTGGGCGGCCGCGCTGCGTGCGCTGGGTCTCACCTCGTTCGACGCGGACGCGGCCGACCGCACCCTCGGCGCGGTCCTCAAGTACGCCGAGGACCTCGCCGCGGTCCGCGCCGACGGTCTCGCGCACCTGGTGGACAGCGATGCATGAGCCCGGAGGCGATGCAAGTAATGCGAGGGTCGAGATGGCTCCGGTACCAGGGCTGGCGGAGGTGGTGGCCGCGCTCGGCGAGGCCCTGCGGCGGGCGGGGATACCGGTGGGACCGGACAGGGCCGCGCGGTTCGCGCGGGCGGTGACCGTGCTGGCTCCGGTGACGACGCCGCAGTTGCGGCACTGTGCCCTGGCCACGCTGGTGGCGGACCCGGAGCAGATCCCGGCGTTCGACGCCGTGTTCCGGAAGGTGTTCGGCGGTGAGGGTCCCGGGCACCCGGTCGCACGGGGGCAGCGGGGCGACCCGCCGCGGTCGCCCGCCGGGGCCGGCCGTGCCGCCCCACGGCGTGGTGCCGGGCGGCCCGCGGAGGACACCCCGGGGCGGGCGCGCGAGGTCGGGGCACCGACCACGGCCAGCCCCGCCGACCGGCTCGCCACCCGGGATTTCGCGGAGCTGACCGAGGACGAGCTCGCCCTCCTGGCCCGGGCGATGCGCGCGATCGTGCTGAACACCCCGCTCCGTCCGTCCCGCAGGCGCCGGCCCGCGCACCACGGAGACCGCATCGACCTGCGCCGCACCCTCGCCGCCGGGCGCCGCACGGGCGGGTACCCGCTGCGGCTGCGCCGCTTCGTGCCGCGGCCCCGCCGCCGCGGCCTGGTCGTCCTCTGCGACATCTCGGGGTCGATGGAGCCGTACGCCCGGGCGATGCTGCAGCTGCTCTACTGCGCGTCGCGCGGCGCGCGGGCCGAGGTCTTCACGTTCGCCACCCGGCTCACCCGGCTGACCCCCGTCCTGCGGCGGCCCGGCCTGCCCTCCGACGCGCTGGCGCGCGCCGGGCGTACGGCGCCGGACTGGTCGGGGGGCACGCGGATCGCGGCGTGCCTGGGGGAGTTCAACGAACGGTACGGACGCCGTGGCATGGCCCGCGGCGCCGTCGTGGTGATCGTCTCGGACGGCTGGGACACCGGCGACCCCGCCGTCCTCGCCCGGCACATGGCGGCGCTCGCCCGGGTGGCCTTCCGTGTCGTGTGGGTCAACCCTCGTACCGCCAGCCCCCGTTACCGTCCGCTCGTGGGCGGTATGGCCGCGGCGCTGCCGTACTGTGACGCCGTGGTCAGCGCCCATGACCTGGCGGCCCTGGGCGACTTCGCCGCCGCGCTGTCCGCGCCGGGGCGTCGTCGCGGCGCGGGGCAGGCGTGACGCAGGGCTGTGCACGGGTGCCGGTGCCGGGCGGTGGGACTCAACCGCCCAGCACCTTGGCCTCCTTCTCCGGGGCGAGGCCCACGGTGGGCCGGTCGGGGCGCTGGGGTGCCGTGCCGCCCAGCGAGCGCAGCCACTCCCAGGTGTCGGCGACGGTCTCGGCGACGGGGCGGCAGCGCAGTCCGGTGGCGAGGGCACGGGAGACGTCGGCGGTGTGGAGCGTGTCGTAGAGCTCGCCCGGGGGGAGCCAGACCGGCAGTTCGGTCCAGGGCTCGATGCCCGCGGCCAGGACCGTCTCCGGGTCCGTCCAGCGCAGTTCGGCGTCGGAGCCGGTCACCGCGGCGCAGGCGGCCAGGAGTTCGCCGGTGGTGGTGTGCCCGGGCGGGCTGACGAGGTTGTAGGCGCCGCCGAGGCCGGATTCCGCGGCGTCCAGGATCCATGCGGCGAGGTCGCGGGCGTCGACGTACTGCAGGGCGAGGTCGCGGGGGCCGGGGGCGAGGACGGGGCCGCCGCGGGCGATGCGGGTGAGCCACCAGGGGAGGCGGCCGATGTTCTCGTAGGGGCCGAGGATGAGGCCGGCGCGGGCCAGCAGGGCGTGGTCGCCGAAGGACTCGGTCGCGGCGAGTTCGCCGCCGCGCTTGGCGCGTGCGTAGTCGACGTCGGGTCCGTCGCCGGGGGAGGCGTCCACGACGGGTCCGTCCTCGTCGAGTCCGGCGGGGGCGGGGTAGGTGTAGACGGAGCGGCTGGAGACGTAGGCGTACGTCCGGGCGCGGCCGGCCAGGAGGCGGGCGGTGTCCCGTACGGCGGCCGGTGCGCCGGACCAGGTGTCGACGACGGCGTCCCACTCGCCGTGCGCGAGGGCGGCGAGGCCGCCTTCGGTGCCGCGTTCCCCGAGCAGCACGGTGGCGCCGGGCGGTGCTTGGTGCCGGCCGCGGTGGAACACCGTGACCTCCCAGCCCCGCTCGAGCGCGTCCTCGACGACGGCGCGTCCCACGAATTCGGTTCCACCCAGGGTCAGCAGCTTCATACCGGCCACTGTGCCCCGCGGTGCGGCCGGGCGTCAGCGATCACGCTGTGGGCGCAATCGTGCGGCGAGGGCGGTGAGCATGAGGTCGACGGCGGTGCCGAAGGAGCTGCCGGCCATCAGGTGCAGGTGGCCGCGGACGGCGGACAGTGCGGGGAAGGCCTGTGGGTCGACCGTCGCGGAGCGGTACTCCTGGGTCCAGGCGCGCCGGTCGGCCTCGCGCTGGGCGCGCGGCAGCGCGAGGTGGGCGGCGTCGAGGGCGGCGTGGCCGAGGACGGTGTCGATGAACGCCAGGTAGAGGGGGACGGCGCTGTCGGGTGCGAAGCCCGCCCGCAGCAGGATGCCGATGCCCGCCTCCACGGCGCGGAACTCGTGTTCGCGGCGGGTGATCCGGTACGAGGCCATGGCGGCGGCGCGGGGGTGCGCGAGGTATCCGTCGCGGACCCGTACGGCCATGTCGCGCAGGGAGGCCTGCCAGTCGTCGCCGGGAGTGAAGCCGTCCATGGCGTCGCCGATGATGCGGTCGGCGACGGCGAGCAGCAGGTCGTCGGTGTTGTGGAAGTAGCGGTAGACCGCGCTGGGGTCGCAGCCGAGGGCCGCGCCGAGGCGGCGGACGCTCAGTGCCTCGGGGCCGTGTTCGCCGATGAGGCGCAGGGCGGTGTCGACGATGAGCGGGGCGGACAGCAGGACGCCCGAGCGGGTGGGGCGGCGGCGCTTGCGTTCCCGGGGGACGCGGTCGCCGGTGGCGGCGGTCATGGGCGGGCCCTTCTGTCGGCGTCGCGCACAGTGAAGGGGCCCGGCAGCCTTATGTCAACACCATTGACGGTAGGTGAACGCGGGTTGTTTCATCACAACCCCGCGCGGCTCTTCCCCGTCCGTCCTCCCTCAGAGGAGCCACAGATGTCGACCACCGGACCCGCCTCCGCCCCCGGACCCGCCAGATCCCCCGCCCAGTTGCGCCGTTCGCTGGGTGTCGTCGACGGCGTCGCCATCGCCGCCTCCAGCACTGCGGCCACCACCAGCATCGGCGTCGGCATGGGCGCGCTGGCCGCGACCGTCGGACTGCAGGCGCCGGTGGTGCTGCTGCTGGCGTTCCTGCCCGTGCTCGGCATCGCGACCGCGTACGCCCGGCTCAACCGCTCCGAGCCGAACTGCGGCAACGGCTACACGTGGGTCGGCGCGACCCTGGGACCGTGGCCCGGTTTCCTGACCGGCTGGGTGACCCTCGCCGGTTCCGTGGTCTTCATGGCGTACACCAGCGCCATCACCGGCTCGGTGATCCTGGCGTTCGCGAACAAGGCGGGGCTCACCGAGGTCGCGGGGCTCGCCCTGGACCCGGGGTCGACCGCGGTGAGCACCGTGCTGGGCCTGGTGGTCCTCACCGGTGTCACCGTCCTGGCCGTCACGGGGGTGCGGGGCGCGACCCGGCTGCAGGCGGGGTTGCTGGTCTTCGAGTACGCCGTCCTCCTCGTCTTCTGCGGCCTGGCGTTCCTGCGCGGGGGTCACGCGGTGCGGGCGTCCTGGTTCGACCCGTTCGCCGTGCACGACGGCACGGCCTTCGCCCAGGGCCTGGTGCTCGCGGTGTTCTTCTTCTGGGGCTGGGACGCGGCGTTCAGCGTCAACGAGGAGACCCGTGACGTCGGTGACTCCGCGCGCGGCGGCACGATCGCCCTGGTCGCGATGCTCGGCATGTTCCTCTTCGCCTCCGTGGCCTTCCAGCGTGAGATGAGCCTGCCGGAGCTGATCGAGAACGGCCCGCAGGCGCTGCCTTACCTCGGTGCGAAGCTCGCCGGCGAGCCGTGGGCGAGCCTGCCGCTGCTCGCGCTGATGTTCTCGGCCGTGGCCTCCGTGCAGTCCTCGGTGATCCCCACCGCCCGCGGCATGCTGGCCATGGGACGGGACCGCACGATGGGGCCCGTCTGGACCCGGATCCACCCGCGCTTCGGTACGCCCGCCGTGGGCACCGTCCTGGTGATGGCGGTCGCCGCCGTCATCGCCCTGCTGGCGATGGCCATCCCGCGGCTCAACGACATGCTGCTGGCGGCGGTCAACTCCGTCGGGCTGCTCGTGGCCCTCTACTACGGCCTGACCGCGGTCGCCTGCGCGGTCCGTTTCCGTGGCGCGCTGCGGGCCGGGGCCCGCGAGGCGCTGCTGTCCGTGGTGGTGCCCGGCCTGTCGGGCGCGGTGCTCCTGGGCGCCGGCTGCTACCTCGGCCACTCGTACGCCACGATGAGCGACCACTTCGAACTCAGCCCCGGCAACGGCTGGTTCATGCTCGCGCTGCCCGGCGGGATCGTCCTGGCCGGCCTGGTGATGGCCGCCTGCGCCAAGTACCTGCGACGCTCTCCCTACTTCGCCACCGGCCGCGGCACGGACGCGGACGCCCTGACCCTGCCGATGGACCGTACGACCGTCTGACGCACTGCCCGAAGCCCCGACCCCGAAGCCCAAGCCCCCCCCGCGACCCCTGCCCCTGGAGCGCACGCGATGTCCCACCCGCACGCCGACCTCGTCCTCACCGGCGGCC
Source organism: Streptomyces sp. NPDC006207 (assembly GCF_040613835.1). Classification (NCBI taxonomy): domain Bacteria; kingdom Bacillati; phylum Actinomycetota; class Actinomycetes; order Kitasatosporales; family Streptomycetaceae; genus Streptomyces; species Streptomyces sp. NPDC006207. Next base: position 1,829 of record NZ_JBEXSX010000087.1, on the reverse strand, counting down.
CGGTGCACACCGTCGACCCCGTCCTCGGCCGGGCCACCTCGGTGGCGGTGCGCGACGGCCGCATCGTCGCCGTCGGCCACGACGAGGTACGGGAGCTGATCGGGCCCGGCACCGAGGTCGTGGACCTGGCCGGGAAGATGCTGCTGCCCGGTTTCCAGGACGCCCACGTCCACCCGCTCGGCGCCGGCATCGAGCTGGGCCAGTGCCATCTCGCGGAGGCCCACGAGGCGCGGGAGTACCTGCGGCTCGTCCGCGCGTACGCCGACCGGCATCCCGGCGCCGAGTGGATCACCGGCGGTGGCTGGTCGCTGGACGCCTTCCCCGGCGGCACCCCCACCGCCGCGCTCCTGGACGGTGTGGTCGCCGACCGTCCGGTCTTCCTGCCCAACCGGGACCACCACGGGGCCTGGGTCAACTCCCGTGCCCTGGAACTCGCCGGGATCACCCGGGACACCCCCGACCCCGCGGACGGCCGCATCGAGCGCGACGCCGACGGCAACCCCACCGGGATGCTCCAGGAGGGCGCCCTCCACCTCGTCGGCCGGCTCCTGCCGCCGGTCACCCCGGGCGAGCGGACCGCCGCGCTGCTGCGTGCGCAGCGCGTGCTGCACTCCCTGGGTGTCACCGCCTGGCAGGACGCCATCGTCGGCGACTACGCGAACATGACCGACCCGGTGTCCGCCTACCACGCCCTGATCGCCGACGGGCTGCTCACCGCGCGCGTCGTGGGTGCCCTGTGGTGGGACCGGGCGCGCGGCGCCGAGCAGATCCCCGAACTCCTCGAACGGCGGGCCGCCGTGAGCCGGGGCCGCTTCCGCGCGACCAGCGTCAAGATCATGCAGGACGGCATCGCGGAGAACGGGACGGCGGCGCTGCTCGGCCCCTACCTCACCGCCTGCGGTTGCGCCTGCGCCAACAGCGGCATCAGTTTCGTGGACCCGGCGGCGCTGGCGAAGCACGTCACCGAACTGGACGCGCTCGGCTTCCAGGTGCACTTCCACGCCCTCGGCGACCGGGCCGTCCGTGAGGCGCTGGACGCGGTGGCGGCGGCCCGTTCGGCCAACGGCTTCCGCGACACGCGGCACCACCTCGCCCATCTGCAGGTCGTCCACCCGGACGACGTCGGCCGCTTCCGAGCGCTGGGCGCCGCCGCGAACGTCCAGGCGCTGTGGGCCGCCCACGAGCCGCAGATGGACGAACTCACGCTGCCGTTCCTCGGTCCCGAACGGGCCGCCCGGCAGTACCCGTTCGGTGATCTGCTCCGCTCCGGCGTGACGCTCGCCGCCGGCAGCGACTGGCCGGTCAGCAGCCCCGACCCGTTCCAGGCCCTGCACGTCGCGGTCAACCGCCGCACCCCGGACGCCCCGGACGGCACCCCCGTCTTCCTGCCGGAGCAGCGCGTCGACCTGGCCGCCGCCATCGCCGCCTACACCGCGGGGAGCGCGTACGTGAACCACCTCGATGACACCGGCACGCTCACCCCGGGCAAGCTCGCCGACCTCGTCGTCCTCGACCGCGACCCCTTCGCCGGGCCGCCCGCGGAGATCGCCGCGACGCGGGTACTGCAGACCTTCGTGGGTGGCGAGCGGGTCTACGCGGCGCAGGACGCGTAGGCGCCCGCGGGCCGGTCAGTCCTCCGCAGCGTGGTCGGGGCGGACGGCGATGTGGTCGGGTTCGAGTTCGAGCATGACGCGGTTGCGGATGTCGAGGGCGTGGGTGTAGTCGCGGGGGAGCTGGAGGCGTCCGGAGCGGTCGACGGTGGCGTACTCGCTGGCGTGGACGGTGGTGCGGCCTTCGTCGTCGACGCTGGTGCGGCGGACGACTTCGGA
>NZ_JBEXSX010000086.1:0-32766 GCF_040613835.1 Streptomyces sp. NPDC006207 | reverse complement strand
GATCATCGACGACGCCAGCCTCAAGGCCAACGACATCGTCGTCGAAGTCGACCACCCCGAACGCGGCACCTACACCACCGTCGGCAACCCCCTCAAACTCTCCGACTCACCCACCACCATCCACCGCTCACCCCTCCTCGGCGAACACAACCACGACATCTACACCACCGAACTCGGCCTCTCCGCCGAGGAGCTGGGCGTGTTGCGGACCGGCGGGGTGATCTGACCGATGGCGGACGCCAGGCGGCGCGAGGACGTACGGTCGCACACCACAGAGCAGCCGGTGGCGGTGCTGGGCACCGCCCACCGGTGGGCCGGGGCAGCCGGACTGCCCTGACCCGACGCACCACCCGTGACGGGGCCGGGCCCGCGTGGACACGCGGACCGGGCCCGCCACGCAGCACGAAAAGAGCACGGGGGCCGGCACGGGTCGGTCTCCACGGAGACCGACCCGTGCCGGCCCCAGGTCCAGGGGGCGCTGGCCAGACTCTTTCGAGGCAGGGGAATCATGACAATGGCGTCAACGACATCGACGTCCCAACCACCCGTCACCTATCGAGAGGTGACCGACCACAACGGCCGGGTGTTCCGCGTCGGCGAGTCCGACATGGACATCATGGGCCGGAAGCGCAAGTGGATGGTCATCCTGCCGTGGGTAGGCATGATGGGCATCAGTTCGGCGGAGTACGCGTTCGCGTCCGCCGAGGACACGCTCCACACCGCGCACTCGTGGAGCAGCCTGCACATCTTCTGGATGCTCGGGGTCTGGGTGTTCTTCCAGGCCGCGGTGGCCTTCCCGGCGGGCAAGCTCCGCGAGTCCGGGAAGCTGCCGGCGCGCTACGCGATGATGTGCGGCGCCCTGGGCACCTTCCTGGGCTACCTGTCGCTGGCGTACGCACCGCACGTCGTCGTCGCGTACATCGGCTTCGGCATGTTCAGCGGCATGGGCGCCGGCATGGTCTACGCGACCTGCGTCAACATGGTCGGCAAGTGGTACCCGGAGCGGAAGGGGGGCAAGACCGGCTTCGTCAACGGCGGCTTCGCCTACGGCTCGGTGCCGTTCGTCTTCCTCTTCACCGGCTACATGGACCTGACCAACTTCCGCTGGGTGCTGGTCTCGGTCGGTGTCTTCCTCGCGGCGACCGTCGCGGTGGCGGGGTACTTCTTCAAGGACCCGCCGAAGAACTGGTGGCCGGCCGACGTCGACCCGCTGAAGGTGCCCGACGACCCGCGGGCCCGGCGTGCCATGGAGAAGAACCCGCCCGCCGTCCGGCAGTACACCCCCGCCGAGGCGTGGCGGACCGGCCGGGTCGCACTGATGTGGTTCTGCCTGCTGTGCACCTCGGGCGTGAACATCTTCGGCATCGCCTTCCAGGTCGACATCGGTGAGGAGGCGGGCTTCGCCGGCGGGATCGTGGCCACGGCCATGTCCCTGAAGGCGATCGTCAACGGCACGGGCCGCGGCGTCATCGGCTGGCTGTCCGACCGCTACGGGCGCAAGCAGTGCCTGATCTTCGTCTGCCTCGTCCTCGGCCTCGCGCAGTACGGCATCCTGTGGTCGGCGGACATCAAGAACCTGCCGCTGTTCCTGATCTTCTCGTCCATCTCCGGGTTCGGCGGCGGCGCGATCTTCCCGATGTTCGCGGCGATGACGGCCGACTACTTCGGTGAGAACAACAACGCGTCCAACTACGGCCTGGTCTACAGCTCCAAGCTGGTCTCGGGTCTGCTCGGCTCCGGCATGGGTGCCTTCGTCGTCAGCCACTGGGGCCACAGCGGGGCGTTCACCCTCGCGGGTTCGATCTCGCTGTTTGCCGGCTTCGTCGCGCTCTTCCTCACCCCGCCGGGACGTCCGAGGAAGAAGGACATCGAGCCCAATCCGCAGCCCATCAGCAGGGAGGCGATCTGACGTGACCGCCGGAGAGCACCCGGGGCTCCGGCACGGCACCTCGTGCCCGACGACCGGGTGTCCCTCCCGTCCGCCGCGGCGTCCCCGGACCACCCCCGTGTCGTAGGGGGCCGTGCCGGAATGACGTGGGCCTCAGCCGTGGGACGCCACGGCTGGGGCCCACGCGGCTGTCCGTCAGCCCGAGCGGTCGGCGGCGATCGCCTTGTGGTGCCGGATGACCTCTTCCACGATGAACTTCAGGAACTTCTCCGCGAAGGCCGGGTCGAGGTGCGCCTCCTCGGCCATCCGGCGCAGCCGGGCGATCTGCTCCGCCTCGCGCCCGGGATCGGCGGGCGGCATGTTGTGCGCCGCCTTGAGCTCACCCACCTGTTGGGTGGCCTTGAAGCGTTCCGCGAGGAGGTGCACCAGGGCCGCGTCCAGGTTGTCGATGCTGCCGCGCAGGTGGCGCAGCCGCTCCAGGGCGGCTGTGTCGTCCGCGTGTCCGTCGTCCATCCGCCCAGCCTAACCAGCGGGACGCCGATCAGTCGGTACGTCCCGTCGCGGCGACGGTGATGCCGAGGCCGATCATCGCGAGGCCGCCCGCACCGCCGACCAGTGACAGGCGGCGCGGGGAACGGGCGAACCACGAACGGGCCGCGGCGGCGACCAGGCCCATGGTGCTGTCCGAGACGAGGGCGATCGCGTTGAAGACCAGTCCGAGCAGCAGCATCTGCACGGTGACGTGACCGGCCGGGCGGTCGACGAACTGCGGCAGCACCGCCGCGTAGAACACCATCGTCTTGGGGTTCGAGACCCCGACCACGAAGCCCTCGCCGAGCGTGCGCAGCGCGCCGCGCGCCGCCCCCGCGTCCCCGGACACCATGGCCAGGGCCCCGCGGTGCCGCAGCGCCTTGACCCCCAGGTACACCAGGTAGGCGGCGCCGGCGAGCTTGAGGGCCGCGAACAGCAGCGCCGAGCGCTCCACCACGGGGCCGACGCCGAGGGCGACCGCGACCACCAGGACGTAGGAGCCGAGCGTGTTGCCGGCGACGGAGGTCAGCGCGACACGACGCCCGTGGGCGAGCGCGCGGCCGATGACGAAGAGGACGCTGGGGCCGGGGATCACCACGAGCACCAGAGATACCAGGGCGAATGCCGCGAGTCGGTCGATGGACACCATGCCCGGAGGCTAATCGGGTATATCTTCCGGCGCACCGCATTAAGCGCGGGGTCTAAGGAGGCGGGATCGATCATGGGCGAGCCGCAGGGCGAGCAGCTGGAGGCCGTACGGGCCCGGCGGGAGGAATTGCGCGGGAGGTACCTGCGGGAACCGGCGGAACGACCGGCGACGCGGGCGGCGGGGGTGCACCACGTCGCGTTCATCTGCCGCGACGTCGAGGAGACCGTCCGCTTCTACCAGGAGTTCCTGGGCTTCCCGCTGGTGGAGCTGGTGGAGAACCGGGACTACGCGGGCTCCAGCCACTTCTTCTTCGACATCGGCCACGACAACCTGCTGGGGTTCTTCGACTTCCCCGGCCACGAGCACCCCGAGCAGCACGAGACGATCGGCGGACTGCAGCACCTGGCGCTGTCGGTGACCGGCGAGCAGTTCACCGAGGCGAAGCGCCGGCTGGACGAGGCCGGGGTGGAGTACCTCGGGCCGGACCGCGGCGTGGAGGACAGCCTCTACATCCGCGATCCCAACGGGGTCAACGTGGAGCTGTACCGCGAGGACCTCGGCCACTTCGACGGCAAGCCGCTGCTCTGAACCCGCGGGGCCCGGCGGGGCGGGGCGGGGTCAGTCCTCGTGGGAGCGCTGGTGGTACGAGGTCCTGGTGTGCTCGGTGTGGGCGCGCATGACCTGCTGGGCGCGCTCCCCGTCGCGGTCGGCGATCGCCGCGATCAGCTCGCGGTGCTCGACCCACGACTGCATGCCGCGCTGCCGGGCCACCGGGGTGTAGTACCAGCGCACGCGCCGCTCGACCTGCCGGGCGAGTTCGGCGAGCACCGCGTTCCCGGCCAGTTCCATGACGCAGGCGTGGAGGGCGGCGTTCGCCGCGACGACCGCGTCGACGTCGTCGGCGGCGACGGCCGCCTCGCCCGTCTCGCACAGCCCGTCCAGCCGCTCCAGGCCCTTGGTGGTGGCGTTGGCCGCGGCGAGGCGGGCCGCCTCCGTCTCCAGCAGGGCGCGGACGACCAGGAGTTGGTCGGCCTCCTCGTCGGTGGGCTCGTGGACGAAGGCCCCCTGGGCCGGGCGCAGGTCCACCCACCCCTCGGTGTTGAGCCGTTGCAGGGCCTCGCGCACCGGTTGGCGGGAGACGCCGAGGTGGCCGGCGAGTTCGGTCTCCACCAGGTGCTGGCCGGGGGTGAGCGAGCGGGTGATGATCAGCTCGAGCAGCGCTTCGTACACCTGCTCACGCAGGGGCCCCGGACGCTGGAGCTTGGGCACGGATCCCTGCGACAGCCCGCTGGACAGCATCGAGGCCCCAACCTTTCCCGGGGATGATTGGCTTTCGTCTACAGTCTACGCGCGCAGGACCCCGGCGCGGACACCGCACCCAAGCGTGACGCGCTTCACACCGGTGGCGCGGCGCCCGCTATGCGGCGCCGGTGAGCTGGGAGGTCTTCAGGACGACCAGGGTCACCAGCACCAGCAGCACCGCCGCCATCCCGGCCGCCTGCCACAAGGCGCGGTGCCTGCGGGGCGCGTGGGCCAGGACGAGGCCGACCGCACCTCCGGTGAGCAGGCCGCCGAGGTGGCCCTGCCAGGAGGTCACGGCGGCGGAGACCGCCATCCAGACCAGCAGGCCGATGAGGAGCTGACGCCCGCCGACCGGGTCGTGGTGGAGGCGCTTGCTGAGGACGAAGTAGGCCGCGCCCAGGCCGAAGATCGCGCCGGAGGCACCGACGGCGCCGGTGTGCGGGGCGATCAGGTACACCAGCACGGAACCGCCGAGGGCGGAGAGCAGGTAGAGCCCGACGAAGCGGATCCGGCCCAGCTGGGCCTCGACGGCCGGGCCGAGGGTCCACAGCGAGTACATGTTGAACAGGATGTGCAGGATCCCGAAGGTGCCCTGGCCCGGCGGCTGGTGGAGGAAGGCCGAGGTGATCAGCCGGTACCACTCGCCGTGGGCGATGCCGACGGCCTCGAAGCCGGGGTACGCCGAGCCGTCGTACACGTACGCCACGCCGTCGGGGCCCAACAGCCCCTGCCCCAGGGCGTCGAAGCGCGCGACGAGGTCGGAGCGCACCAGTTCGCCGAGGTAGGCGACGACGTTCAGGGCGATCAGGATCTGCGTCACCACCGGCGTGCCCGAGGTCGCCACGCGGCCGCCGAAGACGGTGCGCGCCTGGCGGACGCTCCTGCCGCCCTCCTTCACGCACTCCGGGCAGTGGTGGCCGACCGCCGCCTCGCGCATGCAGTCGGGGCAGATGGAGCGGTCGCAGCGCGTGCAGCGCACGTACGTCTCGCGCTTGGGATGCCGGTAGCAGGTGGTGACCGGCGGCTCGGTGCCCTGATCGGTGTCCGTGGTGCTCACGAGCGCAAGGCCCCCCATGCGGCGTACGGGACGTGGAGTCGCACGTTTGTACCCAGCCCGGGCACGGTGCGTCAAACCACTCCGCTCTGCGCCTCCATGTGCAGGCCGGATGCGCGGTCGGCGAGAACGACGGTGACCACGGTGAGGTCGGCGGCGTCGTTGCCGCCGGGACGCATGGAGATGAGGTCGGCCATGGTGACTCCCGGGCAGATGGCACCGTCCGGCAGTTCGACGACGAGCCGGAGGACGTCGTCCTGCGTCACGCGGACGGTGCCGGTCGCGGGAGGGGCCTGGCCGGCCCCGTACATCTCCTCGTCGATCCGGGCGGTGAGGCCGCGGGCGCCGGCGAGGAGGCCGCCGCCGCGCCCGGCGTGCACCTGCACCGTGACCGCGCCGACCAGCGGGGTCCGCAGCGTCAGCGGGCGCCGGTCCGGTCCCGGCGAGACGGTGAGGCGCACCTTGAAGGTCGGCCTGCCCTTCATCCGGGGCAGGTTGTCCGCGCCATAGCTCCCGATGACCATGGCGCGTGTCACGCCGGGCTCGCCGACCTGCCGCGCGGCGCCCTTGCCGCACTCCCCCGGCCGGGAGACCGCCGCCGCCTCCCGCCGCGGGCCGTTCCCCCAGGCCAGTTGGGCGACCAGCAGGGCCGCGGCGGCCAGCGGGACGCCGATGCGCCACCACGTCCCCCGGCCCACCGAGAACGGGTCCCCGGCCACCGCACACCTCCTCGCCCGGCCGCGTCCGTCCGCGGCCGTCGTACGCCGATGCTATTCCGGGGCTCCGGCCGGTCCCCTACCGTGATGCCGTGACGAGCGACGCATCCGCCGCGGGGATACCGGAGTTGGTGCTGCGAGGGGGCGGCGCGACCGCCCGTCTGCGGGCCGGCGAGGTACTGCTGGACGAGGGGACGGAGCGGCGGCGCATCCCGCCGGCCGCGATCGAGGAGGTCCGTGCCGCCGGGCGGCACGGCCGTACGGTGGAGATCGTCCTCACCGCGGCGCGAGGGCCCGCGAGGGTCCACGCACTGACGCACCACAGCGCCGAGGCGGTCGCGGCCTTCGCCGCCGCCGTCAACTCCGTGCTCCCGCCCCGCGACGCCGACGAGCCGCGGGAGGACGGCGGCACGCTCGTCGAGGTCCTGTCCGTGCCGCCCCCCGCGAAGGACGGGGCGAGACCTGACGACGGGGCGCCGGACGGCTTCTGGACCTACGCCCCGGGGGCCGGCGGCGCCCTGGCCTACCTCGCCGTGCTGGTCTGGCTGGCCGTCACCGGGGACGGCGCGGCCGTCGCGAAGTGGGCGCTGGGCGCCGCTCCCCTGCTGGCCGCCGGGGGCTTGCTCCACGGGGCATGGGGGTCCGCGCGGGACGCACGGATCCTGCGCCGGCGCGGCATCACGGTGGTCGCCACCTTCGACCGCAGGCAGCGGCACGGCGGCCGCGAACCCGTCTACCGTTTCACCGACCTCGAGGGCGTGCCCCGGGAGCACCTCGGCGAGGGCAACGACGTGGACGGCGACCCGCTGCGGGCGGAGATCACCTACGACCCGCGCAACCCCGAGCGGACGACGCGCACGTGGTCCGAGCCCGCGGGGCTGGCGGTCTTGTTCTGCGTCGCCGGGCTCTCGCTGCTCGCCGTGGGGCTGTACCTCGTCGTCGCCGCTTTCGTGGACCTGCCCTTCTCCCCGTGAACTCCCCTCGGCGGAACGGAACTCCCCTCCGCCGGAACGTCGGCCGGGACCGCCTTTACGACCCCTTGACCCCATGGAGACGAATACTGTACACAGTATTCGTCCGGGGCTGAGAACCCAGGGCCGGCGGACTCGTCGAGGTGATCTCGCCGCACGACGGCGCGGTCACCGTGGCAACCTCTGTATCAAGGGCCGATACGGCTTCCAGCACGTACAGAACCGGGACTGATCGACATGGGACGGGTCACCGAACGGCGTCGGGTACTGAGGATCAGGGACGGAGCGGTCGACCACCGGGCGGACACCCTGGTCGCGGAGGAGCCGCTGGAGATCCGGCTCAACGGCAAGCCACTCGCGATCACCATGCGCACCCCCGGGGACGACTTCGCCCTCGCGGCCGGCTTCCTGGTCAGCGAGGGCGTGCTCGGGAGCGCGGACGAACTGGCGAACATCGTGTACTGCGCGGGCGCGACCGTCGACGGGTCCAACACCTACAACGTCGTCGACGTACGTCTCGCCCCCGGCGTCCCCGTCCCCGACATCACGCTGGAGCGCAACGTCTACACGACGTCCTCCTGCGGCCTGTGCGGGAAGGCCAGCCTCGACGCCGTACGCACCACGGCCCGCTGGGCCATCGCCGACGCCTCGCCGCTGCGGCTCGAACCCGCGCTGCTGTCCGCGCTCCCCGACCGGCTGCGCGCCGCGCAGCGGGTCTTCGACCGGACCGGCGGACTGCACGCGGCCGCGCTCTTCACGTCCGAGGGCGAACTGCTCGACGTCCGCGAGGACGTGGGCCGCCACAACGCCGTGGACAAGCTCGTGGGCCGCGCCCTCCAGCAGGGCCTGCTGCCGCTGGCCGGGAAGATCCTGATGGTCTCGGGGCGGGCCTCGTTCGAACTCGCCCAGAAGGCCGTGATGGCCGGCATCCCGGTGCTCGCCGCCGTCTCGGCCCCGTCCTCCCTCGCCGTCGACCTCGCCGCCGAGTCCGGCCTCACGCTCGTCGGCTTCCTGCGGGGCACCTCCATGAACGTGTACGCGGGCGAAGAGCGGATCGCCCTGCCCGCGCCGACGGCCGGGCGGGTCTGACCCGTCCCAGCACGCGTACACGCGTGCGGGACCGGCCGGCGAGGTGCGCCCCCTGCGCCGGCCGGTCCCGCCGTATCCGAGGACCCGAGGTAGACACTGTCCACCTCGAGGTGGACACTGTCCACCATGACCACCGCTCCCCGCGCGCGCCTGCTCGACGCCGCCCTCGCCGTCCTGGACGACGACGGCGTCGAGGGGCTGACCCTGCGGGCCATCGCTCGGCGCGCCAACGTGTCGCACGGGGCGCCGCTGAAGCACTTCCCGCACCGGGCGGCGCTGCTGTCGGCCGTGGCCACCGTGGGGTTCAGGGAACTCAACGTGCGCGCCGAGGCGGCCGTACGGGCGTGCCCCGAAGGCGCGCCGGCGGCCGCACGGCTGCGGGCCGGGGCCCGCGGCTACGTGGCGTACGCGCTGGGACGGCCGGCGATGTTCACCCTGATGTTCCGGCACGACCTGCTGGACCCCCGGGACAAGGAACTGGGCCGGGCCGGCATGTCGGCCTTCGACGACCACCTCCTCGTGCTCGTGCGCGCCGCGCAGGCGGAGGGCTGGCGGCCCGGCGCGGACACCCGGGCGCTCACCGGCGCCGTGTGGTCCGGGCTACACGGTGTGGCGCAGCTGTGGCTGTGGGGCTCGCTGGCCCTGGGCACCGGCGCCGCGTCCATCGACGAAGCGCTCGACGCGCTGTTCACCTCGTTCGACCTCAAGGAACACTGACGATGCATGAGAAGTACGGATTCGACCGCGAGACGGCCGTCACGGCACGTCCGGGCGAGCCCTCGGTCTACGACGCCGAACTCCACGAGGGGTGGCGGATCGGCATGGGCGTCAACGGCGGGCTGCTGCTCGCCCTCGCCGGCCGGGCGCTCGCCGAGGAGCTGGGCGGCGACGGGCAGGGACACCGGGATCCGTTCTCGATCAGTGCCTACTACCTCTCGACGTCGCGCCCGGGCCCGGTGACCGCCCGCACGCAGACCCTGCGCCGCGGCCGCACCGTCTCGACCGGCATGGTGTCCCTGGAGCAGGAGGGCGAGGAACGGCTGCGGGCGGTGGCGACCTACGGCGACCTGAACGGCCACGACCACGCGGGCGACGTGCGCACCTCCGCCACTCCTCCGCAGATGCCGCCGCCGGAGAAGTGCGTGGGGACCGACGTGGCGCCGCCGGAGTTCCTGAAGATATCCCCGATGCTGGAGCGCATCGAGCTGCGGCTGGACCCGGACACCGCAGGCTGGGCGGTCGGCGCCCCCTCGGGCCGCGGCATGGTGCAGGGCTGGCTGCGGATGCCCGACGGCCGCGAGCCCGACCCGCTGATGCTGCTGCTCGCCGTGGACAGCCTGCCGCCGGTCAGCTTCGACCTCGGCGTCCCGGGCTGGGCCCCCACGCTGGAGCTGACCGCCCACGTGCGGGCCAGGCCCGAGCCGGGGTGGCTGCGGCTGAAGCACTCCACCCGGAACTTCGCGGACGGCTACATGGAGGAGGACGCCGAGGTCTGGGACTCGTCGGGCCGGCTCGTGGCCCAGTCCCGGCAGCTGGCGCGGGTGCGGCTGCCCGAGGGCGCCGCGTAGCGGCCGCGTGCCGCGGGCCGTGCCCTCCGGGGGCGGCCGTGCCGACCAAGGGGTGCGCCGTCAGTGCAACTGCGCCTGCCAGTCCTCGGGGACCTTGCCCGCGGGGCCCGGGGAGGGCTGGCCCTCCGGGCGCGAGTTCGGCGGGGACAGCGCGGGACCGTCGTAGTACTGCTCGGTCTCGACGTTCCAGAACCAGTCCTCACCGGGCTCGTAGCTGGTGATGAACGGGTGGCCCTCCTCGAGCGCGTGCCGCGTGGCGTGCTGGGAGGGCGAGGAGTCGCAGCAGCCGATGTGCCCGCACTGCGCGCAGCGGCGCAGGTGGAGCCACCAGCCCGGTCCCTGACCGGCACCGCAGTCGGCGCAGCCGGCGCCGCTCGGCTCGGACGTGGGGTCGATGCCGGGGATCGTGACGTCGTCCGCCATGGTGGACCCGCCTCCTTAACCGCGATCACGTTCTCCTGGCATGCTAACCGCCCTCACGTGCCGCCACCGGCCGAAGCGGGACGGCCCCCTCGCCCCCCGTGGGCCCCGGTCCGCGCGACACCTACCGCTTCCCGGGGCGCCTCAGGACGATGCGGGGATGCCGGACGATGGCCCGCAGGCGCCCCGCGTAGCCGGATCGGCGCAGCCACCACGGCAGCCGGCGCAGCGGCACGTACGCGAGGATGTCGTCATGCGCCTCGGTCCCGGGCGGCAGGCCGCGCAGCAGTTCCAGGCACCGGTCGTCGACGGTGCCGTGCAGACGGGCGACGTGGGCCAGGGCCACGACGCCCTGCCGGCGCAGTTCCTCATGCGGCGCCTCCAGCACCCGGGCGACGCGCGGCAGGATCGCGGCGGCGTCCGGGTGGTTGAGCGCCAGCCCGATGACCGCCACGCCCACCAGCGGCTCCTCGCGCGCGAAGGCCGCGTCCACCTCCTCGGGCCGGTCGGTCCCGAGCAGCACAGCGGAGTCCGCCCAGTTCATGCCCCGCCCGGCCGCCGCCCGCCCGACGAGGAACTCCCCCCGCCCGGCGGCGTCCGGTTCCCCGCGCCGTGCCCCCTCCAGGTACGCCCAGACCCGCCCGGCCTCCGGACCCGCGTCGGCGGCGACCTTCCGCCACACCTGCGGCTCCGCCTCCATCAGGGCGGCGAACCTCCCGCCGAGCTCCCCCAGGTCGCACCGGCGCAGGAACGCCAGCCGTCGCGCGTCGGCGTCCGTGACGCGGCCGGAGGCGTAGCCGACGGCCAGTTCGCCGGGTTCCAGCGCGACCGCGAAGCGGACGAACTCGGCCGGTATGGGGGCGGGGTCAGCAGTCACGAGCGCCGAGGCTAGTCCGTGGGGCGCAGTGCCGGAGCGCCGTTTTCTTCTGCCTCCGGCGACCGCCCGGCGCGACGGACACGGAGTGGGGCCGCGCCGGGTGCGTCGCGGCGCGTCAGCGACCGTCCGTCAGAACGCCGTCCAGGGCACGCGCCAGGCGGTCGAGCCACTCCGCGGCCGTGCCGGTGACATGGGGGTGGGCGGCGCGGAAGGTATCCCAGTCGACGGAGTGCGGGGCGACCTCGGTGAGGCGGGGTGCGGAGGCCGGGTGGCCGGGCTCGCGGCTCATCACCCGGCGCAGCAGGCGCGGGGAGAGGGCGGTGCCGGGCGCCTCGGCGAGAAGGACCGCGTCGTAGAGGTCCTTGCCCTGGGCGCGGCCCGCGGCGGCGGCGTCGGCCTGCAGCCACAGCAGCTTCCAGGCGAGGGAGAGTTCACGGCTCGCGGTGAGCACCACGGCCGGGGGCCCGCCGTCGCCGCGCGGCACGGCGGTCAGGACGGGCGGCTCGGGGAGCCGTTCGTCGCGGGCGAAGTCCAGGCGCACCTCGCCCGGGGGCAGGCCGTCCGCGTGCCAGGGGACGACCAGGCGCACGCCGGGCGTGTCGTACTCCGCGTAGGTCCAACTGCCGTCGTCGCGGGCGCCCTCCGGGTCGAGGCGTACGCCGGGGGCGGCGTCGGGGTGGGCCCGGACCAGTTCCAGCAGTTCGCCGGGCGGGCCGTCGGAGCCGTCGGAGCCGTCCGGTTCCGGGTCGGCGATCCAGTGCAGGCCCTCGGGCGGGACGTATGCCCGCTGCCCGCCGGTGCCGAACTCCTCGTCGGTCCAGATCTCGGGGCGGACGGCGCCGTCGGCGGCCTCCGGCCACTGCTGCACGGTGGCCCGCTCGTCGACGTACGGGTAGGGGTGGAGCGGGTCGATCGGCACCGCCAGGGAGGGCGGGACGATCCAGTCGAGGTCGGCCGGTTCGCGGGCGGCGGCGCCGACCCAGGCAGGCAGCACCATGCTGCCGCGCAACACGAGGTACTCACCCAGCGGGGACCGCGCGACCAGGCCCAGCAGGTGGTCCAGGACGGCCCTCCGGGCGGCGGCCGCCGGGTCCCGCTCCGCGGGGGCGGTCACCGGGCCTGCGCCTCGTCGATCCAGCCGTCGTCGAGGGCGGGCCGGTCGTCGTGCACGACGAACTCCTCCTCGACCTCCACCGCCGTGAGGCCCGCCTGCGTGAGGTCCGCGAGGAGGCGGTCGAGCCGCTGCCGCGCCTCGGGGCGCCCGACGTCGCGGCAGCGCTGGGTGACGAAGCGTTCGTGGCCGCGGTCGCCGAGGTCACGGCGCGCGTTGCGGGAGACGTGGGCGGCGTGCCGCCCGGCGATCGCCCGGACCTCGTCCAGGCGGACGGGGTCGGCGATGACGAGCTTGACGTGGTGCTCGAAGTAGCAGCCGGGCGGCAGGGCACGGGCCTGCCCGCGGGTGCGCGGGACACCGGTGTTCCAGGGCGCGGCCTCGATCTTCACGCGCGCGACGCCGATCCCTTCGGCGCGCAGCCGTCCGGTCCACCGGGCGGCGGCGGCGCGCTGCGCGGGCAGGGCGCCGCGGCCGCGCACCGTCAGCATGGGCTGGTCGGGGGTGGCGCCCCGGTCGAGCACGATGCGGGTGTACTTGAGGCCGTTGCGCTCCGCCCAGTGGCGTATCCGCTCCTCGTCCCCGGGCCGCGGCGCCGGCACCGTGAAGTGGGTCTCGAAGTCTCCGGTGAAGTCCGTCGCCGGGGTCCCGGCTACCACGCCGGCCGGACCGGGCCGCCGGGGGCGAGCCGCCCCAGGTCCGCGGACAAGGCGCGCAGCCGGTCCTCGCCGAGCACGTCGGCCCAGGGGCGTACGGCGTCGGCGGCGGCCTGGTCGGCGGCGCGGGTGCAGGCCCGGCCGCGGTCGGTGAGGACGACGAGCCGGGCCCGCGCGTCGTCCGGGTGGGGGCGGCGTTCGGCGTAGCCCTTGGCCTCGAGTTCGTCGACGAGTTGCCCGGCCGCCTGGCGGGTCACCCCGAGGTGCGCGGCGAGTTCGGTGACGGTCGCGCCGCCGGCCGCCATCCGGGCGAAGGCGAAGCCGTGGGCGGGGCGCAGGTCGTCGAAGCCGCGGGCGACGACGCCGTCGTGGATGGCTGCGGTGAGGGCGCCGGCGGCGGCGAGCAGGTTGACGCCCAGGGCCATGGCCAGGGCCTCTTCGTCCTTCATGCGGCCACCTTGACACAGTGCGCAAGCAGCTTGAGCATATGGGCAAGCAACTTGCTCAAGTTGCTTGCCCATCGGGGAACAGGAGCCCGTATGCCCGTCGTCCGTTCCGCCGACGCCGTCGTCCACGACCTGCACGGCGTCCGCTTCGTCTCGTACGCCAGCACCGCCACCGGCAGCACCGAACTGTGCGCGTGGCGCGGTGAGGTACCGGCCGGGACCGCCGGTACCTCGCACACCATCAGCCGCGAGGAGGTCTTCCTCGTCCTGTCCGGCAGCCCGCGCCTGACCATCGACGGCGAGGCGTACGACCTGTCCCCCGGCGACGTCGCCACGGCGCCCGCCGGTTCCCGCCTGGCCCTGGAGAACCCGGGCGAGGGCCCCGCCTCCGTCTGGGTGACCACCGGCGTCGGTCTGGAGGCGGTGCTCGCCGACGGGTCGCGGATCAGCCCGCCCTGGGCCCGCTGAACCCGCCGGGCGCCCCGCGGGTCAGCGCGTCACTGCAGGTGGGCGGTGTCGTTCCAGAGGGTGATCGCGGGGTCGCCGTACTCCCAGCCGAGGACCGACAGCGAGGCCGGGGCCAGGCTCAGCACCATGCCGCGCATCGGGTCGAGCCGCAGCCAGCGGGCCGCCAGGGTGCGCAGGAAGTGGCCGTGGGCGAAGACGACCGCGTCGCTGTCCTCCTCCTTGGCCCAGGCCACCACCTCGTCCGCGCGGTTGGCGACCTGCCACGAGGTCTCGCCGCCGACGACACCGTCGCGCCAGATCACCCAGCCGGGGCGTTCCTCCCGGATCTCCGGCGACGTACGGCCCTCGTACTCGCCGTAGTCCCACTCCCGCAGCGCGTCCCAGGTCCGCGCCCGGTCGCCGAACCCGGCGAGTTCGCAGGTGTCGCGGGCCCGCTGGAGGGGGCTGGTGCGGACCCGGGCGCCGGGGAAGTCGTGCCAGGGGGCGCGGGCCAGGCGCTTGCCCAGCAGGCGCGCGGCCTCCCGGCCCTCCTCGGTGAGCGGGATGTCGGTCCTGCCGGTGTGCTGGCCGCTCTTGGACCACTCGGTCTGGCCGTGCCGCACGAGCACGAGGCGCGGAGCCATCAGGGGGCCACCTCCTTCTCGATGGCCTCGGTGTCGCCGCCGGCCGCGCACCCGGCCTCGCGGTCCGGGGCGAGGACGCCGATAGGCTGGATGAACATCGCCACTGTTGCCTGTGAGGTCACGTGGACAGTGTCCCTCCCGACCGGTGGGACGCACAAAACGGTGCCCGCGCCGCCCGGCGGGGCGCACCCGCGGGCCGGTCCGGCCGGCGCCACGACTCCCGGCAGGAGAAGAGGTCATGAACGCATCCGCCCCTCCGGCGCCGGAGCCGCTCGACGTGCGCTGGATCCACGGGTCGGCATCGGCCAAGCACAACACCGATCCCGACATCCAGGTGTTCGAGTACGACGAACGCACCTTCGTCCTGCGGCAGAACAAGGCGGTCCACTACGAGGCGCCGTTCCTCTTCCTGCTCTTCGGGGACGACCGCGCGGTGCTCCTGGACACCGGGGCCACGCCGGAGGAGGAGTTCTTCCCGCTGCGGGAGGTCGTGGACGAGCTGTTCGAACTGCGGCCGCCCGCCCTGCAGCGTCCCGGCTACGAGCTGCTCGTGCTGCACACCCACGCCCACGGCGACCACGTCGCCGGCGACGCGCAGTTCGCCGGCCGCCCGGACACGGTCGTGGTACCGGCGGACCGCGACGGCGCCTGGGACTTCCTCGGCTTCACCCAGGACCCCGACCGCGTGGCGCGCCTGGACCTCGGGGGGCGGGTCCTGGAGTGCCTTGCCACGCCCGGCCACCACGCCTCGGCCGTCACCTACTACGACCCGGCGACCGGTTTCCTGTTCACCGGCGACACGGTCTACCCGGGCCGGCTGTACGTCGAGGACTGGGCCGCCTTCCGGCGCACCCTCGACCGGCTGGTCGCCTTCGCCGGGGAGCGCCCGGTCACCCATGTGCTGGGCTGCCACATCGAGATGACCCGCGAGCCGGGCGTGGACTACCCCGTCCGCACCACCCACCAGCCCGACGAGCCGCCGCTGGAGATGACCGTCGACCAGCTCCGCGAGGTCCGGCGGGCCGTCGAGGAGATCGGCGACCGGCCGGGACGCCACGCCTACCCGGACTTCGTCATCTGCCGCGGGGACTGAGGGTTTTCGAACGTACGGCAGACTGTCCGGGTGTTCGCACTCGCCGTCGTGTCGACCGTCCTCCTGCTGCTGGAAGTCGTCCCCTCCGCGGTCGCCCAGCTCATCCGTGCGCGGCCCGGCCTGGAACGGCTCGACGAGCTGACCCGGCTGGGTGTCCTGGAGGGGCGGCGCCTGTGGGTGGTCACCCTGCTCGGCACACTGCACACGCTCGGCGCCGTCGCGGTCCTGGTGGGGCTGTGGCACCCTCCCGTCGGCGTGGCCGGAGCCGCGCTGGCGGCGGGGATCTTCGCCTGGGTGCTGCTGTGCCAGCTGCGCTCCGGTCACCGGGGGCGTGCCCTGGCCGCGTACGCGCTGTTCCTGGCGATGGCGGTGGCGGTCCTGGTGGTCGACGCCCTGCGCTGAGCGGGCACGCCGCCTCGGCGGGCCGGGCTCACCTCCGGCCGGCCACGACCTCCCGCGGCCGTGCGGTGGCGGCCGGGACGGCGGCGGGCGCGGCCGCCTCCGCCTGCCGGGCCCACCGCTTGGCGAGGACCGCGCACACCATCAGTTGCATCTGGTGGAAGAGCATCAGCGGCAGCACCATCAGCCCGGCCTGGGGCCCGAACAGCACGGAGGCCATGGGCAGTCCGGCCGCCAGGCTCTTCTTCGACCCGGCGAAGACGATGGTCACCCGGTCCGCGCGGGGGAAGCCGAGCCTGCGCGAGCCGTACGAGGTGACGGCGAGCATCGCGGCCAGCAGCAGGGCTTCGGCCAGCAGCAGCCCGAGCAGGCGCAGGGGCGTGACCTGGTGCCAGATGCCGCGCACCACGCCCTCGCTGAACGCGGCGTAGACGACCAGCAGGATCGACCCCCGGTCGACCAGGCCGAGCACCTTCTTGTGACGGGTGACGAAGCCGCTGATCCAGCGGCGCAGCAGCTGACCCGCCACGAAGGGCGCCAGCAGCTGCAGCACGATGCCGAGCACCGCTTCCGCCGTGAAGCCCCCGCCGCTCCCCCCGAGCAGCAGCGCGGCCAGCAGCGGGGTGAGCACGAGCCCGGCGAGGCTGGAGAAGGAGCCGGCGCAGATGGCGGCGGCCACGTTGCCGCGGGCGACGGAGGTGAAGGCGATCGAGGACTGGATGGTCGAGGGCACCAGGCACAGGAAGAGCAGGCCGGTGTGGAGCTCGGGCGTCAGCAGGTACGGCACGAGTCCGCCGGAGGCCAGGCCGAGCAGCGGGAAGACGAGGAAGGTGGCGGCCAGGACGGTGCCGTGCAGGCGCCAGTGGCGCAGTCCGTCCATCGCCTCGCGGGTGGACAGGCGCACGCCGTAGAGGAAGAAGAGCAGCCCCACCGCTCCGGTGGACGCCCCGCCCGCGAGGTGGGCGCCGGCGCCTCTGGCGGGCAGCAGCGCCGCGAGGAGCACGGTGCCGAGGAGCGCCGCGATGTACGGGTCCACGGGGAGCCAGGACGGGTAACGCAGGCGGCGCATGGGCTTCCTCATCGGTGCTGGACGGGGCCCTCTCCAGAGTGCCCGGTGACCGGGAGATCGTAAATGACTTTGACCGCACTCACTGTCATCACGTATCGCGATGAGCGGCGGTAGGCTGGCACCGTGTTCGATCCGGTGCAGCTGCGGACCTTCGTCGCCGTCGTCCAGACGCTGAGCTTCACGCAGGCCGGCCGCAGGCTCGGCCTGCGCCAGTCGACGGTGAGCCAGCACGTGCGCAAGCTGGAGGAGGCCGCCGGCCGGCGGTTCTTCACCCGCGACACGCACAGCGTGGAACTGACCGAGGACGGCGAGGCCATGCTCGGCTTCGCCCGGACGATCCTGGAGGCCAACGAGCGCGCCGCGGGCTGGTTCGCCGGCACCCGCCTGCGCGGCCGGCTGCGCCTGGGCGCCTCGGAGGACTTCGTCCTGACCCGGCTGCCCGAGATCCTGGAGCGCTTCCGGCGCGACCACCCCGAGGTGGACCTGGAGCTGACGGTGGAGCTGTCGGCCACCTTGCACCGGCAGCTGGCCGCCGGCCGGCTGGACGTGATGCTGGGCAAGCGCGCGGCCGGGGACAGCCACGGTCAACTGGTGTGGAGCGACCGGCTGGTGTGGATCGCCGGCGAGCGGTACCGCCCCGAGGCCCAGCGGCCCGTCCCGCTGATCCTCTACCCGGCCCCCGCGATCACCCGGGCGCGGGCGCTGGAGGTCATGGAGCGGCACGGCCGTGCGTGGCGCATCGCGTGCACCAGCGGCTCGCTGAGCGGTCTGGTCGCCGCGGCGCGGGCGGGGCTCGGGGTGATGGCGCACGCCGAGGGGCTGATCCCGCCCGGTCTGGTGCGGGTCCCGGCCCGCGCGGGGCTGCCGGAGCTCGGCGGCGTCGACTTCGTGCTGCTGCACGGCCGGCGGCGGCCCGCGGCGCAGGAGGCGGCGGACGCGCTCGCGGCGGCGATCCTCAGCGGATCCCTTCGGTCGTGATCTGCTTGACCAGGCGCAGTGACGGCACGGTCTCCACGTGCCGGACCCCGTCCAGGGCGCCGACGCACTCGCTCAGGTAGCGGTAGAGCTGCGGTGTGCTGCTGCAGATGACCACGGCGACGAGGTTGGACGATCCGGTGGTCGCCGCGACGTAGGCGGTCTCGGGGTGCGCGGCCAGCGCCTGCCCGACGGCGGACAGGGCGGAGGGGGCGGCCGTGATCCAGAGGATGGCGCGGGTGTCGTGGCCGATCCACGCCGTGTCGAGCTGCACGTCGGTGTAGAGCACGCCCGAGCCGCGCAGCTGCTCCAGCCGCCGCTTGGCCGCCGACTCCGACAGCCCGGTGGCGCGGTGCAGTTCGGGGTAGGAGGCGCGGCCGTCCCTGGCCAGGACGGCCAGCAGCGCCTCGTCGGTGGCGTCGAGGACGACCGTGCCGGACGGCGGCTCGGGCGGGGGCGGCTGCAGCGCGGCGACCTCCGCGTCGGAGAGCGCGCCGCGCTTGGCGAACCAGCCCAGGGCGCCGCCGTAGAAGGTGTGCAGGATGCTGTGGGCGCCGATCTCGACGATGCTCGGGGTGCGCGGCAGACGCCCGAGGAGCAGCGCGTCGTGCTCGTCGTGACTGCGCGGGCGCGTCACGCAGATCACCTCCGTGCCGCCCGACATCAGCGAGATCCAGGCGGTGTCGTCGCGCCGGGCCAGGGCCTTGGCCAGGGATTCCGCGGCCTCGGGGGTGCTGCGCAGCCGCAGCGCCCAGCGGGTGCGTCCGAGCAGTTCCTGCTCGGGGAGCCCGAGCACGCGCATCCCGAAGTCGCCGCGGAGCCTGCGGTAGCGGCGGGCCACGGTCTGGTCGGAGACGCCGAGGACGTCGGCGATCCGGCTGAAGGGGGCGCGCCCGTCGAGCTGCAGGGCGTGCAGCAGCCGCATGTCCAGCTCATCGAGCGTGTGGGAATCCATCGCTCTTCTCCTTCATTGTGTCGGATTCCAGCGGGATGGCGCCTGTGGCTGGAGGAAGCCCGGGTGTTCTCGCGATGGTACGGAGGACCCACCACGGAACGGAAGAACGGAACGGAGAAGGACATGCGCAAGTGGGGACCGCTGGTGGCGGTCTGCCTGGGCACCTTCATGCTGCTCATCGACGTGACGATCGTGATCGTCGCGCTGCCCGACATCGCGGACGCCCTGGACGCCTCGCTGTCCGACCTCCAGTGGATGATCGACATCTACGCGCTGGCACTGGCCGCCCTGCTGCTGGGAGCCGGCTCCGCGGCCGACGTGATCGGGCGGCGCCGAATGTACGTCGCGGGGACGGCCCTGTTCGCGGCGGCCTCCCTCGCGTGCGGACTCGCGCCCGGAGCGGGGGTCCTGGTGGCGATGCGCGCGGTGCAGGGGGTCGGCGCGACGGCGATGTTCGCCACGACGCTCTCCCTGCTCGGCGCGGCCTACCAGGGCCGCGACCGCTCGGTGGCGCTGGGCGTGTGGGGCGCGGTCAGCGGCGCGGCGGCGGCACTCGGGCCGGTGCTGGGCGGCCTGCTGACCCAGGCGCTGGACTGGCGCTGGATCTTCTACGTCAACCTGCCGGTGAGCGTCGTGGCGATCGCCCTGACGCTGCGGGTGGTGAAGGAGTCCCGGGGCCACGGCGGGGCCCGCATCGACTGGCCGGGCACGGCGTCCTTCACCGCCTTCGCCGGGCTGCTCACCTTCGCCGTGATCCGCGCGGACGAGGCCGGCTGGGCCTCGGGCCGCACGGCGTGGACGCTCGGCGGCGCCGTGGCGGCGCTGGTGGTGTTCGTGGTGGTCGAACGGCGCGCCGCGCAGCCGATGCTGGACCTGGCGCTGTTCCGCAACCCCTCCTTCACCGCGATCATGGTCGGCGCGCTGGCGCTCAGCGCGACGGCCTTCGGCTTCCTGCCGTACACCTCGCTGTGGCTGCAGACGCTGCTCGGCCTGAGCCCCGTCCGCGGCGGCCTGGTGCTGATACCCCTGGCACTGGCGGCGTTCGTGGCCTCGGCGGTGGGCGGCCGGTTCCTGCACGGGGCGCCGTACCGGCTGGTGATCGGCGGCGGAATGGTCCTCATCGGGGCCGGCGCGCTGGCCCAGGCGGTGCTGGACGCCGGTTCCGGCTGGGCCGCGCTGACCGCGGGCCTGGTGGTGGCGGGCCTCGGCGTCGGGCTGGTCAATCCGGCGATCGCGGGCGCCGCGCTGGCCTCCGTGCCGCCGCGGCGGGCCGGCATGGCGGGCGGGGCGGTCAACACCTTCCGGCAGCTGGGGTACGCGCTCGGCGTCGCCGTGTTCGGCACCCTGCTCACCACGCGGATGGAGCACTCGCTGAGCGACGCCGGGGCCCCCGCCCCGCACGCGACGGCCCGCGCGCTCGCGGGCGGTGGAGCGCGGGAGCTGCTGGCCCGGGTCCCCTCCGGCCGGCGCGCGGCGGCCGACCACGCGCTGCACGCCGCCTTCACCTCGGGCCTGGACGCGGCGGCCCTGGCGGCCGGCGTCGCCGGCCTGCTGGCGGGTGCGGTCGTGCTCGTCCTGGTACGGGAGCGGCCGGGTGCGCCGGCGCCGGCCGCGGCATCCGAGCCTGTGGGGGCTGTAGAGCGGCCGTGATCCCCGCGGGGGGATTTGGTGGAGAGTCCGGGCGGGCCTCGGTCCGCCCGGAAACCGTCCTCCGGCGCCATGTTCCTTGCGGTAACCGGGAATCGGCTCGTCGCGAAGGTGTGAGGGAGCCAAGCGGGCCTTCACAGCCGATTGTCACGCCCCTCCCCTCCGCACGTGGTATCAGGTACGTTCTGTGACCGCCGAGGCGGTCGAGGAGCGACGTTGCGCGAGTTCACCATTCCCCCACTGGTGACGGCACCCCACGTCGGAGGTCTGGCGGACGCCGTGTTCGCCAATGCCGACGAGGAGCCGGACCGGATCGTGCTGAGCCGCCGCGCCGGAGCGGACGGCACGGACTGGGAGCACGTCACGGCCGCGCGCTTCCGCGACGAGGTCCTGGCAGTGGCCAAGGGCCTGCTGGCCCAGGGCATCCGCTTCGGCGACCGGGTCGGCCTGATGTCCCGCACCCGCTACGAGTGGACCGTGCTGGACTTCGCGCTGTGGGCGATCGGCGCCCAGCCCGTCCCGATCTACCCCACCTCGTCCTCGGACCAGGTCCGCTGGATGCTGCACGACTCCGAGGCGGTCGCCTGCGTCGTCGAGCACGAGGACCACGCGATGACGATCGGCGCGGTCATCGACGAACTCCCCCACCTGACCCGGCTGTGGCAGCTGGACTCCGACGCGCTGTCCGAACTGGCCCGGCACGGCCTGTCCGTCGACGACGACCTGGTCCACCAGTACCGCGAGGCGGTCACCCCCGAGGCCACCGCGACGATCATCTACACCTCGGGCACCACCGGCCGCCCCAAGGGATGCGTGATCACCCACGGCAACTTCATGGCCGAGAGCGACAACGTCGTCGCCCGGTACGAGCCCGTCTTCCACAGCAAGCGCGGCGACGAGGCGTCCACCCTGCTCTTCCTGCCGCTCGCCCACGTCTTCGGGCGCATGGTGGAGGTCGCGGCCGTCCGCGCGAAGGTCCGGCTGGGGCACCAGCCCAACCTGGCCGCGGCCGAGCTGCTGCCCGCGATGGCCTCGTTCCAGCCGACCTTCGTGCTCGCCGTCCCGTACGTCTTCGAGAAGGTCTTCCAGGGCGCCCGCCGCAAGGCCGAGGCGGGGGGCAAGCTCGGGCCCTTCGAGAAGGCGGTGGAAGTGGCGGTGCGGCACGCCGAGGCGACCGAGGCCCGGGCCTTCGGCACCGGTCCCGGCCCCAGCACCTCGCTGCGGATGCAGCACCAGCTGTACGAGAAGCTGGTCTACGGCAAGGTGCGCGCCGCCCTCGGCGGCAAGGTCCGGCACGCCTTCTCCGGCGGCTCGGCGATGGACCGGCAGCTGGGGCTCTTCTTCGACGGCGCGGGCGTGCGGATCTTCGAGGGGTACGGCCTCACCGAGACCACGGCCGCCGCGGTCGCCAACCCGCCCGAGCAGACACGTTTCGGCACCGTGGGCCTACCCATCCCGGGCACCACGGTGCACATCGCGGACGACGGCGAGATCTGGGTGTACGGCGGCCAGGTCTTCAGCGAGTACCTCAACAACCCCAAGGCCACCGCGGAGGTCCTGCACGACGGCTGGCTCGCCACCGGCGACCTCGGCGCGCTCGACGAGGACGGCTACCTCACGATCACCGGGCGGAAGAAGGAGATCCTGGTGACCAGCGGCGGCAAGTCCGTCTCGCCGGTGGTCCTGGAGGACCGCGTGCGGTCCCACCCGCTGGTCTCGCAGTGCGTCGTGGTCGGCAACGACCGGCCCTTCATCGGGGCGCTGATCACCCTCGATCCCGAGGGCGTCGGGCACTGGCTGACGATGCGGGCCAAGCCGCAGCTGCCGATCGCCAAGCTGATCCACGACGCCGACCTGGAGACGGAGATCCGGCGCGCGGTCGTCGCCGCCAACACGCTCGTCTCCCAGGCCGAGTCGATCCGCACCTTCCGCATCCTGGCCGGGCAGTTCTCCGAGGAGGGCGGGCTGCTCACGCCCTCGCTCAAGCTGAAGAGAAGGGCGATAGAGAAGGCGTACACCCGCGAGATCGACGCCCTCTACCACGCCTGAGGCGGGCGCCGGGGGCGACGGGGGCGCCGGGGAATGCCGCCGCTGCGGAGATCGTTGGAATGTGGATCAACGTTGAGTCCTCCTCCGACGACGTAAGGACGACCTGCTCGTGAGCACGGTTCCCGACATCACACTGAACAACGGCGTCACCATGCCCCAGCTCGGTTTCGGCGTCTGGCAGGTCCCGGACGACGAAGCCGCCACCGCGGTCGCCACGGCCCTGGAGGCCGGCTACCGCAGCATCGACACCGCCGCGCTCTACCGCAACGAACGCGGCACCGGCCGCGCCATCGCCGCCTCGGCCATCCCGCGCGAGGAACTGTTCGTCACCACCAAGCTGTGGAACACCGACCAGGGCCACGACAACGCCCTGCGCGCCTTCGACGCCTCCCTGGACAAGCTCGGCCTGGACTACGTGGACCTCTACCTGATCCACTGGCCCACCCCCGCCCGCGGCCTGTACGGGGAGACCTGGCGCGCCCTGGAGAAGATCCACGCCGACGGCCGCGCGAGGGCGATCGGCGTGTCGAACTTCCCGGTCGCCCAGCTGCAGCACCTGCTCGACGAGGGCGGCGTCGTACCCGCCCTCAACCAGATCGAGCTGCACCCCAACCTCCCCCAGAGCGAGCTGCGGGCCTTCCACGCGGGCCACGGCATCGCCACCGAGGCCTGGTCGCCGCTCGGCCAGGGCCGCGGCCTCCTCGACGAGCCGGCCCTCGCCGCCCTCGCCGCCAAGCACGGCAGGACTCCGGCCCAGGTCGTCCTGCGCTGGCACCTCCAGCTCGGCAACGTCGTGATCCCCAAGTCCGTGACCCCGTCGCGGATCCGGGAGAACATCGACGTCTTCGGCTTCGAGCTCGACGGCGAGGACCTGGCCGCGATCGACGCCCTCGACAACGGCGGGCGCCTCGGCCCGGACCCGACGTCGTTCAACTGACGCACGCACGCGCCACGGGGCGGCGGCGGGCCGTGCGGGCCTGCCGCCGCCCCGCGCGGTCAGACGTCGCCGGCGACGACCGGGTAGTGGTCCGAGTAGTCGTCGAACGTGTAGGTGGTGCCCCAGCTGGTGACCGACCACAGGGGCGAGTGCTCGTCGACCACGCGGTTGTTCCAGCGGGCGGGGCGGGCGTGGCCGTTGCGCAGGAGCGCGTGGTCCAGACGCTGCGCGGGGTCGTCGGGGTAGCGGTCGTACGCGACGGAGTTGGTGGCGGGGTCGAAGCTGGCTGCCGGACCGGGGTCGGCGTCGGGTGCCGCGACGTCCAGGTCGGCGAGCATGCCGGCGTACCCGGCTCCGCCGGCGTCGGTGTTGAGGTCGCCCGCGATGACGACCGGCTCGGCGGCGGGGATCGCCCGGGCGTCGAGGAAGGCGTCGATCTCCCGGTTCTGGGCCGAGCGCACGCCCGCGGCCTCGCCGCTGCCGCAGGCGGAGTCGTCGGCCTGGGTGTGCGTGCCGACGACGTGGACCCGGGTGCCGTTCACGTCGAGGACGACGTACACGAAGCCCTTGTTGGAGAACCAGTCCGCGCCGCACGCGTCGCCGTAGACGTGCTGGACCTTCTCCAGGATCGGCCACCTGCTGAGGATCGTCACACCGCCGTCCTCGGGCGTGAGCGAGCTGTACGCGCCCTCGGTGCGGTCCCAGCCGCTCTTGGACCGGCCCAGCACCGGGGTCTGGTAGGGGTAGCGGCTCCTGAGGTTCGCCTGCAGCCGGTCGGAGGCCCCGTTGTCGAACGCCTCCTGGAAGACCAGGACGTCGGCGCCCTGGACGTAACCGGAGGCGGCGATGAGGTCGGCGCGCTGCAGCTGGCCCCAGTTGGGGTAGAGGGTGCGCGGCAGCATCATCACGTTGCTGGTGACCAGCCGCAGTGGGGGCGCGGCGGCGGCCGTGGGGGCCGCGGCCGCGGTTCCGGTGCCGGCGGCACCGGCGGACGAGGCGATGAGCAGGACGAAGGCGCAAGCGGCGGCGGCTCTGCCGTGTCTCACGGGCTCTCCTGGAGTCGGGTGGAGCTCGGTCGCGGAAACAGCGTGAGACTAGGGGCAGTTGGTTACCGCTGGGTAGATGGCGGGCGGCTAGCCTACGGACGTGCTGGACTACGAGGAGCAGGCCGCGATCTACGACGCCACCCGCGGCGGCGTCCCCCGGGCCGAGGCCGCGGCCGCCGCCGTGCTCGGACTGATACCGCGGACGGCCCGGACGGTGCTCGACATCGGCTGCGGCACCGGGCTGGTCACGGCCCGCTACACCGGCCGTGCCGGGCTGCGCGTGCTCGGGGCCGACGCCGCCCTGGCCATGGCCCGGCTCGCCGCCCGCCGGGTGGGGCCGGGGATCGTCCAGGCCGACGTACGCCGGCTGCCGTTCGCGACCGCCTCGCTGGACGCGGTGACGGCCGTGTGGCTGCTCCATCTGCTGCCGGACGCGCCCACGGTGATCGCCGAATGCGCACGGGTGCTGCGCCCCGGCGGGGTGCTCGTCACCACCGTCGACAAGGACGCCGGGCACGACGTGGGCAGCGACGTCGACGCCCTCCTCGCGCCGTTCCGCACGCGGGTGGCGTACGACGCGGAGGAACGGGTGGTGCGGCAGGCCGCCGCGCACGGCCTGCGCCCGGCGGGCGGGGCCCGCTTCCCCGGCCACGGCCAGGGCCGCACCCCGCGCGACCTGGCCGCCCGCATCGCGGCGGGCGACTTCGCCTCCGCCCTCACCCTGCGCGACGGCGACACGCAGGCCCTCGCCGGCCGCCTGGCCGCGCTGCCCGGGCAGGACACCGCCCGCCCCGACCCGCTCTACCGGCTGCTCGCCCTCGTCAAGGACTCCCCTGCAGCGGCGGCCCGTTGAGCGGTCCGGTCAGCCGGCCGGACGCGGCTGCGGCCCCGCACCTGGGTTACGGTCGGGGGATGACGACGACCACGGCGGGGGTGGGGACGCTGCTGCGCGGCTGGCGCGAGCGGCGCCGGATCAGCCAGCTGGAACTCGCCCTGCGCGCGGACAGCTCGGCCCGGCACATCAGCTTCGTCGAGACCGGCCGCTCCCGCCCCAGCCAGGCCATGGTCCTGCGGCTCGCCGAGCACCTCGACGTACCCGTCAGGGAACGCAACGCCCTGCTCATCGCCGCCGGTTACGCCCCCGCGTACCCGGAGACCCCCTTGCGCGACCCCGCGATGCACCCGCTGCGCGAGAGCCTCGACCGTCTCCTGGCGGCCTACGACCCCTTCCCGGCCCTGGTCCTGGACGCCATGTACGACGTCGTCGCCGCCAACCAGGGCGTGGGCGCCCTGCTCGAGGGCGTCGCCCCGCACCTGCTGCAGCCGCCGCTCAACGCCATGCGCGTCACCCTCCACCCCGAGGGCATGGCCCCGCGCATCCGCAACCTCCGCCAGTGGCGCGGGCACCTGCTGGAGCGGATCGAGCGTCAGATCACGATGAGCGGCCACGAGCCACTGCGCGCCCTGTACGAGGAACTCACGGCCTACCCCGTCCCGCCCGGCCACGCCGAGGACCCTTCCACCTCCGGCGACACCGAGGTCTTCCCCTTCGCCCTGCCGATGCGCATCGAGCACGGCGGCCGGGTGCTGTCCTTCATCTCCACGGCCACCACCTTCAACACCCCCATGGACGTCACGGTCTCCGAGCTGGCGATCGAGACCTTCCTCCCCGCCGACCCGGAGACCGCCGCCGCCCTTCGGTCCCTCACGCTGCCGGCAGCCGGTCCAGGAAACCGCTGACCGAGCGGATCCGGCCGTCCTCCGCGAGCGTGATCACGTCGGACCCGGCGATCGGCGCCGCCCCGGGCTCCGCCCCCGCGGGCCCCAGCTCCCAGGCGAAGCGCGCCACGTCGTGGTGCCCGTCGACCTCCCCCACGGCCGTGAACACGAACCCGGGGAACCGCTCCCCCACCCCGGCGATCAACGCCCCGATCCCCTCATGCCCCGCCACCTGCGCCAGCGGGTCCGTGTACGTGCCGTCCTCCACCCACGCGGCGGCCACCGCCTTCGCCCGCGCCTCCGCGTCCGCGGCGCTGTTCCACGCCTCGAAGTAACGGGCGACGGCGGCCTCGTACCGGTTCTGCGACATCACGGTCCTCCTCATCCTGGCTGTGTGGCCCGGCCGGACGGGGTGGAGTGCGCCACCCCGTCCGCCCGGTACGACCACCCTGCCGGGGCGGCGACGAGGGGTCGATTACGTCCGGGGTAATGGCGGATCCCGCCTCTTCCCGGGAAGGCAGCCCACATCGGGAACCAGAAGGGGTCCCACCGGGGTCGCCCCGCCCCGGGCTTGATCAAGCGTCGGCAAAAATCCCGGGCAGGCCGATGATCGACCTGTTAGCTTCAGTTGCCCGTGACGTCGCCCGAGGAGGTGAGACCCATGAACGCGGTATCTCTGTGGGTGCTCCCCTTGCCGTCACGGTCTGGCGATTGACATAGGTGTCGCCGGGAGCGCCTCGACATCAAGGCACTCCCGAAAGGCACACACCCATGCACTCTCTGCAATTCACCGCCGAGTCGTCATCGAACGGCGTGGTCGAGCGCGACTTCACCGTGGACGGGGTCCCCGGTGTCCTCTGGTCGCCGGCTGCCGGCGCCCAGCCCGCGCCTCTGGTTCTGATGGGGCACGGCGGCGGCAACCACAAGAAGCACCCAGCGATGTCCGGCCGGGCGCAGCGCCTGGTGACCGGCTGCGGCTTCCACGTCGCCGTCCTTGACGCTCCCGGTCACGGCGACCGGCCGCGCACGGCGCACGACGAAGCGGAGATCGCCGAGCTGTTCCGGGCGCGGGCGGCCGGCGAGCCGGAAGGCCCGATCGTCGTCCGCTACAACGACCACCTGGCGGCGCTCGCCGTGCCCGAGTACCGGGCGCTCCTGGACGCCCTCCAGGAGCTTCCGGAGATCGGCACCGACGGGCCGGTCGGCTACTGGGGCATCAACATGGGCACCGCGATCGGCGTGCCGTTCGTGGCAGCCGAACCCCGGATCACGGCTGCGGTCTTCGGCCAGCACTGGCCCGACGTCCTGGCCGAGAAGGCGCAGCAGATCACCATTCCGGTCGAGTTCGACCTGCAGTGGGACGACGAGCACATCTCCCGCGAGGAGGGACTCGCGCTGTTCGACGCCTTCGCCTCGAAGGAGAAGTCACTGCACGTGAACTCGGGCAAGCACAAGGAGCTGCCCCGCTTCGAGGCTGACAGCGCGGTCCGCTTCTTCGCCCGGCACCTCGGCGAAACGGTCACCGCGTCGGCCTGAGGTGCGCGGTTGCGGCGCCCGGCTTGCCGGCCGGGCGCCGCAACCGCGGCCTCGGGTCGAGCGGGTCACGGGGCGGTCATCATGGGCGGATGCCGCATTCGCCCGTACACCTGCCCACCGCTCTCGTCGCGAGGTACCGGGCGGTCGACCGGGAGGTCGTGGGCTCCGCCCTCGTCGACACGCCGCGCCATCTCGACGCGCTGACGGCGGACATCGGCACGCACGGGATCCTCGTGCCGCTCCGCCTCGGCTTCAACGAGGAGTTCGCGACGCTCGACGGCAACCACAGGATCGCCGTGGCCATCCGGCTGGGCCTGGCAGAGGTCCCGGTGGCGTTGGCCGCGGAACCGCTGCTCCCCCGGCCAGGTCACGCGCGGCCCATGCTTCCCGAGGACCGTGCGCCACGGCGAGGTTGGCCCCCGAGCACTCGCCGGCGTAGGCGTCGTCCCCGGGCCTCAGCACGGGGCCCGACACGGCGGACGCCAGCCTCCTGGCGTCCCGTGCCGGCGTACGCCCCGGAGACCTACCGCAGGCTGGGCGAGGTGAAGGCGCGGTACGACCCGGACAACCTCTTCCGGTTCAACCACAACATCCCGGCCGCGCGATGATGAGCCCTCACCACCACGTCGTGGGGTAGACCTGCCGCCTCAAGCGGGAGGAGACCATCTGTACCGCTACGAGGAGCACCGTGCCGGCGGCCAGCAACGGGACGAAGTGGGTGGCGGACGGGGTGGTGAGCATGATCATGACGGCGGTGGCCATGGCCGGCGGATGGGGCGTCCGCAGCAGCAGCACCAGCCCGCAGGCGATGCCGCAGCCCACGACGGCGGCCCAGGGGCCGTGCCAGCCGAGGGCCAGCACCCCGAAGCACACGAGGCAGGACAGCATGTGGCCGCCGATGACGTGGCGGGGCTGGGCGAGGGGGGATTCAGGGGTCGCGGTGACGATCGCCATCGTGGCCGCGAGCGGCGGCACGAGCACCGTCTGGTGCGTGAGCGTGCCCAGCGCCACCAGCACGGCCAGTCCGACCGAGGTCGTGACGGCCGCCGAGGCGATCGTCCGCGGGGGCAGCCGCGGCAGGTGGTGCTTGCGGCGGCGTTCGGGCGCCGGCTCCGCCTGGCGGGGCGCGGCGTCGGCGGTCCTGGTCGCCCCGGGCGTGTCAGTCGCCATGGGGGTGACCGGTCTCGGGGCGGGGCGGGGCACAGGCCCCCGGGGCGCGCGGAATCAGCATGGGGACTCCTCGGAACCATCCCCGTATCCGGCCCACGGCGGCTCTTCCGTGACGACGGGGATCACCCCTCGATCGTGGCGTCGCCGCGCGGGGCACGTCCAAGACCGCCTTCCTATCGCTTGATCGAAGGCCTCTATCGATCCGCCCGGGGGCGCGCCGGGGAGTTCATCCGCCGTGGCCCTAACGGACCGCACGCACCTGGGCGATGAGCACACCGCCGAGCAGCGTGACGAGCGCGGTCGCGAGGTACAGGCCGGTGTAACCGCCGAGGTGGGCGATGACGGGGGCGGCGACGGCGGGGGCGAGCACCTGGGGGCCGGAGTTGGCGATGTTGATGACGCCGAGGTCCTTGGCCCGGTTCTCGGCGGCCGGGAGGACCTGGGTCACCAGGGCCTGGTCCACGGCCAGGTAGATCCCGAAGCCGGCGCCCAGCACCGCGGCCGCGGCCATGGCGGCGGGCCAGGTGTGGACGCAGGCCAGCAGGACCGCACCGAGGGCCATGACGACGGCGCAGAGCCGGACGAAGACCTTGCGGCGGCCGGCCCGGTCGGAGAGCACGCCCACCGGGACGGCGGTGAGCGCCGCGCACAGGGTGTAGATCAGGGTGAGGACCAGTACGCCCGTGTCGGGGTCCTCGAGGCCGACCGAGTCGGTGAGGTAGTAGAGCAGGTACAGCGTGCCCATCGCGTTGCCCAGGTTGATCAGGAAGCGGGTCAGCCAGGCCCAGCCGAAGTCCGGGTGGCGGCGCGGGCTCACCCACAGGCCGGCGACCAGGCGCCGCGGGTCGAGGGGCGGACGCAGCGCACGGGGCAGCGCGGGTTCGCCGAAGCGGAGCACGAAGGGCAGCGCGAGGACGACGGTCAGCAGCGCGATCGTCGCGTAGCCCGAGGCGACCCCGGTGACCACGGTGGTCGTGACGACGGCGCCGATGACCAGGCCGAGCGACTGGGTGATGCCGGTCCACCCGGAGACCTCGGCGCGCTGGGCGACCGGCACACGGTCGGCGATGGGCGTGGTGACCCCGGCGAGCATGGCGTTGAGCCCGGCCTGGGCGAGGCACCAGCCGAGGGCCACGCCGAGGACGGTGTGCTGACCGGACGTGACCAGCAGTCCCGCCGCCCCGGCGAGCGCGCCGCCGACGATCCACGGCCGGCGGCGCCCGAACCGGGAGGCCGTCCGGTCGGACAGGGCGCCGGCCACGGGGTTGGCGACCATCGCGACCAGGGCGCCCGCGCCGGTCACCCAGGACAGCGCCGTGTGCTTCCCGGCCGGGTCGATGTGTTCCAGTTGCAGCGGCAGCAGGATCTGGATCGGGGTCATGAAGGCCATGAAGACGGCCAGGGTGGCCAGGCTGAGCAGGGCGGTCCAGGCCGGACGGACCCGGGCGACCGGTTCGGCCGACAGGGTGTCCGGGGTGTGGGCGGCGTCCTCACCGGTGTGGCGCATGCGGTTCCCCCTGCAGCACCCGAGAACATGAGGTCATCTCATGTTCGCGCGAGTGTAGTGCCGGGCCGGCGGGCCGCCAAGGGATACGGACGCATCAGGGCGCGGTGCGGCGTGCCTGCGCGATGCGCTCCCGGTACCAGTGGTAGGAGGCCTTCGGCGTCCGCCGCTGGGTCGCGTAGTCGACGTGGACGAGCCCGAAACGCTGGTGGTAGCCCTCGGCCCATTCGAAGTTGTCCAGCAGCGACCAGGTGAAGTAGCCGCGGACGTCGACCCCGCGGGCGTGCGCGGTCTCGACGGCCTTGATGTGGGTGCGCAGGTAGTCGATGCGGGCCTCGTCCCGGACCTCGCCGTCGTCCGAGGGGTGGTCGGCCTGGGAGCAGCCGTTCTCGGTGATCCAGACGGGCGGGAGCGCGGCCCCGTACCGCGCGTCGAGACCGGTGAGCAGTTCGGTGAGGCCGTCCGGCACCACCGGCCAGCCGAAGGCCGTGCGCGGGTACGGGGGACCGGGGACGGCCGCGTCCGGTTCCAGGATGTCGAAGGGCAGGCCGGCCTCCGCCGAAGGGGCGGCGATCCATGTGGGGTTGTAGTAGTTGACGCCCAGGCCGTCGAGGGGCGCGGCGACCACCGCAAGGTCGCCCTCGTGGACCACGCCGCCCCACGTCGGGTCGGTCAGCCCGTACGCGGACAGGTCGGGGTAGCCGCCGAGCAGCAGCGGGTCGGTGAACAGCCGGTTGTGCAGCGTGTCGTAGGCCGCGGCGGCGGCGTGGTCGGCGTCGGTGGCGCCCTCGCGGGTCCGCACCGGGGTGCAGTTGTTGGCGATCAGCACCTGCGCGGGGACGGCGGCGTGCGCGCGCAGCGCGGCGGTGGCGAGCCCGTGCCCGAGCAGCTGGTGGTGGGCGACGGGCAGCGCCTCCAGCATCAGGGCGCGGCCGGGGGCGTGGGCGCCGAAGGCGTAGCCGAACACCATGTGGACGAAGGGCTCGTTGAGGGTGATCCAGCGCGTGACCCGGTCGCCGAGGCGCCCGGCGACGACGGCGGCGTACTCGGCGAAGTGGCGGGCCGTGTCCCGGTTCAGCCAGCCGCCCCCGTCCTCCAGCGCCTGCGGGAGGTCCCAGTGGAAGAGGGTCGGCGTGGGGGTGATGCCGGCGGCGAGGAGTTCGTCCACCAGGCGGTCGTAGAAGCCGAGTCCGCGCGGCTCGACGCGGCCCCGGCCCTCCGGCAGGACGCGCGGCCAGGAGATCGAGAAGCGGTAGGCGTCGAGCCCGAGGCCCTTCATCAGCGCGACGTCCGCGGTGTGGCGGTGGTAGTGGTCGCAGGCGACCTCACCGGTGTGGCCGTCGCGGATCGCGCCGGGCCGGGCGCTGAAGGTGTCCCACACGGACGCCCCCTTGCCGTCCTCGGCGACGGCGCCCTCGATCTGGTACGCGGCGGTGGACGCACCCCAGCTGAAGGAGGCGGGAAGCGGGGACATCGGGATCCTCTCCTCTGCCGTACGCGAAGAACATGAGGGTTGCTCATGTTGGGCCTCGCCAACGTACACCCGATCCGGCAGAGTGGGACCATGCAGGCACCCACCGATCCGTCCGGCCCCCTCCGCCGTCGCCCCGTGCAGCAGCGCAGCCGGGAACGTTTCGACCGGATCCTGGACGCCTGCGCGCACCTGCTGGACGAGGTCGGCTACACGGCGCTCACCACCAAGGAGGTGGCCCGGCGCGCCGACGTCCCGATCGGGACGCTGTACCAGTTCTTCCCCGGCGTCGACGGGCTGCTGGGCGCGCTGGCCGAACGGAACCTGGGGCACTTCGCCGACCGGCTCGCCCGCCGGGTGGAGGCCGAACGCCCGCCGCGGATCGGGGCGATGGTGGACCTGGCGATCGAGGAGTACGTCGCGATGCGCCGCGCCGTACCGGGCTTCGGCGTGGTGGACTTCGGGGCGATCGGCCGCGAGGACCCCCGCAGCGTCCACCTCCTCGACGCGGTGCTGGAGAACAACGCGGCCGTCGCCGACCGGCTCTGGTTCCTCGTCGGCGGGCTGCTCGGCGACCAGGACCAGGCCGCCGCGCGCGTGCGGCTGCACGTCGCCCTCGAGTCCGCCGACGCGGTCCTGCGACTCGCCTTCCGCCGGGACCCCGAGGGCGATCCGGTGCTGATCGCCGAGTGCAAGCGGCTGCTGCGGGGCTACCTGGGCGGGTGACGGACACGCCGGAGCCCCGTGGTGCCGTCAGGGGGCGTCACGGGGCTCCGGTGGGTGTGTGCTGCCGGCCGGTGGTGTGCCGGGGTCAGCCCTTGCGGGCG
>NZ_JBEXSX010000085.1:0-34221 GCF_040613835.1 Streptomyces sp. NPDC006207 | reverse complement strand
CGGGGGTGGGCGGCCCGGTGAGCGGGGTTGGGTGGGGGGGGGGAACACCCCGGCCGGGCCCCCGCGCCCCGCGGGGGGGCGGCCCGGCCGGGCGGGGCGCGGGGGGACCGGCGTCGTGCGGCGCGCGACCGGTCGCGCTCGGGGTGACGCGCATCAGGGCGCGGTCGCGGCGCCGCGGACGGCTCAGCCGCGCGCGAAGTCCAGCAGGTCGGCGTTGAACCGCTCGGCGAACCTGGGCACCATCGCCAGCCCGTGCGGGGCTCCCTCGTACACCTTGTAGACCGCTCCCTTGACCAGCTTCGAGCTCTTGGCACCGGCAGCCACGATGGGCACGATCTGGTCGTCGTCCCCGTGCACGATCAGCGTCGGGACGTCGATCTTCTTGAGGTCCTCGGTGGTGTCCGTCTCGGAGAACGCCTTGACGCAGTCGTAGGCGCCCTTGATGCCCACCGTCATGCTCCACAGCCAGAACTCGTCGCGGGTGCCCTGGCTGACGGTCGACCCTTCGCGGTTCGCGCCGTAGAACGGGCCGCTGAGGTCCCTGTAGAACTGGGACCTGTCCTGGGCCACGCCCTCGCGGATCTCGTCGAAGACCTCGATCGGAAGGCCCTCGGGATTGGCCTGCGTCTTCAGCATCAGCGGGGGGATCGCGCCCACCAGCACCGCTTTGGCGACCCTGCCCGTGCCGTGCCGCCCCATGTAGCGCGTGACCTCGCCGCCACCGGTCGAGTGCCCGACCAGGATGACGTCGCGCAGGTCGAGTTCCTCGATCACGGCCGCCAGGTCGTCGGCGTAGGTGTCGAGGTCGTTGCCCTCCCAGGGCTGACCGGAACGCCCACCGCCACGACGGTCGTGGGCGACGCCCCGGAAACCGTGGTCCACCATCCACTTCAACTGCGGGTCCCAGGCGTCCGCGGTCAGCGGCCAGCCGTGGGAGAACACGACGGGTTGGCCAGTCCCCCAGTCCTTGAAGAAGATCTGGGTCCCGTCCTTCGCTGTTGCATACGGCATGATCCTGAGTCCTTCTCGCTCCAGGGGGAACGCAGGGTTCCGGGGTTGCCCATACCCAAGCCCGGCCCCGACCGGGATGAGTACGCCGTTGGTCAACCGTAGTGCCGGGGCGGAGTCCCGGCGCGTCGAGACGGCTCAGTGCTCCGGTGCCACGGAAGCGTCCAGCAGCGGGCCGAGCTCGCGTGCCACGGCCGTCAGGGCGCGTACGTCGCGCTCCGCCCGGGCGATGACGACGGCGCCCTCGATGGCGCTGACCATCAGCGTCGCCAGCGACGGTGCCCGCCCGGCCGGCACGCCCATCTCCTCCAGTGCCCCGGCAACAGGCCCGGTCCAGGTCGCGAAGGCGGCGGCCGCCGCCGTACGGGTGGCCTCGGAGGTCCCGGCGCGTCGAGACGGCTCAGCGCTCCGGTGCCACGGAAGCGTCCAGCAGCGGGCCGAGCTCGCGTGCCACGGCCGTCAGGGCGCGTACGTCGCGCTCCGCCCGGGCGATGACGACGGCGCCCTCGATGGCGCTGACCATCAGCGTCGCCAGCGACGGTGCCCGCCCGGCCGGCACGCCCATCTCCTCCAGTGCCCCGGCAACAGGCCCGGTCCAGGTCGCGAAGGCGGCGGCCGCCGCCGTACGGGTGGCCTCGGAGGTCCCGGCGCAGTCGACCGTGGCGGCCGCGACGGGGCAGCCGGCGTCGTAGCCGGAGGTCAGGAACTCGTCCGTCCACTGGCCGACCATGGCGGCGAACAGCCCGCCGGGAGTCGGCTCTGGCAGGGCGGCGAGGAAGCGGGCCACGCGGTTGCCGGCGTAGCGGCCGGCCCAGCCGACGGCTTCGTTGACCATCTGCTCCTTGCCGCCCGGGAAGTAGTACTGCAGCGATCCCCGGGGCGCCTGCGCGTGGGCGGCGACCTCGCGCATGCCCGTCGCCGTGACGCCGCCGCGGCGGATCAGCTGTGCGGCGCTGAAGACCATGCGCTCGCGGGGACCCCGCTCGGAACCGGTCATCGCCGACCTCCCACCGTCTGCCCTTCCGCCCGCCCGCGTAAGGCGCGGCGGCCCTGCCCAGTGCGCGTCAGCTCGGCGGCGCAGTTCGCGCGCGCGGGCCGGCGGCCGGCGCCCCGGGGTCTATTATGACGCCTGTCATAGCGCGTATGACAGGCGTCATAACGCGCGGGTCGAGCGGTCGGACGGCCGGGACGGGCGGTGGGCAGTGGACGTGGGTTTCATCGGCCTGGGGATCATGGGGCAGCCCATGGCGCTCCGTCTGGCCGGTTCGGGAACACGGCTGGTGGTCTGGAACCGCACCGCCGCCCGGTGCGCTCCGCTGCGCGCGGCCGGGGCCGAGGTGGCGGAGGGGCCCGGCGAGGTCTTCAACCGGGCCCGCGTGGTGGTCCTGATGCTCGCCGACGGCGCCGCCGTCGACGACGTCCTGGGCCGCGGCACCCCGGACTTCGCCGCGCGTGTGGCCGGGCACGTCGTCGTCCACATGGGCACCACCTCGCCCGTGTACTCGCGCGGGCTGGAGGCCGCCGTCCGCGCGGCGGGCGGCCGCTACGTGGAGGCCCCCGTCTCCGGCTCCCGCAAGCCCGCCGAGGCGGGGCAGCTCGTGGCGATGCTCGCCGGGGATCCCGCGGCGGTGGAGGAGGTGCGGCCGCTGCTCGCGCCGATGTGCCGGGAGTCCTTCGCCTGCGGGCCGGTGCCCGGCGCGCTGCTGATGAAGCTGTCGGTCAACCTCTTCCTGATCACGATGGTCACCGGGCTCACCGAGGCGTTCCACTTCGCGGAACGGCAGGGCCTGGACACCGGGCAGTTCCTCTCCGTCCTGGACGCCGGGCCCATGGCCAGCGCCGTGTCGCGGATGAAGGCGCCCAAGCTGAGGGAGCGCGACTTCTCCGCGCAGGCCGCCGCGGCGGACGTGCTGCACAACAACCGCCTCATCGCCGAGGCGGCGCGCGCGTCCGGCCTGGCCTCGCCGCTGCTGGACGTCTGCCACGCCCTCTTCGACGAGACCGTGGAACAGGGCGACGGACGCGCGGACATGGTGGCCGTCTTGCGGGCGATCGAAGCCCGCACGGACGTCGCCGGCGACCTGGTCGCCGAGGTACGGGGCGGAGGCGTCCGGTGAGCCGGACCGTGACGCCCTCGGAGGCCGCCGTCACCGCCCGGCGCATGTGGCGGCTCGCCGAACCGGTGCACGCCGTCACCTACTTCACGCCCGAGGCACGTGCCGCGTACGAGGAGGCGGGGCTGCGCGGTTACTGGCGCGGTTACTTCGCCGGTCGCGCGGCCCCCCTCGGCCCGGTGGGCCCGGAGCCCGTCGTGGCCGCCTTCTTCGGCTTCGCGCCCGCCATGGTGGCCCGCGCGCTGCCCGGCGTGTGGGCGCTCGCCCCGCCCGAGCGCGCCCTTGACGCGCGGCGGCGCGGCGCGGGCGCCGCACTGCGGCGGCTGCTGGCGGGGCAGGAGACGGCGGTGGCGGAGGCGGTGGACCTGCTGGCTCCCGTCGTCGCCGGCCTCGACGTCGCGGGACGGGTGCTCGCCGCCGCGAATACGGCGCTCCCCTCCCCCGGCGACCCGGTCGACGCGCTCTGGCACCAGGCCACGCTGCTGCGCGAGCACCGCGGAGACGGTCATGTGGCGGCGCTCGTCGCGGCCGGTCTGAGTGGATGCGAGGCGCTGGTGCTGCGCACGGGCATCGACCTGCCGCGTTCGGAGCTGCAGCCGCACCGCGGATGGACCGACGAGCAGTGGGCCGGTGCAGCGGCTCGTCTCGCCGACCGCGGCCTGCTCGGCGCGGACGGCTCCGCGACCGCAGCGGGGCGGGAGGCCTACCGCGCGCTGGAGGAGGCCACCGACCGCGCCGCCGGTCGGCCCTGGGAGCTCTTGGCACCCGGGGCCGTCGAGCGCCTGGTCACCGTGCTGTCCGCTGCGGCGCGGGCCTGCGCGGGGGCGCTGCCGTACCCGAACCCGATGGGCGTGCCCACCCCCTGAGGAACGCCTCAGGCCGAGAGGAGTCCTGCGATGCAGGCGTCCCAGTCGATGTGGCCGCCCTCGGTGCCGAGCGGGACGAGTTCCGCGGTCGCGGCCAGGAACCGGGCGAGTTCACCCGTGGCGACCTGCAGGACGGCCGTGCCGCCGGGGGCGGCGAGCGTGATCAGGGTGTGGGCGTGGTCGCCGGGTTCGACGTGCACGTCGCCGTCCCCGGCGGAGGCCGCGAGCCCGGCGAGCAGCAGCTCGCGGGAGAGCACCCACTCCGCCTCGCCGGCACCGTCGTCGAGGCCGAAGCGCATCCGCACGATGTAGGGGTCGTCGGAACGGTACCGGCAGTCCGCCGACAGATCGAGGAACCGCCGGGTCCCGGTGATCAGCCGCAGGGACAGGTGTTCCGTGAGTGCTCGCATGGACGCCCCCTCGTGGGCCCGGTTCGGCCGCGTTCGCCGTTCAGCAGCATGTCGTTGCCGTGCGTTTGCCCCGTGACGCATGGTCCGGGCCGGGGCGACGGGAAAGATTTCGTGAAGGCTCGCCCTGGACGACCGATCTGCGGGGTGCCCGGTCAGAAGCGCCGGTCCTGCGCCATGACGTCGGCGGGTCCGGGGAGTTCACCGCCGATCGCGGGGACCGGGTCCGGGGCTCCGACCGTCGGGCACAACGACAGCGGTACGCATGCCACTCATAAGTGATGCAACGGACACCTTCCGTCGTCACCCATGGGCCGCGACCGGGGCACCGGGCACGGCGGTACGCATGACCGGGCACACGGCGGACCGCCGTTACGTAGCTTGACGGACGCCTTTCGTCGGCTTTCGCCCTAGTTTTTGCTGTGTCCGCGGCCGGGAGCCGGGCGACCGCGGACGGGTCGGCTCGGAGGTCTGGGATGACGGCATACGACTACATCGTCGTCGGTGGCGGGACCGCGGGGTGCGTGCTCGCCGCGCGGCTCTCGGAGGACGGGCGGGCCCGGGTGCTGCTCCTCGAGGCGGGGCCGGCCCGGGCGGCGAAGCGCTCGGCCGCTCCGCCGCGGTGGATGCGGTGGATCGGCAACGGGATGGACTGGGGCGACCGGACCGTGGAGCAGCGCGGAGCCGGCAGTGCCGTGCTGCCCTATCCGCGGGGAAGTGAGCCGGTCGGCGGCCCGGGGCGACCGCTGACGGGTGGTCTCGCCGGTGGCCTCCAGTTCCTGCCGCGCGCGGCGGCTCCACGCCGCGGCTTCCAGGTCGTCGAAGGTGTCGCGGGCGGCCCTGAGCGGTGCGCGGGACTCCAGGACGCGGCGCTGCCTGCGCAGCCACTCGCCGTACGCGAGCCGCAGGCGCGCCCGCTCCAGGGACCAGCCCGTGAGGTCCGCCCCCAAGGCGGCCGCGAAGGCGGCCTCACCCTCCTCCTCACCGGCCAGGACCGCCCGGGCGTGGCGCGCGGCCAGGCGCACGCGGGCCGCGGGCGTCCGGCGGGCCAGCGGTGCGAACCGATCCAGGACCCCTTGCGCGTCGTCCTTCTCGCCGCAGTGCGCGGCCGCCTCGGCGAGGTCGCCCACGGTCCACAGGGCGGTCATCACGTGGTGCCCGGCGTCGGCCGGATCGATCAGCCGCCTCAGCTGGGCGTACGCCTGCGCGTGGTCCCCGCTGCAGGACAGCGCCGTGCCGCGCGCCATGCGCACCGTCGCGTGCAGCAGCGGGGGGTTCAGCCGGACGGCGATGGCCCGCGCCTGCCCGATCAGCCGGTGGGCGGTCGACGCGTCGTCGCGCAGGGCGGCGAGGCAGCCGAGCACGCTGAGCGCGGTCGCCTCCCACTCGGGCTGCCCGGTCTCCCGGGCGAGCCTGCGGGCCGCCGGTTCGGTCAGGCCTCCGCGGGTACGTACGCGTCCTTCAGGCGCCCGGCGACCGTCGCAAGGAACTCGTCGGACAGCTCCGGGTCGGCGACCGCGCGCGAGATCAACAAGGCACCGACCAGGGCGCTGAGAGTGAGCATCGCGTCGGCCCGCGCCTCACCGGGGTCGTCGCCCTGCGCCGCCTCACCGATGAGCGCGAGGTAGCTGAGGACCTGCTTCTCGTACGCCTCCCGCAACTCCGCATCGCCGCGACCGGCTGCGGCGCCCAAGGTCACCAGGGCGCAGCCGGTGCCGGGAGCGTCCCGGTGGCGGGCGCTGAGGTAGGCGTCGATCAGGCCCGAGCGGGGCTCATCCGGGTCCCGGCGGGCGGCCTCGGCCATCTTGGCCTCGCCGTCGGCCAGGGCCAGCGCCGCCGCCTGACCCATCAGGTCCTCGCGCGAGGCGAAGTGCTTGTAGAACCCGCCGTGGGTCAGTCCGGCCTCGTTCATGAGGTCCGCGACGCCGGGTCGGGTCATGCCCTCCTCGCGGATCCGGCGGGCGGCGATCCGCAGGACCTTCTCGCGCGACTCGGCCTTCGCTGCCTGCGAGTGACCCATCGCATGACCTCCCGGGTGTGCGTCGGGCTGACCCGACCCCAATGTGGATGACGGACATCATACATCGCTGCCGGAATCCCATCCCGGGCTTTGACATGCAGGATGACACGCATCATCCTGCATATGTGGATGACATAAATCATCCAGACCTCGGCACGAGCCTCCACCGGAGCAGGCCCGCCGCCCCGCCCCTCCCGCCCGCGAACCCTCCGCGAGGACCCATGACCACCGCAGCAACCCGCCCGGACGTCAAACGGGGAACCCTCCCCGTCTTCGCCACGGCGACGGCGATCACGGTCGCCAACATCTACTTCACCCAGCCCCTCCTCGACCAGATCGCCCGCGGCTTCGGCATCTCCGCCTCCGCCGCCGGCCTCGTGGCCACGGCAGGACAGATCGGCTACGCGCTGGGGATCGTGGCCGTCGTCCCGCTCGCGGACCGGGCCCGGCTGCGCCGGCTGTCCAGGGTCCTGCTGGCGGTGACCGCCGTCGCGCTCCTGGGGGGCGCCCTGGCTCCGTCCGTCGCCCTGCTGGGGATGGCGACCCTCGTGCTCTCGGCGAGCACCGTGCTCCCACAGGTGATCATGCCCACGGTCGCGTCCATGGCCGCCCCCGGCCAGGCCGGGCGGGTCCTGGGGGCGGTCGGCACGGGGCTGACGATGGGCGCCCTGCTCTCGCGCACCGCCTCCGGGCTCATCGCCGAGGCCGCGGGCACCTGGCGGGCCGGCTTCCTCGTCGCCGCGGCGGCCACGGGGGCGCTGCTGCTGGTCCTCCCCCGCTACATGCCGGCCGGGCGCCCGCCGGGGGCGGCGGCCTCCGGCGG
Source organism: Streptomyces sp. NPDC006207 (assembly GCF_040613835.1). NCBI lineage: Bacteria > Bacillati > Actinomycetota > Actinomycetes > Kitasatosporales > Streptomycetaceae > Streptomyces > Streptomyces sp. NPDC006207. The sequence continues at coordinate 26,983 of NZ_JBEXSX010000085.1, read as the reverse complement.
CTACGGGAGCTTGCTCGCCTCGCTCCCCCGACTGCTCGTGGTCCACGCCCCGTTGCGCCTGTCGGCCGCGCTGGGGGCGACGGCGTTCGCCTCCTTCTCGGCCTTCTGGTCCACGCTCGCCTTCCACCTCACCGCGCCGCCGATCGGCCTGGGCCCCGCCGTGGTCGGCCTCTTCGGCCTGTGCAGCGTGCCGGGCGCCCTGGCCGCCCGCTACTCGGGGCGGCTCACCGACCGGTGGGGGCCGCTGGGGGTCAACGCCCTCGCCGTCGCCTCGGCACTGGCCGCCTTCGTGCTCTTCGGGGTCGCGGGGCGGTCGCTCGTCGTCCTCGCCGTCGGCTGCAACCTCCTCGGCTACGGGGTGACGAGCGGCCAGATAGCGAACCAGGCCCGCATCTTCACCGCCGGGCCGGAGATCCGGGGGCGGCTCAACACGGTGTACATGTTCGCGGTCTTCGGTGGCGGCGCCACCGGTTCCGCCGTCGCCGGGGTGCTCTTCTCCGCCTTCGGCTGGCGCGGCGTGGTGGCGGGCGGCCTGGGCTTCCTGCTCCTCGCGGGCCTCACTCTCGCCTGGCACGGCCTCCGCGCCCGCCACACCGGCCCCCGGCACGGCGACGACGCCGAGCCCGGACAGGCCGACGCGGACACCGCCACCGCTCCCGCCCTGCGGCGATAGCCACACCCCCTCGGAGCGCGGGCCCCACCGCCCGCGCTCCGCACCCCCGCTTCCCGGGGGCCGCCACTACCGTCCGTCGCGCTCCCAGGTCAGGACGCCGGTGCGCAGCGCCCCCCAGATCCTGGCGGCACCGGGCAGGCTCAGCCGGAGCCTGCGCCCGTCCAGGTCGGCGATCCGCGTCTGGGAACCGCCCACCCAGTTGGGGAACAGGCTCAGCTCGACGTGGTGGACGACCGTGTCCCCCGCCGGGACCTCGAAGGTGCCGGCGTACGCGAGGTAGCCCGCGGCCGCCGCGGCCAGCTCCTCCGGCAGCCCTTCCTCGAGCCGCCCGTGGCGGAAGCCCGGCCGCCCGACCCGCATGATCTGGGCCGCCATGTGGCCCTCCGGCCCGTACGTGATCAGTCCCCGGGGCCGCGGCCCGAAGGGCTCGACGACCTCCCCGGTCCCGACGTCGGTGGCCTCGTAGGACATCAGGCGCCAGGCGCCGATCAGGGATGTGCGCAGTTCATCGGGGGTCATCGCCGTACCTCGCTCACGTGCCGGGCGCCCGGGGCGCCGTCCTTGACTTTCAGGATGACGAGAGTAATCCTGAATGAGGAATGAGGATGATGCAAGTAATCCAGATTGGAAAGGACCCGTCATGACCGACACCTACGACCCCACGCGCACCGCGATCCTGCTGGTCGACCCCTACAACGACTTCCTGTCGGAGGGCGGCAAGGTCTGGCCCGCGCTGGAGGGCGTCGCCATCGAGGTCGGCCTGCTCGACAACCTCCGCGCCGTCGTCGGCGCGGGGCGCGCGGCGGGCCAGAAGGTCTTCTTCGTCCCCCACCGCCGCTGGCAGGAGGGTGACTACGAGGACTGGGAGCACCCCAACCCCACGCACCGCATCATCCAGGAGCGGCACACCTTCGCCCTCGGCACCTGGGGAGGCGAGTTCCACCCCGACTTCCGGCCCGCCGACGGCGAGGTGGTCATCCAGGAGCACTGGTCGCAGAGCGGGTTCGCCAACACCGACCTGGACTTCCGGCTCAAGCAGCACGGCATCACGCACGTGATCGTCATCGGCCTGCTCGCCAACACCTGCATCGAGTCCACCGGCCGCTTCGCCATGGAGCTCGGCTACCACGTGACGCTCGTCCGTGACGCCACCGCGGCCTACCGCCCGGAGATGATGCACGCCGCCCACGAACTCAACGGCCCCACCTACGCCCACTCCATCACCACCACCGCCGACCTGCTCAAGACCCTGGAGAACGGAGACCACTGACATGCGACTGACCGGAGAGATGCTGATAGGCGCGTCGTCCATCCCCGCGTCCGAAGGCACGATGAAGGCCCTCGACCCGGCGACCGGCGAACTGGTCGGACCGGAGTTCGCGCTCGGCGGGGCGGCCGAGGTCGACCGCGCCGCCCGCCTGGCCGACGAGGCCTACGACACCTACAACCGCACCGGCCTCGCGGAGCGCGCCGCGTTCCTCGAACTGATCGCGGACCGGCTCGAGGGGATCAAGGGCGAACTGGCCGAGCGGGCAGCCCTGGAAACGGGCCTTCCGGCCGCGCAGCTGGAAGCCGAGGCGGTCAAGTCCGCAGGGCAGTTCCGGCAGTTCGCCGACGTCGTCCGGCAGGGCCGGTTCCGGCAGGCCGCCGTCGACCCGGCCCAGCCGGAGCGGCAGCCCCGGCCGCGCATGGACCACCGCATGCAGAAGATCGGTATCGGCCCGGTGGCCGTCTTCGGCGCCAGCAACTTCCCGATCTCGTACTCGGTCGCGGGCGGCGACACCGCCGCCGCTCTCGCGGCGGGCTGCCCGGTGATCCTCAAGGCCCACAACGCCCACCCCGGCGCCTCGGAGCTGCAGGGGCGCGTCATCCAGGGCGCCGTCGCCGATTCCGGGCTGCACGAGGGCGTGTTCTCGATGGTCCGGGGGGCCGGCAACGCGATCGGCGAGGCCCTGGTGGACCATCCGCTGGTCAAGGCCGTCACCTTCACCGGCTCCGAAGGCGGTGGCATGGCCCTGTACCGGCGGGCCCAGCTGCGACCCGACCCGATCCCGGTCTTCGCCGAGATGACCAGCGTCAACCCGACCTTCGTCCTGCCAGCGGCGCTGGCGGCGCGCGGCGGCGAGATCGGCGACGGCTTCGCCGAGCGCATGCTCGTCAACGTCGGCCAGGCCTGCCTGAAGCCGGCCGTGCTGCTCGCCGTCGACGGCCCGGGTTACGCCGCGATGCGCGAGGCAGCCGCGGCACGGGTGGGCGCGATGGGCGCACGGACGATGCTCACCCCCGGCATCCACGACGCGTACGGCCGCGGGGCGCGGCGCCTGCGCGACTCCGGGGCCACGACCGTGACGGTGGGCCCGGAGCCCGAGGGCGCCTTCGAGGGCCGCGCGCAGCTCCTCGAGGTCGACGGCGACCGGTTCCTGGCCGAAACCGCCCTGGCCGAGGAGGTCTTCGGACCGGCAGCGCTGCTGGTCCGGCTGTCCGGCGTCGAGCAGATGACCGAGGTGGCCCGGAGCTTCCGCGGCCAGCTGTCGGCGACGATGCACCTCGAGGAGGAGGACCACCCGCAGGCCGCGCGCCTGCTGCCGGTCCTGGAGCGCCGCACCGGCCGGATCGTGGTGAACGCCTTCGCCCACCCGCAGGAGGTCGGCCACGCCACCATCCACGGAGGCCCGTTCCCGGCCACCACCGACAGCCGCTTCACCTCGGTCGGCATGAGCGCGATCGACCGCTTCCTGCGGCCCGTCACCTACCAGGGCTTCCCGGACGCGCTGCTCCCCGAGGCGCTGGTCCCGGCCAACCCGCTGGGGCTGCGGCGGCTGGTAGACGGGCACGTCACCCGCGACTGACCCGCCGGGAGCGGCAGGCCCGGTCACGGGAAGCGGGCGAGTTCCTCCCGGGTACGGGCGATCCAGGGGTGGTCCTCGCCGAGGTGGCGCACACGGTCCTGGAGGACCTGGCGCAGCAGCCGGGCGGCGCGTGGGGCGTCGCCCGCCGCGCCGACCGAACAGGCGTGGGCGTTACGGCTGTTGAGGGTGGAGGGATGGTCGTCACCGAGGACGCGGGTGCGGTCCTGGACGAGGATCTCCAGCAGGTCCGCGGCCTCGCCGTGACGGCCGGTGGCGGCCAGGCAGCGGGCACGCCCGCCGCGTGCGGTGAGCGTCTGGGGGTGGTCGTCGCCCAGGCGCTCGCGGCAGTCGTCGACGAGCTGTTCGTACCGGGCCGTCGCCTCGGCCGCCCGGCCCGCCCTCAGGACACAGCGGGCGTGGGCGGCACGGACAGCGAACAGCTGGGGGTGCCCGTCGTCGAGGATCTCGGCGCTCTCGGTCAACAGCGCGCCGAGGAGCCGTACGGCCTCCTCGGCCGCCCCGGCCTCGCTGAGGAAGAGCGCCTGGTAGCGCCGCCACAGCAGCGGGATCGGGCTGTCCGGCCCGTGCACGGCGCCTCCGCGGCCGTCCTCGATCAGGTCGCTGAGCAGTGCCGATGCGCGGCCGGGGTCGCCGGCCTCGCCCAGGAAACGGGCGTGGCCGTGGCGGGAGGCGAGGGTGTCCGGGTGGAGCGGGTCGAGGACCTTCAGGCAGTCCTGGAGGAGTTCCCCGAACAGCCCGGCGGCGCGGGCGGCATGCCCCGCCTCGCCGAGGAAGTGGGCGTGGTGGCGGCGGTTGTTGAGGGTGTAGGGGTGGTACGGGCCCTGGGTGCGTGACCGGTCGGCGACCAGGCTGTCGAAGAGCCGGGCGGCCTGTCCGGGGCGGCCGGCGTCGCCGAGCAGGTAGGCGTAGCCGTACCGGCTGCTGAGGGTGTGCGGGTGGTCGGCGCCCAGCAGGCGGGTCCGGTCGGCCAGCACGGACTGGTACTCGGCGACCGCTTCCTCGAGCCGTCCGGTCTCGCCGAGGAACACCGCCAGGTTGTTGCGGCTGTTGAGGGTGTGGGAGTGCTCGCGGCCGAGGACGCGCGTGCGGTCCTGGATGACGCCGCGCAGCAGGTCGACGGCCTCGGCGGGGTGGCCGGCCATGCCGACGTAGCGGGCGTGGGAGTTGCGGTTCTCCAGCGTCTCCTTGACGTCGGGGCCGCCGCGCCGCTCGGCCTCCGCGACCAGCTCGCGGTACAGGTCCGCCGCGCGCCGGGGGTCGCCGGCCTCCCCCACGCACGTGGCGTACCACTGCCGGGGCAACTGCCCGGGGTCGGCACCGGCCTTGTCGAAGGCGGCCATGGCGTGGTGCAGGTCGCCGCGCTGGTAGGCGGTCGCGCCGATGTCCAGGGCGCGCACCGGGTCGGCGTGGTCGATGAGGATCTCCCACACGGCGTCCGGGATGCGCGGCGGCGGCACCTGCTCGTCCAGGGTCTGGTGCAGGTAGTCGAAGGCCAGGTAGGCGCCGTCGTCGCGGGGCAGCAGCAGGCTGGAGGTGGCGTGCAGGGGGGCGGTGGCCCAGCGCAGCGCCTCTTCCCACGCCTCCGGCCGCAGGCTGGTGCCGCCGCGCAGGTCCAGGTGGATCTCGTGCAGGCGGCGCAGCACGTCCTCGGGCAGCGGCTGGTGGTAACCCGCGCGCCGGGCGTCCACGGCCCCTGCGACGAGGGCGGCGGCCCGCGGACGGGCACCGGCCGCCCACGCGTTGCTGAAGTCGTCGAGCAACTGGGGAGCCGCGGCGAGGTACTCGGCCACCCCGCGGCTGCCGGACCGGGCGTCGTTGACGGCGGCCCTGATCCTCGGGTCGTCGGTGTGGTGCCGGGCCCGCGCCAGCTCCGCCTCGCTCCAGGTACGGTCCACCCGCACGACCGAGGCCAGCCGCAGCACCTCGCGCCCCGAGCGCAGCACGTCACCGCCGGGCTCGTCGTCGGCGGCCGAGCGGGCGCCGAAGCGGATGTGCTGACGTGCGCTCATGGTCGCCACGACGGCGACCCGCGCCGGCCCGGCCTCCAGCAGCCGCTGTACGTGACCTGCCGTCAGCCCGCCCGCGCCGAGGTAGTTCTCCAGGTCGTCCAGCCACACCACGGCCTGCTTCAGCCGTGGCACGGTGTCCGCGAGGGCGACCATCGCCTCACGACTGTCCGGAACGACCAGCCGGTAGCGCGGGAAGTGCTTGCGCACCACCTCGTAGGCCAGGCGCGTCTTGCCCGCCGTGGAGTCCCCCACCAGCAGCAGGAATCCCTGTCCCCCGCTGAGCACCGCCTCCGCCTGCGGCATGGCGTCCCGCCCGACGAACACCGGGACACGGCCGAAGCCGGCCGTCCCGCCGCCGCCCGGTGCGGCCGGGTGGACGCCGAGACCGATGGGGTCGTCGACGTCCGCCACCAGCGGCGCCGTGCCGCGCCGGGAGATCCGCAGCAGGCCCGGCAGCGCCCGTCTGCGGCCCGCCGACTGCTCCAGCGCCCTGCCTCCCGAGGCGGCCACGGTCTCCGTCGCCGCCCCGGCGACCGCTCCCGCCGGGCCGAACAGCAGGGTCAGGGCGGGCCGGGCCAGACCGGAGAACACCCTGAGCAGGTAACCGGCCGCGCCTGTGGCGCGGTCCCTCCCGGCAGCCATCGCGTACTCTCCCGTTCCCCCCGGTGCTCCCCTGCCGTGGTGCATTCCCGGTGGCGCCGCCGGCTACCCACCGGGGGCACGGTAGCGGGCGGAGGCCAGGGAGAAGTCGAGGAAGCCGCGGGCCCAGGCGTGGATGCCGTCCGCGTACTGGCAGACCGCGGCCAGCTGCCCCGGGGTGAGGTCGGTCGCGAGGGCGGTGGCGTACAGGTCGCGTGTCGCGGTGCGCAGGCAGGCGACGCGGCGGGCGTGCCACAGCCGTGTCTCGTCGATCGCCTCGTCCAGCGTCAGGCCGTGGTGGTGGCGCAGGACGAGGACCAGGTTGGTGGTCTCCCCCGAGCGCAGCTCCTTCTCCACCGAGAACAGGTCGTTGGTCCAGCCGATGACGTCGGCGGCGGCCTCGCGCAGCACGCGGCAGGCCGGCGAGAACCAGATCGCCGGGGGCAGTTCCGCCTCCTGGGCGTACTCGATGAGGTCGAAGCACCAGCCGGTCGCGCCGGAGACCCGCCGCCAGGCGATGTAGGCCTCGGGGGTGGGCACCTCGTCGCCGGCGCGGATCCTGATCATGTCCTGGTTGGTACGGATCCACCCGAGCAGGTGACGGCGGAAACGGTCGCCCCAGGCGGGCCCCATGGCGCCGGTCACCCGCGGCAGGAGTTCGCCCAGGACGCGGACGGCCGGCGGCGCCGACGCGGGGACCTCCCACCCGCAGCCGCCGACGGCGCGTGCCATGGCCTCCAGTTCCGCGCCGGTCCCCGTGGACGGGCCCACGTCGCTGCCGTCGTCGACGGCGAACATCCACAGCGTCAGCCGGGCCAGCTCCGTCAGACGGGCCGGGGTCGCCCATGGCCACACGTGCGCGGCCATGGCGGCCTGCCGTTCCCGGCCGGCCTGCCCCGAGGCCGGCGCGGACAGCAACCCGGCCCGCCGCGCCCAGGCCATGACGTGCGGCTCCACCTGCCGCAGGCCGGGGTTGAGGAGCGACGGGCCCGGTACGCGGACGGGCCCCCCGGCCCGGCCCCGTGCGGTCCCGCTGTGCGCGGCCCGTCCCCCCGGGCCGTCGATACGAACGAACGCAGATGTCTTCCCCACCGGATTCCCCCCTTCCCGGGCCGTCGGCGACCCGGGCAAGGACTACGACTTCCAGCCATCCCCGTCCCGGTTCCTACCCAGCGTTCGACTTCCGGACGCCCGGAACGGGCAGCCGGCGTCAGAGCTCCGTCGAAACCGGGCTGACGGGAACCCGGGCCGTCCACGATGCGTCATGATCCGGGCGGGCACCGACCGCCCGCACCGTTCGCGTTCGCGTTCGCCTTCGCGTTCGCCTTCGCGTTCGCCTTCGCGTTCGCCTTCGCGTTCGCCTTCGTGTCCACGTTCACGTTCATCGAGGAGAGAAGTGCACAGACACCGCCGTCCGTACTCCGCCGCCGTGGCCGCCGTGCTCCTGGCCGCCCTGCTGGGTGCCTGCGGGAGCCCGGACTCCGGCGCCATGGCCGGATCCGGAGCGTCGGCCGCCGCTTCCGCCGGCACCCGCACCCCAGTGGCGAAGGCGGACCCGCCCGTCACCGGGGCGCTGGACGACCACCGGCACGTGGCGCGCAGGACGGCCCCCGCGCGGCGCCCCCACATGGTGCAGCGGTGCACCGACCGCACCCGGCGGGTGAAGCACACCTCCTCGAAGGGTTCAGGCAAGCGCAAGTCGACCCGGACCTGGTACACCACCGAGCACTACCAGGACTGCCGCAAGGTCCAGCAGGGCACCGAGTCCTACACCCGTGTGGTGTCCGCGGAACGCTGGTGCGTCGAACTGGACGACGTCGGCGGCGACCGCATCCGCGACGACGTCTGGTACAAGGTGGACGCCACGACCTACGGCACGGCCGTCGGCGCCGAGGAGGGCACCCCGATGTCCTTCACCCCCCTGGCGTCCGGCTGCTGACGGCGCACCGCCGGGCGGCGCCGGGCCCGGCGTAATCCGGATGCGTTCCGCCCGGTGCTTCTGCCATCCTCGCGCCCATGTCCACGTTCCAAGATCTCCTCGCCGAAGGGGAGGCCGTCCCGACCGAGGGATGGGACTTCTCCTGGTTCACCGGCCGCGCCACCGAGGAGCGCCCGTCCTGGGGCTACAGCGGGCTCCTCGCCGAGCGGACGGCGCGGGCCGAGGCCGTGCTCGACATCCAGACCGGCGGCGGGGAGGTCCTGGCGACCGTGCCCACCGCCCCGCCGGTGGTCGCGGCGACGGAGTCCTGGGCGCCCAACCTGGAGATCGCCCGCCGCAACCTGGCGCCCTTCGGCGCCACCGTCGTCGAGGCCGACGACACGGCCGACCTGCCCTTCCCCGACGGCCACTTCGACCTGGTCGTCAGCCGGCATCCGGTGGTGACCCGCTGGGACGAGGTGCGCCGGGTACTGCGTCCCCGGGGCACCTACCTGTCCCAGCAGGTCGGCGCCGGCTCGGTGCGGGAGCTGACGGACTACCTGATGGGGCCCCGGCCGGTCGCCACGCACACACGGGACCCCTTCACGACCACGGCCGGCTCCAGCGGGGTCGAGGCCACCGCACGCGCCGAAGCGGCGGGCCTGGAGGTCGTGGACCTGCGCCAGGAGGCGCTGCGCATGGAGTTCCACGACATCGCCGCCGTGGTCCACTTCCTGCGCAAGGTCATCTGGATCGTGCCCGGCTTCACGGTGGACGCCTATCGCGAGCAGCTGGCGCGGCTGCACGACTTCATGGAGCGGCACGGGCCCTTCGTGGCGTACTCGCAGCGCTATCTGATCGAGGCCCGCAAGGGCTGACCACCGGAAGGAGTACACCCGTGATCGCGCCGACCACCAGGCCGTTCGCCGAGTCCGACGTCGATGCCGCGGCCGGCCTGCTCGCCGCCCGCCACCGCCGCGACCTCGCCCGGGACGTCGCGCTCGACCCGGGTTTCACCGAACCGGCCGCCTGCGCGGCCCTGCTGCGGGACGCCTGGGCGCAGGGCGCGCGGGGCGCGGTCGCGGAGACGGCGGACGGCACGCCCGCCGGGTACCTCCTCGCCGTACCCGGCGACGACGGCCGGGGACGGCACGTCTGGACGGGCCCCGGGCACTACGCGGCACGCGACGGGGACGTACTGCGCGGGCTCTACGCGGACCTGTCGGGTCCATGGCTCGCCGACGGGCGGCTGCACCACTACGCCGTCGCGGCCGCCGGCGACCTGCCGGTCTGGCTGTCGCAGTGCTTCGCGTACGAGCAGGTCCACGCCGTGACGGACCTGGCGACGGAGGCGGCCGTCCGCCACGACGACGTGCGCGCCGCGGGGCCGTCGGACCTCGCCGCGCTGGAGCCGCTGTTCCGCCTGGTCGCCGACGCGCACGCGGGGCCGCCGGTCTTCGCCTTCATCGAGCCGTCCTTCTACGAGGGTCTGCGCCCGGGCCACTTGGAGCTGCTGGAGGACCCGGCCGTGTCGTACTGGCTCGCCGAGGGGCCGGAAGGGGTCCGTGGCTTCTGCGTCATGCGGCCGGTGCCCGACGACGAGGTCTCGTTGACGACGCCGCGCGGCTCGGTCGAACTGCTCCTCGCCGCGACCGTTCCGGAGCACCGCGGCAGCGGTGTGGGGCGCCGGCTCACCGAGCACGCCTTCGCGGACGCCGCCCGGCGCGGGTTCCGCGTGTGCGTGACGGACTGGCGGGCGGCGAACCCGCTGTCCTCGGTGTTCTGGCCGCGTCGCGGATTCCGTCCCGTCGCCCACCGGCTGCACCGCCTCCTCGACCCGCGGCTGCTGCGGGGCTGACCTCGCACGGCGGCCCGCGCCGAGGAGGCGCCCGGGGTGGTCACTCGACGACGCCGAAGTCCTCCGGGAACGTCTCCAGGAACGCGCGGCGCCGGGGGTCGGCCTCGGCTGCCGCCATCGCCTCGAGCACGTCGAGCAACTCGGCCCGCTGTGCTTCCGACATGCGGTCCACCACGGCCGCGACGCCCTCCAGTGCCGTCACGGCGTCGTCCTCGTCCATCTGTTCGTCGTCCGTGCCGTCGATGAACCAGGTGACGTCCACGAGCGCCTCCGCCAGGGCGTGGGTCAGCGAAGGGTACTGAGGCATGGGCGTGTTCTCCCCGGGGATGGTGGCTGCGGTGTTCCCCGGTATCCCATCACAGGCCTCTGACAACATTCTTCCGGGTCGGCGCCGAAGGTGCGCGAGCGTGACCTCGGGCAGGGCGTACGGGCCGCCCTGGGGCACGGCGGGGTCCGGTACGGCGTCGCCGTCCGCGGCGGTGAGGCGCGAGGCGTGCTGCTCGGGGTCGTCGACGGGGGTGCAGTCGAGCACCGACGGGGCCGGGAGTTCCCAGAAGCGGCGGGTGTTGGCGGAGACGCGCCGTGGCGTAGCGCACGCCGGGCGGCGCGGTGAGCGCGGCCCGGGTCCAGCCGACGGCGTCGCGGTGGCTGAGCCAGGTCGCCAGGTGGCGGCGCTCGCCGGGTTCCGCCTCGAAGCTGCCGATGCTGCAGGCAGATGACGCAGAGCCCGAACTTGTCGGCGTAGAGCCGTCCCAGCGCCTCGACGGCCGCCTTGCTGACCCCGTACAGGCCGTCGGGGCGCACCGGTTCGTCCGGGGCGGTGCGTTGCCCGGCGGGGTGGAAACCGGTGACGCGGTTGCTCCCGGTCGGCACGACGCGGCGGATGCCACCCCGCCGGGCGGCTTCCAGGACGTGGTGGGTGCCGAGGACGTTGACCTCCAGGAGGTCGGCCAACGGGGCCTCGTCGGGGATGCCGCCGAGGTGCAGGACCCGGTCGACGCCCACCAAGTCGGACCGCACGGCGTCGGCCTCCTGCAGGTCGATGGTGTGCACCTCCTCGTTCGCGGCTTCCGCGACCAGCGGGACCCGGTCGAGCAGGACCAGCCGTGCCGTCTCCCCGCGCAGTCCGGCGCGCACCACGGAGCCGATGGTGCCCGCCGCGCGGTGATCGCCAGCGCTCCCGCCTCAAGGCCAACTCCCCGTCACACAAGGCCCGTTCCGTCGCGCACCAGCTCATCCATGAGCCGGTGACGGACTGCCCTGACGAGGTGTCATTCACTTTCCGTTGGCGTGACGTTCCCGTGCGGTTCCGCAAGGCGGGCACGCCGGGGGCGGATTGGCGCGGGCCCATGGGGGACCGTTTATGCTCTGCTCCGTCATTGGGTAGTTGTGAACTCAACCACGTTTGGCCGTCGAGGGGACAGCGCGCCGTGAACCGTCCGGGGATGTCGATCAATCAAGTGCGGATAGCCGTGGCCTTGCTCAGCCTCGCGCTGTTCGCCCAGACGGCGTTCTGGCTGCTCTACGACATCGTTGTCCGCGGCCTGCCGGGCGCCTGGTCGCTGTGGACCACCGGGTGGGTGCCGGGGCTGTCGGCGACCTCCTCGCTCGACCTCGGCCTGGCGGCGCTGCAGCTCTGCGCCGGTCTGGCGGCGCTGTTCCGCACCCGCGGCGCGGGCGGCCTGCTGGTGACCGCGTGCACCGTGACGCTCGGCTTCCGCCTCCCCGCGGTCTGGTACCTGCTGCTCGACTCGCCGTCCGACCCGTGGTTCGGCACCCTGAAGGGTGCCTCGCTGAACGCCGTGGGCAGCACCGCCGTCCTCGCCGTGGTGCTCACGCTCATCCTGGGAGGGCTCCTCCTGCTCGCCCGGCACATGGAGTACGAGGCCGCCGCCGCCGCGGACTCGGTGACGGGCGGCATCCGCCCGGTGAAGGTGACGGCCACCGCCTCCGGGCTGCTGCTCGCGGTGCTCAACGTCTTCTACATCGGCCGGAACGCGGTGACGGCCGTTCAGGTCGGGCCGGGCGTGCTCAGCGACCTGATCGTCGGCAAGGGCAGCGGGCGGGCGATCCTCGCGGTGCCGTCGCCGTACCAGTGGGTGTGCCTGACCGTGCTGTGCGGGGCCGGCATGCTGCTCGCGGCCCGGCGGCGGCCCACCGCCCCGGGCTTCTCGGTGGGCCTGTCGCTCTTCATGATGCCGTCGGCCTTCACGGAGCTGTGGGGCTACGCGGTCGGCACGATGCCCGTGACCGCCGTGGACACCTCGCAGAGCCTGCTGGAGTTCGTCGGTTCCGCGGCGGTGGTGGCCCTGATCGTCGGCGACGTCCGCCGCGACCGCCGGCCCGACGACGCCGACCTCGACGTCATGGCGCCCGCCGTGCCGACGGGGATCGCGGTGGCCGCAACGGCCGTACGGACCGTACCGGCCACGCCGTCCGTGCCCACCGCCGAGGACGCCGACGCGGCGGAGGAGACCGGCGGGGCCGTGGACGTCAGCGTCCCCGCCCAGCGCAACGCAGATGCCGAGCCCGACGCCGAAGCCGGCCGTCCGGCGACCGAGGCCGCCGACGCCTGACGCGGGCACCGTCCCCGCCGGACCGGCTCCGCCGCGAAAAACATTTGCGCGGGGCCGGCACCGGTACCGACAGTTGCGGCATGCCCCTCACCGTGCGCCCCGCCGTCCCCGAGGATGCCTCCGTCATCTGCGAGTTGCTCAACGCCGTCGACGTCGTGGAGCTCGGGCAGCCCGAGACCGACCTGGGGACCGTCGAGTCGTCACTGGTCCACCCCGAGGCCGACCTGGAACGCAACTCCTGGCTGGTCTTCGAGGACGGCGCGCCCGTCGCGTTCGGGCTCCTGTGGGACGACTCCGGTGCCGAACGCATCGACGTCGACCACTACGTCCTGCCCGCGCACCAGGAGGCCGGGGAGCGGCTGCTGGACCTCCTGCAGAACCGGGCCGCCGGGCGCGCCGCGGAGAACGGCGTGGCCCGGGCCGTCGTCCATCTCGCCCTGAACACCGCGCCCACCATGGACACGTCCCGTCTGACGCGGCGCGGCTGGAAGGCCGTACGGCGCTACCACGTGCTGACCCGCCCGCTGTCCGCCGCCGCGGACACCGTCCCCGAGCCGCCGCCCGGGCTGACGCTGCGCGACTGCACGGAGGAGGTCGACCGACGCCGCGCACACGAACTCCTTCAGGAGACCTTCGCGGAACACTTCGACCACCAGCGGCGCACCTACCCGCAGTGGCTGGACGACCTCGGCTCTGGCATCGACTGGTCCCTGGTGTGGATCGCCTCGCTGGAGGGCGCGGGGGACGTCGGCGTGGCACTGACCCGTGACGACCGCGCGGCCATGGCGTGGATCCGCAGCCTCGGGGTGCGCAAGGAGGCGCGGGGCCGGGGCATCGCCGGCCACCTGCTGCGCCACGCCTTCGGGGTCTACGCCGCCCGCGGCCGCGACACCCTCGGCCTGGGCGTGGACACCGACAACACCACGGGGGCCCTGCGCCTGTACACCGCGCACGGCATGGGCCTGCACTTCGCGGTGGACACCTGGGAAGTGACGCTGCCTGCTGCCGCTCGGGCGTGAGCGTGGCGGGCGGGGCGGGCGGGAACGGATCCCGCCCGGTGGACTCGCCCTCCGCTCCGGGCTGTCCGAGCCGGCCGGGTACCGACCGCTCCCGCTCGCCCCGCCACGGGAAGTGCCCGGCGCCCGGCTGAACGCCCGGCGCGGTGTACGGGAACAGCTCCGCCACCTCGGCCATCGCGGGCGGTGGTGCGTGCACGTCGCACTCCCCCGCCAGTACGAGCACCGGTCCCGCGACGCGGGCGAGCGCCGTACGCGTGCGCTCCGGTTCCCAGGCGTCCCCCGAGCGGAAGACGGCCGCGGCTGCGTCGCTCCTCTCCTCGGCGCCTCCGGCCTCCAGCGCCCGCGCGGTCCCGTCCCAACGCCCGTGGGGGAAGGGCGCGACGGCCTCCCTGCGGCCGTCCTCCCCCGCGCCCCGCGACGACCTCCTCCAAGGCCGTGTAGCCCGCGTCGTACCAAGGCTCGCCCTGCCGGAGCCGGACCGTGGCCGGCCGAACGTCCGTACCGACGGCGAGACCAACGGAGGCCGCGGTGGGCGCGCAGCGCCTCGAAGTCGTCGACGAGGCGGTCGCAGCGGTAGCTGGCGGAGCCCCACACACCCTCCCCCCGGCAGGCAGACCATGGGCAGGCCTGGTCGCCGCGCAAGCAAGCGCCGTGCCGTCGGGAGCCACGAGGACAGGCGTGGCCACGGCCATGCCCGCGGCCTCCGTGCGGTGTCAACCGCGCGGCGGCACCCCGGCCGCGCGCACCGGTTCATCCGAGGTTCACGTTCCGGCCACCCCCGCGAGAACAGGGCTCTTTACCGTCCCATGGGATTCGCTATACCGGAACATAGACTTGGAGGCACTGTGCGGCCGCACAGACTTCTTCCGCTCCTCCCCCGCCACGACGGTGGCAGGTCCGCCCTCACCTGCCGGTTCAAGTGCGGTGACGCCTGCGCCCACGAGGCCCCGAACACCAGCGGCAACGCCTACCTCGGCGACGTCGTCGCCGACGCCCTCTCCCGCCGCACCATGCTGCGGACCGGTGCCGTGGTCACCCTGGCCGCCGCCGCAGGAGGCATGGCCGTCACGTCCGGCACCGACGTGGCCGTCGCCGCCCCCGAACCGAAGCACGGCGGTCACGGCGGCACCGTCGACCCCGACGCCGCCAAGGGCCTGCGCTTCCGGCCCGTCGAGCCGAACACCGTGGACGCCCTCGTCGTCCCCGAGGGCTACGCGCAGAGCGTCGTGATCCGCTGGGGCGACCCCATCCTGCGCGGCGCCCCCGCGTTCGACCAGGCGCGGCAGACCGCCGCGGCGCAGGCCGGCCAGTTCGGCTACAACAACGACTTCCTGCACCTGTTCGACCTGCCCGGTGAGCGCGGCCGTCAGGTACTCGTCGCCAACCACGAGTACACCGACGAGATCCTCATGTTCCCGGGCTACGACGCGGCCGACCCCACCCGCGAGCAGGTCGAGATCGCATGGGCCGCGCACGGCCTCAGCGTGGTCGTGGTCGAGGAGGACCGGCACTCCGGCCGCCTGTACCCGGTGAACCGGCACGGCATGAACCGGCGGGTCCACACCAAGACGGCCTTCCGGCTGACCGGCCCCGCCGCGGGCAGCCCCCTGCTGCGCACCAAGGCCGACCCCACCGGCACCAAGGTCCTCGGCACCCTCAACAACTGCGCCGGCGGCACCACCCCGTGGGGCACCGTGCTCTCGGGCGAGGAGAACTTCAACCAGTACTTCGGCAACGCGGCCTCGGTCACCGACCCGGTCACCGCGGAGCGGCTGAAGCGCTACGGCGTCGCCGGCGCGGCCAGCGAGCGCAAGTGGGAGCGGTTCGACGACCGCTTCGACCTGGCGAAGGAGCCCAACGAGGTCAACCGCTTCGGCTGGATCGTGGAGCTCGACCCCTTCGACCCGGACTCGACGCCGCGCAAGCACACCGCGCTCGGCCGCTTCAAGCACGAGGCCGCGCAGCCCCGGCTCACCGATGACGGCCGCCCCGTCGTCTACATGGGCGACGACGAGCGCTTTGACTACATGTACAAGTTCGTGGCGAGCAAGGCGATGCGGCACGGCAGCGGCCGGGCCGTCCGCGAGCACAACCTGTCGCTGCTCGACGAGGGCACGCTCTACGTCGCCAGGCTCACCGGCGACAGCCCTGCCGCGGAGTTCGACGGCAGCGGGAAGCTGCCCTCGGACGGCGAGTTCGACGGCTCGGGCGAGTGGATCAGGCTGGCGAGCGGCACCACCTCCTTCGTGGAGGGCATGACCGCCGAGGAGGTCTACCTCTTCACCCGGATGGCGGCGGACAAGGCCGGTGCCACGAAGATGGACCGCCCCGAGGACGTCGAGCCCAGCCCGCGCACCGGTCGCGTCTACGTGGCGCTGACCAACAACACCAACCGCGGCAAGGCCGGCTCCGCCGGCCCCGACGAGGCCAACCCGCGGAGCAACAACAAGCACGGGCACGTGCTGGAGCTGGCCGAGTTCTTCGACGACCCTGCCGCCGACCGCTTCGCGTGGCGGCTGTTCCTGGTCGCCGGAGACCCCTCGGACCCCGCCACCTACTTCGCGGGCTTCCCGAAGGACGACGTCAGCCCGATCTCGTGCCCGGACAACGTGGCCTTCGACCCGCACGGCAACCTGTGGATCTCCACCGACGGCGCGCCCGGCACCCTCGGCACCCACGACGCCCTCTTCGGCGTCGCGGTCAGGGGTGACAAGCGCGGTCAGGTCCGGCAGTTCCTGAGCGTGCCCAAGGGCGCCGAGACCTGCGGCCCGATCGTCCAGGACCAGCGCGTCCTGGTCGCGGTGCAGCACCCCGGCGAGACCGACGGCTCCACGTACGAGAACCCGTCCTCGCGCTGGCCGGACGGCGGCAAGCGGATCCCCCGCCCCTCCGTCGTCGTGGTGTGGCGCAAGGACGGCCGCGACATCGGCGTGTGACGCCACGGCCCCGCCCGGCGTGCCGGGCGGGGCCGCTCCACGGCGGCCGTCAGGCGGCCGGGGCCGGACGGCCGAGGGCCGGTCCGAGCCGGGTGGCGATGTCGGTGAGGATCTGCACGTAGTCCTCGGGCTCGAAGGCGAACGGCAGCGCGAAGGCGACCTCGTCGACCTCGCGGAAGGCCGCGTGCGCGGAGAGCCGCTCCGCGATCTCCTCGGAGGTGCCGACCAGGTCGGGGGCGAACAGCAGCCGCCCGGGGCCCTGCGGGCCGGCGGTGCGCGGCAGCCGCCGGCGGGCGTACTCCCGGTACTTCTCGCGCTGGCCGGCCGAGGCGCTGTCGGTGGGGACGACGACCAGTCCCTGCGAGACCCGGGCCCGTTCGCCGTCGGGGTGTGCGGCACGGAAGGCACGGACGTGGGACAGCTGGATCGCCGCGAAGTCCTCGGACTCCTCCGCCTTGACCACGCTGCTCGTCAGGAAGTTCATCCCGTGCTCCCCGGCCCACCGCGCCGAGCGCAGGCTCCCTCCGCCGTACCACATGCGGTCGCCGAGCCCCGGGGAGTGCGGCTGGACGCGGTCGGAGAAGACCTCGAAGCCCTCGGTGCCGCTGAAGGCGGTGGCCGGCTCGCCCCGGACGAAGCCCAGCAGGCGTTCCACCCGGGTGTAGGAGAAGTCCTCGTGGCCCGCGGTGTCCGGGTAGAGGGCGCCGCGGACCTCGTCGAAGTGCATCGGCGGGCCGACGCTGACGCCCGGGTTGAGGCGGCCGCCGGACAGCAGGTCCACCGTCGCCAGGTCCTCGGCCAGTCGCAGCGGGTTCTCCCATCCCAGCGGGATGACGGCCGTGCCGAGTTCGATGCGGCTGGTGCGCTGCG
This sequence comes from Streptomyces sp. NPDC006207, assembly GCF_040613835.1. Classification (NCBI taxonomy): domain Bacteria; kingdom Bacillati; phylum Actinomycetota; class Actinomycetes; order Kitasatosporales; family Streptomycetaceae; genus Streptomyces; species Streptomyces sp. NPDC006207. Next base: position 9,615 of record NZ_JBEXSX010000085.1, on the reverse strand, counting down.
AGGCGGCGGCGAGGACGGCCACGGGCGAGGAGATGCCGAACTGCAGGTGGCGGTGGCGCACCCACGCACTGTCGAAGCCCAGTCGCTCGCCCAACTGGATCATCTCGAGCGTCGCCTCGTGCCCGCGCCGCGGGTCGGCCTCGTCGAACAGCCCGATCGTCAGGAAGCCCAGTTTGCGCAGCGGCCTGCCGTACGACGGCACGGCGCCCTCCTCGTCGCGGGGTCGGGCGGGACCGGCACCGCCCCGCTCCGGCTCGAGCGGGGCGGGACGGTGCCGGACACCGACGGTAGGTCAGTTCACGGTGACCGGCAGCTCGTACAGGTCGTTCTGGGTGACCACGGGCTTGTTCCGCAGCTCCGTCGCCGGCACCGCCAGGTCGAGCTTGGGGAAGCGCTCGAACAGGGCGGGCAGCGCCACCGAGGCCTCCAGCCGGGACAGCGCGGCGCCCGGGCACACGTGCGGGCCGTGGCCGAAGGCGATGTGCCGGATGGGGTGCTCGCGGGTGATGTCGAAGACGCCGGCGCTCGGACCGTGCTGCTTCTCGTCGCCGCCGATCGCCGCGTAGGAGACGATCAGCGCCTCGCCCTTGGCGATGACCTTGTCGCCGACGGGGACGTCCTCGGTGGCGAAGCGGATCAGCACGTGGGAGGTGGGCGTGGAGTGGCGCAGCGTCTCCTCCACCACCGACTCCCAGCTCGCCTTGCCCTCCCGCACCAGCGCGAGCTGGTCGGGGTGGGTGAGCAGGTTGACGACCGCGTTCACGATGAGGGAGATCGTGGTCTCGTGGCCCGCGGCGATCATCAACTGCAGGGTGCTCTGGATCTCCGCGTCGGTGAGGTGGTCACCGTCCTCGGAGGCCGCGATGAGCGCGCTGGTCAGGTCGTCGCCGGGCTCGGCGCGCCGGTCGGCGACGGTCTTGGCCATCAGGGTCGCGAGCTCGCCGAGGGTGGCGATGACCTCGTCGGGCGGGGTCTGGGTGGAGAAGAACTTCTCGAACAGCACCTTCAGGCGGGGCAGGTGGGCCTCGTCGATGCCCATCAGCTCCTGCACGACGTACATCGGCAGCGGGTAGGCGAAGGTGGCCTTCAGGTCCAGCACCTCGCCCTCACGTGCCGCCTCCTCGACGCGCTCCAGGAGACCGGCCGTCAGCTCCTCGATGCGGGCCCGCATCTGCTCGACGCGGCGGGGGGTGAGCGCCTGGGCGACCAGGGCGCGCAGCCGGCGGTGGTCGGCGCCGTCCACGGTGAGCATCGAGCGGCCGGGGTTGGCCAGGCCGATCAGCGCCCAGTCGGCGGGTATCTCACCGCGGGTGAAGGCGTCCCAGTGGGCGATGTCCTTCACCAGCCGCGGGTCGGTCAGCAGCGCGCGGGCCTCGGCATGGTGCGTCACGGCCCACACCGGCACCCCGCCGGGCAGGACGACCGCGGCCAGCGGGCCCTCCTCGCGCAGCGCGGCGCTCTCGGCGACCAGGTCGCCCACCAGCGGGTCCAGCACGATCGGGGAGGCCGCGCGGTGGCCGGTGACCGGGCATTCCATCAGAGTTCTCCTAGCACGGGGGTGGGTGTGAAACGCACGGGGAGCTTGGTCATGCCCCGCAGCCACGGGGACGGACGGCGCACCAGTTCGGCGGGGTCGACCGCCAGTTCGAGGTCGGGCAGCCGGTCCAGCAGCACCTCGATGCCGGTGCGGGCGATGGCCTCGGCGATCTCCTGCGCCGGGAACGGGCAGCGGTGCTCACCGTGGCCGAAGGAGAACCAGGCGTTGTTGCCGTTGGTGGATGCCCCGGCCTCCAGGTGCACCTGCGGGTCGGCGTTGGCCGCGGCGAAGCCGAGGATGAGCAGGTCGCCGGAGGCGATCTGGCGCCCGCCGAGCCGGGTGTCGCGGCTGGCCCACCGCCCGGCGATGTTCTGGCTGGGGGTGTCCTCCCACAGGACCTCGTTCATGGCCTGTCCGACGCTGTTCCGGCCACCGGTGAACGAGGCGGCGAAGCGGTCGTCGGTGAGCATCAGCCGCAGCGAGTTGCCGATCCAGTCCGCGGTGGGCTGGTGCCCGGCCACGGTCATCACCATCAGGTCCTGCACGATCTCCTCGTCGGAGAAGTCGTACCGGTCGGCGAGCATCCGCGAGACCACGTCCGCGCCCGGCTGCTCCTTCTTCGCCTCGAGCAGCTCGGTCATCGCGGAGTAGACGTACATCTGGCCGGCGATGGCGTCCGCGCCGCCGTCGACCAGGTCCTTGACCGCCTTCACCAGGCGGGGGCCCTGCTCCTCGGGGAAGCCGTAAAGCCGGGCCAGCACACGGACCGGGAGCAGCATCGCGAACTCGTCGAGGATGTCCGCCCTGCCGCTGCCGCAGAAGGTGTCGACCAGCCCGTCGGCGTAGCGCTCGGCGTGACGGCGCAGTTCGACCGCGTCGATGGCCTCCATGGCGTTGCCCATCATCGCGGCGCGCTGCCGGTGCCGCTCGCCCACGGTGTAGAGGATCGACGGCTGCTTGCGCCCGATCATGGGCAGCAGCGGCCAGTCGTCGGGGATGCGGTCCCACTGGTTCCACAGGTCCGAGTCGCGGCTGAAGAGCACCGGGTCGCCGGTGACGTGCAGCAGTTCCCGGTAGCCCAGCACGAGCCAGGCCGGTATGCCGCCGTCGAGCTCCACGGGGGCCAGGGCCCCGTGCTCGCGGCGCAACTCCCGGTACAGGGCGGCCGGTTCGACGTGGAAGCGCGGACCGCTGAACGGCACCGCCCCGGCGAACGGGCAGGCGCCGGCGGCCGCGGAGGGCTGACTGGTCACGGGGCGGTCCTCTCCCGGGGGCGCGGGCGGGCGCCGGACAGGGTCTGCAGGTGCTGGACGAGGGTGATGAGGACGTCCTTGGAGGACTGCCGGGACCGCGCGTCGCAGTCCACCAGCGGCACCCCGTCCGCCAGTGACAGCGCGTCGCGGACCTGTTCCTCGGTGTGCTTCGGCCCGCCGAAGTCGTTGCGGGCCACCACGAACGGGGTGCCGTGGTGCTCCAGGCGGTCGATGGCGTACCAGGAGTCGTCCAGCCGGCGGGTGTCGACCAGCACCACCGCGCCGAGCGTGCCGGAGAACAGCCGGTCCCACAGGAACCAGAACCGTTCCTGCCCGGGCGCGCCGAACAGGTAGAGCACGGTGCGCGCGTTGACGCTGATCCGGCCGAAGTCGAAGGCCACGGTGGTGGAGGTCTTCGCCCCCACACCGGCGAGGTCGTCGACCCCGGCTCCGGCCTGGGTCATCGTCTCCTCGGTGTTCAGCGGACGGATCTCGCTGACCGAGCGGACCATGGTCGTCTTCCCGACGCCGAACCCACCGGTGATGACGATCTTCAGCCCGTTGTCGGCGCTCGCGTCGAGCGGCGCCCGCGGCCCCGGCGGGCCGGGAACGAGGCCGGGGTCAGAGGTTGCGTAGTCCAACGAGCACCTGCTCCAGGATCTCGGGGTCCGGCAGTTGAGCCGCCGTCCGGGCGGTACGGGGGTGCCGGGCGCTGATCCGGCCGGTGTCCAGCAGGTCGCACAGCAGCACCTGGGTGATGCCGACCGGGAGTCCCAGGTCGGCGGCGAGCTCCACGACGGCGGTGGGCCGGCGGCAGATCCGCAGGATCGCCGCGTGCTCGGACTGCATCCCCGGGACCGGATCGCACTCGGCGACCACCAGGGTCACCAGGTCGAACGCGTCGGACGCGGGCCGGCTGCGGCCCGACGTCAGGGTGTACAGCCGGTCCGGATCCTCCTCCCGGCCCGGGCGGGGTGTCATGCGCCGTCGCCGTCCTCACCGGGCACCTCGCGCGGGGGAGCGCTCAGGTGCTCACCGAGCTGCTCGACCAGCTCGTGCATGTTGTGGCCGATCAGGCCGACCTCGGCGTCGTCGTCGGCGACGACCGCGAGGTGGGCGCCGTCACCGGCCTCGACGATGAACAGGATCCCGCCGTAGAACTCGGCCATGGCCTGCCGCACGCCGCCGCTGCCGTCGCCGAACTCCATGGACGCGCCCTGCGACAGGCTCTGGATGCCGGCGGAGATGGCCGCGAGCTGGTCCGCCTGGTCCACCGAGAGCTCGGGGGTGCGGCACAGCTTGAGCCCGTCCCGGGACAGGACCAGGGCGTGGCGGGCGCCCGGGGTGCGCTCCAGCAGGTTCTCCAGCAGCCAGTTGAGCCGCTCGTCCGTACTGGTGTGGCCGGTGGCCGGTGCGGTCATCGCGCGTCGCTTTCTGGGGATGGGGCCGTCGCGTTGTGCTCGTCGCGGTCCGCGCGGGGCGCGGTCGCGGGTGACGCATGGTCGGGGGCGGGTGCGGGGGCGGCGGGGGTGGTGCCGTGCACCGCGCTGCGGAAGGTGCTGAACCGTGCGGCCCGTTCGGCCGCCGTGCCGTGGCCGCCGGAGCTCGAAGCGGCCCGTGCGGCGGGCCGGTCGTGGCCGGCGGAGGACAGCGTCTGGCCGCGGCGGCGCTTGGGCAGGCCGCTCTCGCCCAGTTCCGGCGCCGTGCGCCGGGCCTCCTCGTCGCGGTCGGACGTCTCGGCGGGGGCCGGTACGGACGGGGCGGCGGCCGGGGCCTCCGGGGGCAGGACGGGCTCGGCGTCGGGGCCGGCGTCCGTGCCGGGACGCGGGACGGTGAGCATCTCCTGCGGGATCATCATGACCGCGCCAGTGCCACCGCGGGCCGAGGGCCGGAAGGACACCGTCAGGCCGTGCTTGCGGGCCAGCCGGCCGACGACCGTCAGTCCGAGCCTGGTCCCGGACAGGCCGGTCAGGTCCCCGGACCCGGCCGCCACGGCGCTCTGCGCCCGGCGCAGCGCGACCTCGCCCATGACCAGGCCGCTGTCCTCGACCGTGATGACCGCGCCCGCGGGCACCTCCTCCACGTACACGTGGACTTCGGCGGTGGGCGGGGAGAAGTTGGCGGCGTTGTCCATGAGTTCGGCCAGCGCGTGCATCACGCCCTCGGCGGCGTGGCCGACGACGGCGACCTCGCTGGTGGAGTGGAGCCGCACCCGCTGGTAGCCGGCGATACGCCCCATCGCGCCGCGCAGGATCGACTCCATCCGGATCGGCTTGGCCCACCGGCGTCCGGAACGGGCCCCGGTCAGCACGGCGATGCTGTCGGCGAGGCGGCCGGCCTGGGCGGTGCGGTGGTCCAGGTGCAGCAGGTCGTGCAGTACGGCGGGGTCGCTGTGGCGGTGCTCCATCTGGCGCAGGTCGGCCAGCATTCCGGTGGCCAGTGCCTGCATGCGTCCCGCGGCGTTGGCACCGACGGCCATCGCCGCGGCGCGGCGCGACTCGCTCGTGCCGACCCGGTCGGCGATCAGGGCCAGCATGCGGCGCTGCGGGCCGGTCAGTGGCTCGCGCACCGCGGTGAGCACCCGGTCCACGGTCTCACCGGCGGCGATCCGGCCGACGGCGGCCGGCAGCAGCTCGTCGGCGAATCGTTCCGCCTCGGCCCGCAGGGCGTCGAGCTGTCCGGCGAGGCGCCGGGCCCGCCAGCGCTCCTGCGCCGCCACGGCCACGGCGCAGGCCAGCGCCAGGATCCCGGCGGCCGCGCCGATCACCGCGGGGGCACGCAGCGACCCGGGGGCGGCGACCACCAGCCACACGGCGACCGGGACGGTGACCACCAGGGGTACCGCCAGGGCCCGCGCCAGGTACGCGAACGGAGCACGCTGCTCACGCCGCCGTGCCGGGATGCGCAGGCGCCCGGTCCGCGGGCGCGGGAGCGCGGTCTGCGCTGTCATCGATCAGGACCTCGGGGCCGTACGGACGGATGGGATGGGCGAAGCGGAATCCAACAAAAACGGGCACCACCACGGGCACGAATCCCAGGCGGGTTCCGTGTTCGCGGGGAACTCGCGGTCACTATATGCGAGTTGCCAGTGGTGTTGATCAATGCTCCGATGACATTTGTTGGCTGGTGAGGATATGTGAGGTTGCCGCGGCATGCCGGCGCCCGAGCGAGGGGGAACCGGCGCCTCCGCTCCCCGCAGGCACCGCCACCGCCACGTCCACCGCCGCCGCGGCTCCTCGGTGCCGCTGACCACGTCGTTCGCCCTACCGAACGGGTCGGGGCCACGGCACGCGCCCGGCGGTCGGCGGCCCGGGGCCCGCCGGGCGCGGACCGCGGGCGGCGGGAACCTGACGACGTGTCCACTGTGCGACATGTCGCAAGCGCGCCACGCCGTTCATCCTCGGACCGGCTCAGCCCGCGGCCGAGGCGGCACGGTGCACGGCTTCCGCGTCCGCCTCCAGCGGCACGTCCGCGCGGACGAACCGCGCGGCGATCGCGACGACCAGAGCCAGGACCAGGGCTCCCGCGCCGACGAGGAACAGCGTCCGGTGGTCCTGGCCGGTCCGGGCGAAGACGTAGGAGTAGAGGTAGGCGGAGAGGGCCAGCGACAGCGCTCCGGCGACGGTCGCCTTGCCCCATGCCGCCGACTGCGCCTCGGGGTGCCGCGGTACGAGTTCGTGGACGCGGCCCAGCACGACGGGCACGACACCGGGAGGGAAGGAACCGATGACCACGCTCAGCACCGCGATCTCGGGCAGGGCGTGCGCCGTGGCGAGCGCGGCGAGGGCCCCCGTCTGCACCAGGGTGATCAGCAGCAGGGCCCTGGCGAAGCCGAGGCGGTCGCCGAGGAGGCCGTAGAGGGTGGGGCCGACGAGGGCGCCGAGTCCGTACAGGATCCAGATCATGGAGCCGCCGGCGGAACCGCGGCCCAGGCCCCGGCTGACGAAGTCGGCGAGGAACGCCATGGCCGGGGTGAGACCCATCGAGATCAGGGCGTACTCCACGAGCAGCAGCCGCAGCCGCGGCGAGCGGGCGGGCTTCCGCTCCCCCGGCACCGGCACCGGCGCTGCGGCGACCGCGGAAGGCGACGGGGCGGCGACCGGCGTCGGCCAGCCGTTCCAGCTCAGTACGGTGAGGATCGCGCACAGGACGGCCAGCCCCGCCCAGGTCCCGCGCAGTCCGAAGTGCAGCAGCAGGGGCACCAGGGTCCCCGTGGCGGCGATGCCGACACCGAGCCCCGCGAAGATCGCCCCGCCCGCCAGCCCGCGCCGCTCCCCCTTCAGGTACGGGAGCACGGCACCGGCCACCCGCACCATGATCACGCCGCCGGCGAGCCCCGAGGCCAGGCGCCAGAGGAAGAACCACGGCACCGAGACGGGAACACTGCAGGCCAGCAGCGCGAGCGTGGCGAGCGCCATCATCCACCGCAGGGCCCGGCGGTCGCCCAGCCGGCGCCCCACCCACCGGGCGCTCAGCGCGCCCGCCAGGTACCCGGCGAGGTTGGCCGCGCCGAGGTACGCCACCGCGGACGGGGAGAACCAGTGGGCGTTGATCAGTTCGGGGACCAGAGGCGTGTAGGCGAACCGGGCGAGGCCGATGCCGACGAAGCTGGCGCTCGCGCCCGCCGCTATGGCCCGCCATGCGGCGGGTCCCGGTGGTGTGGTGGTCATCTGCTCGCTTCCGCCTTCCGCCCGGTCGCGACGGATCCGGGCGGCGCCCGGTCCGTCAGCAGTCCGGGCCATCTTTGACAACACCGTCATGTTTGACAGCCTTGCAAACTTTGACGGAGCCGTCAAAGATGAATTACCGTGGGCGCATGGCTGGACGGCGTCAGTTCGATGAGCAGCACACCCTGGGCCGGATCCTGGACGTCTTCTGGAACCAGGGGTACGGAGCGACCTCCATGCAGGACCTGGCGACCGCCACGGGCGTGCAGCGCGGCTCGCTCTACCACGCGTACCACGACAAGGAGACGCTGTTCCTGCGCGTCTTTCAGGACTACGCCGACGCCTTCGTCGCCGAGGCCGCCGCCACGCTGGACCAGCCCGACGTCCGGCGGGCGCTGGAGGACTTCTTCGACTTCACCATCGCCTCCATGACCCACGGCACCCCCGCCCGCGGCTGCCTGTCGACCAAGACCGCCACCGACACCCAGGCGGACGCCGAACCCATCCGGGCCGCGATCCGCGACCTGCTGGACCGGCTCGAGGGCGTCATGGCCGAACGGCTCTCCCGCGGCGATGCGGCCGGCCTGCTCGCCGTCCCTCCCACCGAGGCCGCGCGGGTCCTGGTCACCATGACCCGCGGCACCGTCGTCATCGAGCGCGTCTACCAGGACGCGGACCGGCTCCGGGCCACCGCGAGGTCCCTGATCACGATGGTGCTCGGCGCACGGCAGCAGGCCACCGCCTGATCAACGGGCCCGGTAGGGTGCCCGGTTGACTTTCTCCGCTCCCTGGAGAGAGGGGATTCCTACGGCTCGCGCTGTAGGGTTTCCTGCTTCGTCGCCGGCTGCCCGCCCGGATTTCTCCGTTGAGGTCTTACACCGGCTCCACAGGCTGACACCGTCAGTCCGACGGCCAGCAGGTGCATCAACCAGTGAGCACCTGCTGCATAATTGGGGATGGACACCGGTCCGCCGTCGCGGCGAACCAACCTTCCCCGCCCCGCCCCTCAGGGGTTCGATTCCTCCCCGTGCTGAAGGGCAGAGTTCCACGAAGGAGATTGGATGACCGCGGCGGAGGGGAACGAGCCCGGCTGGACGGACACGCGCACCTGGGTGCAGCGGCACCTGCGCGACGGGGAACACCTCGAGTCCGCGGAGCCGCTCCGCGGCGGCTGGACCTCGCAGATGCGCCGCCTGCGGGTCACGGGGCCGGGAGGCGGACGCCAGTTGGTGCTGCGTTCCTTCGTGGAGCCCTTCTACCTCCGCCACGCGGAGGGCCTGCTCACCCGTGAGGCGCGGGTCCTGGCGCTGCTCGGCCCGACCGCCGTCCCCGCCGCCGAGTTCCACGCCGTCGACGCGACGGCGGAGCACTGCGACCATCCGTCGCTGCTCATGTCCCACCTCCCGGGGGAGGTACGCCTGGCGGACACCGACGCCGGGGCGCGGGCGTGGCTGCTGGCCCGTCAACTCGTCCGCATCCACGGGCTCGACGTCGGCGAGACGGACCGGCCCCGCACCTACCAGCCCTGGACGGCGCCCGAGCGCGTCCGCCCGCCCGGGACCACGAGCCGTCCGGACCTGTGGGCCCGCGCGGTGGACGTCATACGCCGCGACCCGCCCGCCCACGAAGGCCTGTTCCTGCACCGCGACTTCCACCCGGGCAACGTCCTGTTCTCCGGGCACGGCGGCCACCTGCGCATCTCGGGCGTCGTCGACTGGGTCGAGACCTCCTGGGGCCCCGCCGACCTCGACGTGGCCCACTGCGCCACGGCACTCGCGCTGTTGCACGGACCCGTTGCGGGACTGCGCTTCGCCGACCTCTACACCGCCGCGGGCGGCCGGCTGGCGGACTCCCCCGGCGCCCACCTCTACTGGCGGCTCCTGGACGCCCTCGCCTTCGCACCCGACGCCGAGAAGGTCGCCGTCCCCTGGCGCGAACTCGGCCGCACCGACCTCACCCCGGCGACGCTCGCGACGCGCCTGGAGACCTACGTCGCGGCGCTGCTCGCCCGCTACGGCGACGCCTGACCCAACAGGCGGGCGTCCGGTGCCGGACACCGTTCCCATCTGTGCAACTGCGCGTACTCCCCCCGGTTTTCGTCTTGTCACCCGGGTGTGATCACCACGAGGGTGCAGGGCGAGCCGCGGGCGCGAAGGTG
>NZ_JBEXSX010000084.1:0-34485 GCF_040613835.1 Streptomyces sp. NPDC006207 | reverse complement strand
ACCGCATCCCGATCCGTGGTCAGATCCCCCGCGAAGTGACGATCACCCGTGGCATCAGGCACGTACTTCACTGCGACAACGATCCTCAAGCTCACGCCTGCACTCCTACTGCTGCATGGGTACGTCAACTGCCCTTGTGAAGGCAGCATAGGCGCCTTCGACGGCGGCTCCCCGTTGGGACGCACGGCGCTCCGGCAGAAATATTACTCGCCAGTACAGCCGTCGGTCCCCCGGCAGGCAAGGGCGGTGGACTGTGACCTTGCCGACCCGGGCCTGATGGAGGGACTCAGTGGCGCAGCGCGTTGTAACGCCCGTGGTGGTAGAGCAGCGGGCGGGCCGCTTCGCCCTCGGGGGCGCCCGCCACGGCCTGGGCGACGACGATGCGGTGGTCACCGGCGGGTATGCGCGCCACCACACGGGCGACCAGCCAGGCCTGGACATCCTCCAGGAGCGGTACTCCATACGGGCCGGGTCCCCACGCGGTGGGCGGCGCGAAGCGATCGGCACCGCTGCGGGCGAAGGTGGCGGCCACCTCCTCCTGGTGCTCGCCGAGGATGTGGACGCCCACGTGGGTGGCTTCCGCGACGGTGCGCCACGCGGAGCCGGCGGTGCTGATCCCGAAGGACAGCAGGGGCGGCTCGGCGGACACGGAGGTGAGGGAGGTGGCCGTGAAGCCCGCGGGACGGGTGCCGGCCGCGGTGATGACCGCGACCCCGGCGGCGTGACGGCGGAACACGGCACGGAAAGCGGTCGGGTCGAATTCAGTCGGGTCGAAGGCGCCGGTCACGGCGGGCGGCGGGGCCAGGGGGACCGGGGCAGGCGCGGGGATCGAGGTGGGCACCGCGCCCAGGGAGGTCGCGGCCGGCGTGCCGAGGTCGGGAGAGGCGGTCATGGAGTTGTCCTTCGTCGTGCTGTCGAGCCGGAGGGGTGCGGAGTCCTGGGCACTCAACGGCCGTGACAGCGGGCGCTCGCGTGCCGACCGAGGTCGACGTCGAAGCGGGAGTACAGAAGGAGGTCTCGCGACATAACGTCAGACTGACGATCAGACCGGCGCCGCGTCAAGGGCGCCCCGGCGGGTGGGACCGGGGTCATGACACCGCGCGCGGGTGTCACACCGCCGCGCCGAGCGCCGCGATGACGTCGGCCTTGCGCGGCGCGCCCGACGCGCGCCGCACCACGGTGCCGCGGGCGTCGAGGACCAGGACGGTCGGCGTCCTGACGACGCCCAGCCGGCGCACCAGGTCGAGGTGGGCCTCGGCGTCGATCTCCACGTGCCGCACGCCGTCGACCATGCCGGCCACCTCGCCGAGAGTGCGGCGGGTGGCCCGGCAGGGCGCGCAGAAGGCGGTGGAGAACTGGAGGAGCGTGGCCCGCTCTCCGAGTTCCGCGCCGATCTCACCCGCCGTCAGCTGTTGTGCCGCGTCCTTGTCCCGCACCCGTACCCTTCCGTCCCTGCGCTTGTGGAGGATGCCGAAGATCCCCGCCGCCACGAGCACGGCGACGCACACCACCAGTCCCGTCATTTCGCCCCTCCCTGCCGTTGCAGCGTTCACACGACCGCCATGATTCCCGGGGGTCCGGACGGCGTCCGTTCCGGAATCATGGCCGGTATGAGCCCTCACGCCATTGATGCCCGTGGACCGCGCTTCGGCGCAAGCGTGACCAGTGTCGTCCTGGCCGCCGTCCTCGTCACCGGAAGTGCCTGGCTGCTGGCCGTCCAGGCGCTGGTGTTCGCGGTGGGCGCCGCCGCGGGTGTCCAGAACTCACCGTACGGCCTGCTGTACCGGGTGGCGGTACGGCCCCGGCTGGGGCCGCCGACCGAGACCGAGGACCCGGCGCCGCCGCGCTTCGCGCAGGCGGTCGGACTGGCGTTCGCGGTCGTCGGGCTCGCCGGCTACGCCACGGGGCTCGCCTGGCTGGGCCTGGCGGCGACGGCCTGCGCGCTCGCGGCGGCCTTCCTCAACGCGGTGTTCGGCTACTGCCTCGGATGCGAGATGTACCTGCTGGTGCGTCGTACGACCGGGTGACGTGACGAGAATCTCGCCACACGGCGGGCACGCGGGATGACACGGCACCCGTTTACGGGGCACGATCAGCCGGCGGCCCAAACCTACGGCCGCGTAACTTCCGCCGGGGGCCACCCCCTACGAAGAAGGGGCCCCACACATGGCCGAACTCGTCTACCCGCCCGTCATCGGCTTCGCCCGCACCATGTTCAAGGTGCAGGGACTGCGCTTCGACATCGCCGGCACCGAACATGTGCCGCGCAAGGGCGGCGCTTTGCTCGTGAGCAACCACATCGGGTACCTCGACTTCGTGTTCGCGGGGCTGACAGCGCTCCCGGCGAAGCGGCTGGTGCGTTTCATGGCGAAGGAGTCGGTTTTCCGGCACAAGGTGTCGGGTCCGCTGATGCGGGCCATGAAGCACATCCCGGTGGACCGCTCCGAGGGCATGCACGCGTACAAGCACGCGCTGACGGCGCTGCGCTCGGGCGAGATCATCGGGGTCTTCCCCGAGGCGACCATCTCCCAGTCCTTCACCCTGAAGTCCTTCAAGTCCGGTGCCGCGCGCCTGGCGATGGAGGCGGGCGTGCCCCTGCTGCCGGTCGCCCTGTGGGGCACGCAGCGGCTGTGGACCAAGGACCAGCCGCGCCAGCTGGGCCGCAACGGCTTCCCCATCACCATCCGGGTGGGCGAGCAGATGACGCCCCACGCGGACGAGAAGCCGGGCGCGCTGACCCGGCGGCTGCGGCTGCGCGTCCAGGAGCTGCTGGAGGACGCGCAGCGCGTGTACACCGGGCGCCCGTCGGGCCCGGACGACCACTGGTGGCTGCCCGCGCACCTGGGCGGCAGCGCCCCCACGCCGGAGGACGTCGCCGCCCGGGAGCGCGGCGCGAAGGCGGAGTGACCGGGCGCGGGGGTCAGACCGGCTCGTGCACGGTGACCTCCGCGCCGGGGTTGAACCTCCGCAGGTGAGCGGCGAGTTCCTCACCGGCGGCCCGCAGGTCGGCCATCGGCATCGGATCCATCCGCTCCAGGAGGAAGAGCGCGTTGACCGACTCCTCGGTCAGCCGGGTACGGATCCCCTGCCGCCAGTTCCAGCGGCGGCAGGTGACGCCGGTCCCGTCGCGCCAGACGACCTCGCCGGGCTCGGGGTGCTCGACGGCGGGCTCACCGCCGGCCACGGTCTCGAACTTCTCGTCGCCGGTCGCCCGTACGAGGGTCATGCCGCCGTGGATGTGGTCGGTGTCCTCACCGCCGACGGGCACGAGGTGGGCGACGCTGATCGCGTTGTAGAGGTCCACCAGCCGGTTGATGCGGGGCAGCCCGCCTTCGGCGGGGGCGCGTTTGGCCAGCGCCTCCGCGGAGTTGCGGGTGCGCGAGGGCTTGGCGCCGAAGGCGGTGTACGCCGCGCGCCAGGCGGCCATGTGGGGATCCTCGTGCGGGGCGCGGCCGCCGAGGCGCTCGGTCAGGCGGCGGGCCGCGTCGTCGAGGAGGGCCGCGCTCGCATCGTCGCTCGGCCCGTTGACCAGGCCGCGGGCCTCGACGGCGAGGTGGGCGAACCCCGGGGCCAGGGCGCGCACGGCGGGGTCGACGGTCAGGGTCAGGGGGGTGTGTGAGGTCATCGGTCTTCTTGGTCCGGTAGGTCGGTGGGCAGCAGCCGCCACAGATGCGGCCGGTCGACAGCCTGCCGCAGGGCGGTGAGCACGGCGGGCGGCGGGGTGGCGTGGAGACCGGGGTAGTCGCGTTCGCCGAGTCCGGGGCGGGGCACCCAGGCCAGCCGTTCCTCCCGGAGGGAGAACCGGGCGTCGACACCGGGCTTGTTGCCGCGCGGGTCCTGCCGGGCCCAGCGGTCGTGTCCGGGCAGCTTGAGGGCGATGAGCCCGTGGATCAGGGCGCCGGTGCCGTCGTCGTCGGCGAGCCGCTGGTAGCACAGCCCCGTGGGGATGCCCTCGGCGCGCAGCAGCGCGGTCAGGGCGTGGGCCTTGGCGTGGCAGATGCCGGTGCGCTGCTCCAGGACGTCGGAGGCGCGCCAGGTGACGCGCGGGTCCCCGGAGTCGGCGGAGTGCGGGATGGCGTCGCGAACGAAGGTGTAGGCCGCTTCGGCATAGTCATACGGATCGGGGGCTTCCGCCCGCAGCCGGGCGGCGGTCGCCCGGACCAGCGGGTGGCCGTGGTCGATCACCTCGTCCGCTGCGAGGTAGGCGGTCGCGTCCGCCGTCTGGGGTACCGGCTCCATGTGGCGGATACTAGGAATACGCGCAGCGATTCGGCAAATTGCTTTTCCGTAGGCAGCATACCTATGCAGCACGGGGGTGGCCGTCGTGGCCCGAGCACCCAGACGTCCCGCGAGAGCGGCGGTCCTGGTCGTGCTGGCGGTTTTCACCGTCTTCCTGGTCAGCCGGGGCTGCGGCGGCCCCGAGCGGACGCCCGGCGGGCCCTCCCCCTCCTCGACGGGTTCGGTGCCCGCCACCACCGCGGTCGCGCGCTCGCCCTTCACCGGACTGCCCGGACGCACCCGCGGCCCGGTCCTCGCGGTGAAGATCGACAACGTCGGGCCCGCCCGCCCGCACACCGGGCTGGACCGGGCCGACCTCGTCTACGTGGAGCAGGTGGAGTCCGGTCTCACCCGTCTGCTCGCCGTCTTCTCCTCCCAACTGCCCGAACGGGTCGGCCCGGTGCGCAGCGCCCGCGAGTCGGACCTGGAACTGCTCCGCCAGTTCGGCCGCCCCGCCCTCGCCTTCTCCGGGGCGCAGTCCAGGTTGCTGCCGGTGGTGGCGGCGGCGCCGGTGCACGACGTCTCCCCCGCCCACGCCCCCGGTGCCTACGTGCGCGACGGCTCGCGCCCCGCCCCGCACAACCTGTACGCCACTCCGGAGCGGCTGCTCGCCGCGGCCCCGGACGCCTCGGCCGCCCGGGACATAGGCTTCCGCTTCGGTGCCGCACCGCCCGGCGGCACCCCCGAGCGCGACCGCACCGTGCACTACCCGAACGGCTCGGTGGGCCTGCACTGGTCGGCCGACGGCGACCGCTGGCTGATCTCGTTCGACGGCGACCCGGCCACCACCACCGACGGCGGCAGGCTGGGCGCGCCGACGGTGGTCGTGCAGTACGTCACGGTCCGTTCCTCCGGCTTCCAGGACCGGTGGGGGAACACCTCCCCGTACAGCGAGACCGTGGGCACCGGGCGCGCGGTGGTGCTGCGCGACGGCAAGGCGTACGACGCCCGGTGGTCACGGCCCGACGCGGCCGGGGGCACGCACTTCACCACGCCCGACGGGCAGCCGGTGAGCTTCGCCCGCGGCCAGGTCTGGATCGTGCTGGCGCCGCTACCCGGGTGAGCTCACGCTATGGCGCCGTCCGCCGCGGGGGGATCGGGGGCGCCCGGCGCGGCCAGCGCGGAGGCCAGGTCGTCGTGGACGGTGAAGACCCGGATCGTCCGGGTGAGCCGCAACAGCCGCAGCACGCAGGGACTGTCGCCGACGATGCCGAACCGGCCACCGCGGTCGAGGGTCCGCTTCCGCGCCCGGATGAGCACCGACAGACCACTGCAGTCGATGAAGCTCACTCCGCGCAGGTCCACCACGACGTCGGGCCGCGGCCCGCCGGTGACCGCGTCCAGACGCGCGGCCGCCCGCACGCCGGCGCACAGGTCGAGCTCCCCCGTCAGTTCCACCACGGTCGTGCCGCCGACCGTCCACTGCCGCACCCCGAAGTCACGCTCGTCGTCGAACATGCCCGGCCCCCCGACTGCCGCTTCCTGCTGGGCCCTTGACACGACGTGTGCGCCGCGCGCGGCGAACGCACCGCGCACACGGTCGCGTGTACGGAATACCCCCCTGCCGTACCGGGAGTCAACACATCGGGCTAAACAGACAGGACGACCAGGTCCCGGGAGGTCTGGTTGAGCCGTTCCCCGCCCTCGGGCGTGCAGACGGCGATGTCCTCGATGCGGGCGCCGAAACGGTCCGGGAGGTAGATCCCGGGTTCGACGGAGAAGGCCATGCCCGGCTCCAGCAGACGGGAGCTGCCCGCGACGATGTACGGCTCCTCGTGCGTCTCCAGACCGATGCCGTGCCCGGTGCGGTGGATGAAGTGCTCGCCGTAGCCGGCCGCGGCGATGATGTCCCGCCCGATCGCGTCGAGTTCCTCCGCGGTGATGCCGGGGCGGACGGCATCGGTCTGGGCGTGCTGCGCGCGCCGCAGCACCTCGTACATCTCGCGGAACTCGGCGGACGGTTCACCGACCGCGTAGGTGCGCGTGGAGTCGGAGCAGTAGCCCTCCTGCGTGGTGCCGCCGATGTCGACGACGACCGGGTCACCGGCCCGGATCACCCGGTCGGAGACCTCGTGGTGGGGGCTGGCGCCGTTCGGGCCCGAGGCGATGATGACGAAGTCGACGGTGGTGTGCCCCGCCTCGATGACGGCGTCGGCGACGTCCCGGGCGACCTCGCGCTCGGTGCGCCCGGCCCTGA
Source organism: Streptomyces sp. NPDC006207 (assembly GCF_040613835.1). Lineage (NCBI taxonomy): Bacteria > Bacillati > Actinomycetota > Actinomycetes > Kitasatosporales > Streptomycetaceae > Streptomyces > Streptomyces sp. NPDC006207. The sequence goes on along the minus strand of NZ_JBEXSX010000084.1, from coordinate 28,010 downwards.
GCCACTCCCCGATGCGGCGGTGCACCCGGTCGATGGCGCCCGCGGCCCGGCGCAGCGCCTCGGTCTCCGCCGGCGACTTGCGCATCCGCAGTTCGCGCAGCACGTCGCCGGCCAGGCTCTGCTCGGCGCCGGGGAGGGCCGTGCGGAAGGCGAGCACCTTCTCGGCCCACATGTGGTTGTCGACGGCGACCCGCGCGGTCCCCCGCGGCAGTCGGCCGGCGACCAGGGCGTACGGGTCCTCGGTCTCGCCCCAGCCGACGACGTCGACGCCGAGCGCGCCCAGCGGGGAGGCCTCGGCACCGGGCTTCTCCAGGTGGGGCACGACGAGGAAGGGGTCGCCGAGCACCGGCAGCGCCAGGCACACCAGGCGCTCGGTGAGGTGGGCGTGGTAGCCGGTGAGGTAGCGCAGATCGGGGCCCGGTGAGACGAGCAGCGCGTCGAGTCCCGCGTCGGCGGCGGCCTTGCGGGCGAGTTCGAGTCGCTCCGGGGGGTACAGGGATGCGGCAGAGTCGGTCACGACTCTTACCGTAGACGCCCCTGGCACCCACCGCAGTCCCTTGCGTCGGCGCAGGTCGTAGGCTGGGGCCGATGGACCACCAGACCACCCCCGGGGCGCTCCGCGCGCTCGCCGCCCGGCTGCGCGCCCTTCCGCCGTCCTGCGGGCCGGTGCGGCTCGTCGCCGTGGACGGGCACGCCGGATCCGGCAAGACGACCTTCGCCGCCGCGCTGGCGTCCGCACTGGACGGTGCTCCCGTCGTCCACCTCGACGATCTGGCCACGCACGAGGAGTTGTTCGAGTGGACCGGGCGGCTGCGCGAGCAGGTGCTGGAGCCGCTGCGCCGCGGTGACACCGCCCGGCCCGCGAAGTACGACTGGGTGGCCCGGCGGTTCGCGACGACCCTGGAGGTGCCGGCGGCCCCCGTGGTCCTGCTGGAGGGTGTGGGCGTGGGCCGCCGCGCGCTGCGTCCCCGGCTGGCGAGCCTGCTCTGGCTGGAGGTCTCCCGGGACACGGCACGGGAGCGCGGCGAGCTCCGCGACGGCCCCGCCCTGACCGGGTTCTGGGCTGGCTGGATGCGGGCGCAGGACGCGCACTTCGCCGCCGACCCCTCCCGGCCGTTCGCGGACCTGCTGGTCCACCAGCGTCCGGACGGCTACGAGGTACGGGAGCAGCACACGGAGACCCCGCTCGCCAACACCCTCCGTCACTGACCGTGACCGCGTGCAGCCGGTGCGCTGCACCCGCCCCGCGACCGCCGGAGCGACGCCCCGAGGTGGCTTGACCCGGGAGCCGCACAGGACTTACGTTCTCAATGCGCGGTCATCGTCGATCGCACCTCATGCGCGAAGCCCCCGGTTGTTCCCCCGTGACCGGGGGCTTCGTTCTGCCTACAGCCGGCGATCCGGCCCCGTACGGCGGCGGATCGCTCACCCACCGTCACCACCCGCGTCGCTCTACGGCCCACCAGGCCCGCACGGGTACCATGCCAACGGGTGCGCCACCCCGCGAAGGCGGTGCTCACCTGGCACCAACTCCCGCTTCGCGTAACCTGGTTGGAGCGGCGTACGGCGGGCGGCACCGGGGGGAACGGGCTGGTGGGGACCTGATGGACTTCGGCACAGAGCATTCCGGCGCCCCCTCCGACCTCGCCTGGGTGCGGGCCGTCGACGCCTACACCATGGGCGCCTACACCCAGGCCGAGGAGGAGTTCCGCGTGGCGGTCCGCCTCGACCCCGGCATGGCGGACGCCTGGCTCGGGCTGCACGCGCTGCGGGCGGACACCTCCACGGCGCTGCTGCAGATGTACCGGCACCGCGACCGTTTCGGCGAGCAGCGCAGCGCGCACCGCCGCTCCATGAACTCCTGGTACTGGCTGGGCTGGTGGGTGCAGCCGGTGCTGGAGACCCGCCGCGACCTGCTGCTGGCGCACGCCTCCCACTGGCTCGACGGCCGCCACATCGCGGAGCTGGACCGGGCCCTGGCCGAGTGCCCACCGATCGACACCGATCCGCACGTCCGTTTCCTGCACGCCTGCCGGGCCTATCTGGTCAAGGACTGGGACCAGTTGGTGCGCCACACCGAACCGCTCCTCGGCGACCAGGTCCTGGGCATCGAGGCCGGTCTGTTCGGCGGCATGGCCCGGGTCCGGCTGGAGCTGTACGGGCAGGCCGAGCCGCTGCTGGCGACGGCCCTGATGCGCTGCCGCAGCGAACAGCCGCAGCGCAAGGAACTCCGCTACTGGCTGGCCCGCGCGTACGAGGGCACGGGCCGCACGGCGGCCGCGCTCCCCCTGTACCGGGCGGTGCACCGGGTCGACCCGGCGTTCATGGACACCGCGGCCCGGCTCGCCGCGATCGACGAGTCCGATGGCCTCACCGACGGGACGGCCGACCTGGCCCCGGTCACGCTGCAGGGCTACGGTCAGACCGGGCCCGACACGCTGCCGCCCGACCCCGATCCGCTCGACGCCCGGGCGGGGGCGGCCGCCATGCCCGGTGGCCTCGGAGCGGGCTCGGTGCTGGACGACCCGCTGGGCGCGGTCGGCCCGATCGACGACGACATCCGGGAGAAGGCGATCCTGCCGGTCTCCCCCGTCCCGCCGCAGGTCCCGGTCGCGGCCCCGGACCCGGTGCTGCTCTCCCAGGCCCTGGCCGAACTCGACCGCATGGTGGGCCTGGAGCCGGTCAAGCGCCAAGTGCGGGCGCTGTCGGCACAGTTGCGGATGGCGCGGCTGCGGGCGGGACAGGGTCTGCCGGTGCAGCCGCCCAAGCGGCACTTCGTCTTCTCGGGCCCGTCCGGCACCGGCAAGACCACGGTGGCGCGCATCCTCGGCCGGGTGTTCTACGCCCTCGGACTGCTGGGCGGCGACCATCTGGTCGAGGCGCAACGCGCGGATCTCGTGGGCGAGTTCCTGGGTCAGACCGCCGTCAAGGCCAACGAGCTGATCGACTCCGCGCTCGGCGGGGTGCTGTTCGTCGACGAGGCGTACGCGCTGTCCAACTCCGGCTACAGCAAGGGCGACGCCTACGGCGACGAGGCGCTGCAGGTCCTGCTCAAGCGCGCGGAGGACAACCGCGACCGTCTGGTCGTCATCCTGGCCGGCTACCCCGAGGGCATGGACCGCCTGCTCGCGGCCAACCCCGGCCTCGGCTCGCGCTTCACCACCCGGGTCGACTTCCCCAGTTACCGGCCGCACGAGCTGACCAGCATCGGCGAGGTCCTCGCCGCCGACAACGGGGACCGCTGGGACGGCGAGGCCCTGGAGGAGCTGCTCGCCATCAGCGGCCACGTCGTCGAGCAGGGCTGGATCGACGAACTGGGCAACGGCCGCTTCCTGCGCACCCTGTACGAGAAGAGCTGCGCCTACCGCGACCTGCGGCTGTCCGGCTACGTGGGACAGCCGTCCCGGGACGACCTGTCCACGCTGCGGCTGCCCGACCTCATGCAGGCCTACGGCGAGGTGCTGTCGGGCCGCGGGCCCGGGCTGACGCCGCCCGAGCCGCTGGAGTGAACGACGCGAGAGGGGCCCGGGCGCATGCGCCCGGGCCCCTCTCGCGTGGGTCCTCGTGTCAGCTCGCCATCACACGCGACGGCCGGGCGGCCTCTCCGGTCTCCTGGGCGGCCGCGGTGTCGCCGGTCTGCGCAGGCTCCGGGACCTCCCGGTGCGCCGGGTCACGGACCTCGCCGACCAGCATCTCCAGCACGTCCTCCAGGGCGACCAGACCCAGCACGCGCCCGCCGGAGTCCGCGACCGACGCCAGGTGGGACGCGGCCCGCCGCATCTGGGTGAGCGCGTCGTCCAGCGGCAGCTCCGCGCGGAGGGTGGCCATCGGCCGCCACAGCCGCGCCGGGACGGGCCGGCCGGTGTCCTCCAGGTCGAGGACGTCCTTCACGTGGAGGTAGCCGAGGTAGGCGCCCTCCGGTCCGGCCACCGGGAAGCGCGAGTAGCCGGTGCGTACGGTCAGCTCCTCGACCTCGGCGGGGGTGACGGACGCGTCGACCGTCACCAGCTCCGCCGGGGACAGCAGGACGTCCGTGACCGGGCGGGTGCCCAGCTCCAGCGCGTCCTCCAGGCGTTCCTGGGCGTCGTCGTCGAGGAGTCCGGCCTGCCGGGCGTCCTCGACGAGCACGGTCAGCTCCTCGCTGGTGAAGACCGCGTCGATCTCGTCCTTGGGCTCGACCCGGAACAGCCGCAGCACGAGCTTGGCGCACCAGCCGAGCACCGCGATGACCGGCCGGAACAGCCGGGCGAAGCCGACGAGTCCGGGGCTGAGCCACAGCGCGGTCTTCTCGGGCGCGGCCATCGCCAGGTTCTTGGGGACCATCTCGCCGATGACGAGGTGGAGGAAGACCACGACGGCGAGCGCGATGACGTAGCCGAGCGGGTGGATCAGCCCCTCGGGCAGGTGGATCGCCTCGAAGAGCGGCTCCAGCATGTGGGCGACGGTCGGCTCGGCGACCGCACCCAGCGTCAGGGAGCAGACCGTGATGCCGAACTGGGCCGCCGCCATCATCTGCGGCAGGTTCTCCAGCCCGTGCAGGACCGTACGGGCCCGCCGCTGCGTGCCGGCGAGCGGCTCGATCTGGCTGCGCCGTACGGAGACCAGGGCGAACTCGGCGCCGACGAAGAAGCCGTTGCCCAGCACCAGCAGGCCGGCGAAGAACAGCTGCAGGAAGCTCATCGCCCGCCCTCCTGCCCGTCCTCGGGCTCCTCGAACCCGACGCGTACCAGGCGGACCCTTTCGGCACGGTGGTGCGCGACCTCGCGCACCCGCAGCTCCCAGCCGGGCAGCAGTGCGGTGTCCCCCGGCTCGGGAATGCGTTCGAGGAGGTCGGCGACGAGGCCGGCCACCGTCTCGTACGGCCCCTCGGGGGCCTCGAGCCCTATGCGCTCCAGCAGGTCGACCCGGCAGCCGCCGTCGGCGTCCCAGGCGGGGTTGCCGTTCTCCGCGGGGGCGGCCGCCAGCTCGGGCAGGTCGGCGCCGTCGTGCTCGTCGCGCACCTCGCCGACGAGCTCCTCGACGATGTCCTCCAGGGTGACGACGCCGGCGGTGCCGCCGTACTCGTCGACGACCACGGCGATCGGCTGCTCGCGGCGCAGCTGCTCCAGGAGCGGCTGCACCGGCAGCGTCTCCGGGACGAGCAGCGGGGCGACCGTGACCCGGCCGACCGGCGTGCGGTCGCGCAGGTGGGCCGGGACGGCGAGGGCGTCCTTCAGGCTCGCCATGCCGACGATGTCGTCCAGCCGCTCCCGGTAGACCGGGAAGCGCGACAGCCCGGTGGCCCGGGTCAGGTTGAGGACGTCGGCGGCGGTGGCGGTGTCCTGCAGGGCGCTGACCCGTACGCGCGGGGTCATCACGTTCTCCGCCGTGAGGTCGCCGAGGGAGATGGTGCGGACGAACAGGTCCGCGGTGTCCTGCTCGAGGGCCCCGGCACGGGCGGAGTGGCGGGCCAGCGAGACCAGCTCGGTGGGGGTGCGCGCGGAGGCCAGCTCCTCGGCGGGCTCCACGCCCAGCGCCCGCACCAGGCGGTTCGCGGCGGCGTTGAGGGCCTCGATGACCGGGCGGAACAGGGCGGAGAAGGCCCGCTGCGGCCCGGCCACGAAACGGGCCACCTCCAGCGGACGGGACACCGCCCAGTTCTTCGGGACGAGCTCGCCGATGACCATCTGGACGGCCGAGGCGAGGATCATGCCGATCACGACCGCGACGGCGGGCGCCGCGCCCTCGGGCACACCCACCGAGGTGAGCGGTCCGGCGAACAGGTCGGCGAGGGCGGGCTCGGCCAGCATGCCGACCACCAGTGAGGTGATCGTGATGCCGAGCTGGGTGCCCGAGAGCTGGAAGGACAGCTTGCGCAGCGCCTCCACGACGCTGCGGGCCCTGCGGTCACCCTCGGCGGCGGCGCGTTCGGCGGCCGGGCGTTCGACGGTCACCAGGCCGAATTCGGCGGCGACGAAGAAGCCGTTCGCGAGGATCAGGACGAAGGCTGCCGCGAGCAGCAGCAACGGGGCGCTCATGCCGCCGCTCCCGTATGTCGGGGGGGAGAGGCGGCGCGGGTACTACCGGACGATCCGTCCATCGTGGATTGGGTGTCACTCCTCGGGTCGTTGCGAAGGTTCCAGAGTAATGAAGAAGCGGGCCGGGGCGGCAGGTCTAGTGCGCCGTCGGCTTGCCGGTACCGTACGCCTCCGCGAGGGCCCGCAGGGCGCGCGCGTCGCGCAACGCGCGGGCGCGTCCGATCCCCGGCTGGATGCCCATGGCGGCCAGGCTGGTGCCGTCGGCCAGGTCGAGGTACACCCACGGATCGCCGGGACGCAGGTTCACCCGGAGGACCTGCGCCCATTCCAGCCGGCGCCGGGTCGTCAGGTTGACGACGGTCACACCGTCGCGGTCGGCGGCCACCTTGGGCCGGCTGAGCAGCACGAGCACCCCGGCGATCAGCAGCCCGGTGAGCACGATCCAGATCCGGTCCGAGGTGTGCCAGGGCCGTGCGCCGTCCGCGGGGAGGAGCACGGCGATGACGACGAAGGCCGCGAGCAGCCCGGTGGCCAGGCCCAGCAGCACCGCGCGGGTGCGGGCGGGCCGGAAGGTGACGGGCAGCACGGGGAGTTCCACGGGCATGGCGTGCGGGGTGGGCGAGGTCACAGACGGCACGCGTGGATCCCGGTGGTGAGGATGGCCCGCGCGCCGAGGTCGTACAGCTCGTCCATGATCCGCTGGGCCTCGCGGCTGGGGACCATGGCGCGCACGGCGACCCAGCCCTCGTGGTGCAGCGGGGAGACGGTCGGCGACTCCAGGCCGGGCGTGAGGGCGATGGCCCGCTCGACGTGCTCGACGCGGATGTCGTAGTCCATCATCACGTAGCGGCGGGCCACCAGGACGCCCTGGAGGCGGCGCAGGAACTGCTGCACCTTCGGCTCGGCCGCCGCGTCCTCGCCGCCGGCGCCGGCCCGGCGGATGACGACCGCCTCGGAGTCGAGGATCGGCTCCCCGATGACCTCCAGGCCGGCGTTGCGCAGGGAGGTGCCCGTCTCGACGACGTCGGCGATGACGTCCGCCACACCGAGGTGGATGGAGGTCTCGACGGCGCCGTCGAGGCGGACCACCGAGGCCTCCACCGAGTGGTCGGCGAGGTGCTTCCGGACGATCTCCGGGTAGGAGGTGGCGACCGTCTTCCCGCCGAACTCCTTCACGTCGCTCACGCCGCCGGGTGTGGTGGCGTAGCGGAAGGTGGAGCGGGCGAAGCCGAGCTGCAGGATCTCCTCGGCGTTGGCACCCGAGTCCAGCAGCAGGTCGCGGCCGGTGATGCCGATGTCGAGGCGGCCCGAGCCGACGTAGATGGCGATGTCGCGCGGGCGCAGGTAGAAGAACTCGACGTCGTTCTCGCCGTCGACGAGGACGAGTTCCTTGGAGTCCTTGCGCTGGCGGTAGCCGGCCTCATGCAGCATCGCCGACGCAGGTCCGGACAGTGAACCCTTGTTGGGGACGGCGATGCGCAGCATGACAGCGTTCCTTTGCAGCTCGGATGTGGGTGGGACAGGGCTCGTGGGGCGGGTCCGGCCTGGGGCGATCCGCTCAGAGATGAGCGTAGACGTCGTCGAGGCCGATGCCCCGGGCGACCATCATCACCTGCAGGTGGTACAGCAGCTGGGAGATCTCCTCCGCGGTGCGGTCGGCGCCTTCGTACTCGGCTGCCATCCACACCTCGGCGGCCTCCTCGACCACCTTCTTGCCGATCGCATGCACTCCCTTGCCGACCAGTTCGGCGGTGCGGGAGCTGCTGGGGTCGCCGGTGGCGGCCTTGTGCTGGAGCTCGGCGAAGAGCTCCTCGAATGTCTTCTTGGCCATGGTGGTCCCCACCCTACGCGGAAGTCCCCTTACCTCACCGCCACGGCTCGGATACTGAACGCAGGACGGTCGCGGTGGCGATCGCGGCGGTGACGGCCTCGTGCCCCTTGTCCTCGTTCGAGCCGGGCAGTCCGGCCCGGTCCAGGGCCTGCTCCTCGGTGTCGCAGGTGAGCACGCCGAAGCCGATCGGCACGCCGGTGTCGACCGAGACCTGGGTCAGGCCCTGGGCGACGCCCTGGCAGACGTACTCGAAGTGCGGCGTACCGCCGCGGATGACGACGCCTAGGGCGACGACCGCGTCGTAGCCCCGGCTCGCCAGCACCTTGGCGGCGACCGGCAGTTCGAAGCTGCCGGGAACGCGCAGCAGGGTGGGCTCGTCGATGCCCAGGTCGCTCAGGGCGCGCAGGGCGCCGTCGACCAGCCCGTCCATCACCTGCTCGTGCCACTGCGCCGCGATCACGGCCACGCGCAGGTCACCGCAGTTCTTCACGGTCAGCTCGGGGGCGCCCTTACCGCTCACGTCCGTCTTCTCCTTGCTCGTTCTTGCTCTGGTCGTTCGGGTCGTTCTTGGTCGTACAGGTGTCGTGGTGCTGCTTGGGGGCGGGCCTACTGGTTGCGGCAGGCACCGGTGGGGGCCGGGTCCAGCCAGGGCAGGTCGTGGCCCATGCGGTCCCGCTTGGTGCGCAGGTACCGCAGGTTGTGCTCGCCGGCCGCGATCGGCATGGCGACGCGCTCGGCGACCTTCAGGCCGTGCCGCTCGAGGGCCTCGGTCTTGTCGGGGTTGTTGGTCATCAGGCGCAGGGAGTGCACGCCGAGGTCGGACAGCATCTGGGCGGCGGCGCCGTAGTCGCGGGCGTCGGCGGGCAGTCCGAGTTCCAGGTTGGCGTCGAGCGTGTCCCGGCCGCGCTCCTGGAGCTCGTACGCGCGCAGCTTGGACATCAGGCCGATGCCCCGGCCCTCGTGGCCGCGGAGGTAGACCACGACGCCCCGGCCCTCGGCTGCCACCCGTTCGAGTGAGGCCTGGAGCTGCGGTCCGCAGTCGCAGCGCAGCGAGTGGAAGACGTCGCCGGTGAGGCACTCGGAGTGGACGCGGACGAGGACGTCCTCGCCGTCGCCGATCTCGCCGGCCGCGAGCGCGATGTGCTCGACGCCGTCGACGGTGCTGCGGTAGCCGTACGCGCGGAAGTCGCCGAAGGCGGTGGGCAGCCGGGTCTCGGCCTCGCGGCGCACGGTCGGCTCCGAGCTGCGGCGGTAGGTCACCAGGTCCTCGATGGAGATGATGGCCAGGCCGTGCTTGCGGGCGAAGTGGACCAGCTCGGGCAGGCGCGCCATCGTGCCGTCCTCGTTGGCGATCTCCACGATGGCGGCGGCCGGGCGCAGTCCGGCGAGCCGGGCCAGGTCGACGCCCGCCTCGGTGTGGCCGTTGCGGGTGAGGACGCCGCCGGACTTGGCGCGCAGCGGGAAGACGTGGCCGGGCCGGACGAAGTCGCCGGGGACGGAGTCGCCGGAGGCCAGCAGCCGGATCGTGGTCGCCCGGTCGGCGGCGGAGATGCCGGTGGTGACCCCGTGGACGGCGCTCGCGTCGACGGAGACGGTGAACGCGGTCTGCATGGACTCGGTGTTGGAGTCCACCATCTGCGGCAGGTCGACCCGGTCCAGGTCGTGCTCCTCCATGGGCACGCAGATCAGACCACGGCACTCGGTCATCATGAACGCGACGATCTCCGGGGTGGCCTTCTCGGCCGCGATGATGAGGTCGCCCTCGTTCTCGCGGTTCTCGTCGTCCACGACGACGACGGGCCGGCCGGCCGCTATGTCGGCGATCGCACGCTCGACGGGGTCGAGGACGATCGGGGCGTCCTCCGCCACGTAGAGGGTGTGCAGTGCGGTGGTCATGCGGCCGCTCCTTCCAGGACGGGCCCGCCGTGCCGCGGGACCCGGGTCTGCTGCCACCAGGCGTACATGCCGGCGATCACGAGAACGAAGTAGATGACGTACACGAGCGCGGAGAACTTCAGGTCGCTGTTCCAGGCGAGGGGGACGCCGACCGCGTCGACGGCGAGCCAGGCGAACCAGAACTCGACCCAGCCCCTGGCCATGGCCACCATCGCGGCGACGGTGCCGACGAAGATGTAGGCGTCCGGCCAGGGGTTCCAGGACAGCGACGGGTAGAGCGTGAAGAGGCCGACGACCCCGAACAGTCCGGCCGCCGTGCCGGCGACCAGCAGGCCCCGCTCTCGCCAGGTGGCGAAGCGGACCCGGATCTCGCCGCCGTCCCGGACGCCGCGGCGCCACTGGAACCAGCCCCACACGGCGACGCCGATGACGAGCAGCTGCTTGCCGACGCCGCCGGTGAGCTGTGCCGACCAGTACGCGGCGACGAGCACCGCACCGGACAGCAGCTGGACCGGCCAGGCCCACACCGAGCGGCGCCACCCCAGGGCGAGACCGGCCAGGCCGAGGCCGTTGCCGACCACGTCGGTCCACTTGAAGTGCTCACCGAAGGCGGAGAAGGCGACACTGTTCAGGGTGTCGAGGGCGCTCATTCCGCCGGAGCCCCCTTCGGTGCCCCGGCCCGCTCCCCGTACAGCCGCTCGACGTACTTGGCGATCACGTCGACCTCCAGGTTCACCGGGTCGCCGGGCTGCTTGAAGCCGAGCGTGGTGAGGTCGAGGGTGGTCGGGATCAGGCTGACGGAGAAGAAGTCGGGACCGGCCTCGACGACCGTGAGGCTGATGCCGTCGACGGTGATCGAGCCCTTCTCGACCACGTAGCGGGACAGCTCCGCCGGCAGCGAGATCCTCACGATCTCCCAGTGCTCGGCGGGGGTCCGCGAGATCACCGCGCCGGTGCCGTCCACGTGGCCCTGGACGAGGTGACCGCCGAGGCGGCCGCCCAGCTCCATCGGGCGCTCCAGGTTGACCCGGCTGCCGGGGTTCAGCGCGCCGAGGCTGGAGCGCTTGAGGGTCTCGGCCATCACGTCGGCGGTGAACTCGCCGTCCGCGGTGTCGACGACGGTGAGGCACACCCCGTTGACCGCGATCGAGTCGCCGTGCTTGGCGCCCTCGGTGACGACCGGACCGCGCAGACGGAAGCGGGAGGCGTCGCCCAGGTCCTCGACGGCGACGACGTCGCCCAGCTCTTCGACGATTCCGGTGAACACGTCAGTTCTCCTCGGTGCGGCTCGGGTAGGCAGTAATACGCAGGTCGGGGCCGATGCGTTCGATCTCGGCGACGTCGAGCCGCAACGCGTGCGCGATGGTGGTGATTCCCGCGTCCCCCAGGGCCGCGGGTCCGGCCCCCAGGAGGGCCGGTGCGAGGTAGCCGACGACCTTGTCGACGGCGCCCGCGGCGACGAAGGCGCCGGCGAGCGTGGGGCCGCCCTCCAGCAGCACGGAGCGGACGCCGCGGCCGTACAGCTCGGCAAGCAGCGCGGTGACGGCGACGCCGCTGCCGGTGCGGGGCAGGCGGGCCACGTCGACGCCCGGCAGGTGGGCGGTGTCGGTGTCCTCGGCGACGGCGACCAGGGTCGGGGCGGTGCCGTCCAGCACCCGGGCGCCGGGGGTGATCTTGGCGTTGGTGTCGACGACCACCCGCAGGGGCTGGGTGAAGGTGCCCTCCACGCCGCGCACGGCCAGGTGGGGGTCGTCGGCGCGCAGGGTGCCGGAGCCGACGACGACGGCGTCGGACTCGGCGCGCAGACGGTGCACGTCGGCACGGGAGGCGGCGGAGCTGATCCAGCGGCTGGTGCCGTCGGCGGCGGCGATGCGGCCGTCGAGGGTGCTCGCGTACTTCCACAGCACGAAGGGCCGCTGCTCGCGGGAGGCGGTGAGCCACACCTCGTTGCCGCGGGCGGCCTCGGCCTCCATGAGCCCGCTCTCCACGGCGATCCCGGCGGCGGCCAGCGTGGCGCCGCCTCCGGTCGCCGCGGGGGTGGGGTCCGCGACGGCGTACACGACGCGGGAAACGCCGGCCGCGATGAGGGCCTGGGCGCACGGGCCGGTGCGACCGGTGTGGTTGCAGGGTTCGAGGGTGACGACGGCGGTGCCGCCGCGGGCCGCGTCGCCGGCCGCGCGCAGGGCGTGGACCTCGGCGTGGGGTCCGCCCGCCTGCTGGTGCCAGCCCTCGCCGGCGATCTCGCCGCCTGCGTCGAGGATCACGGCGCCGACGACGGGGTTGGGGCTCGTCGAGCCCACGCCGCGGGCGGCGAGCTCTATGGCCCGGCGCATCGCGTCGGCTTCACCGGGTGTTGCCACCGGGTCCTCCTGCCTCATCGGGCACGGACTCCGGGGCTGTGCGGAACACAGAGCGGACGTGAGCCTCGGGGACACCGCGTCCGGTGTGGGGCTGCGTCCGCCCGTGTCACCCGTTTCCGGGGGACACGCACCCACGCTGCCGCCGACGGCGGTGTACCGATGCCCGTCCGCCGCGCACTGCCTCCCATCCGGACTTTAACCGTCGGTCCAGGAATTTCACCTGGTCAACCGGCCGCTGGATGCGGACGGGTCGCGGACTGTAACCGCCGGTTCGGAGTTTCACCGACCCCGGAGTGCGCTGAACGTCACTGGTACTGCTCCACAGTCTGCCACGAAGGTTCCTTGCGGACGCAAGGGATCGCTGTGGATTGGCTCACACGGGATCGGTCCGACCGCTCGGACCCCGCGGCCCGTCGCCATGGCTTCCGGTCAACACGACCCAGGGGAGCGTCCGTTGAGGCCGGCGCGAACCGCATGGGCGGAGCGGGTTCACCCGGGGGACTCCGGTCGTACGCCGGCGCCCGCGAACGTCAGGCGGCCGAGGGGCGGTTGCCCCGGAGCGCCCCGGACGTCACACCTCGGGTGTGAACACCGCGTCCTGCGCCGCGTCCATCGCCGACAGCACCGCGCCGCGCAGCACCGCGCTGCCCGCGACGGTCCCCGCCCGCACCTGGGTCGGCAGCGGGGACATCCGCGCGAGCCGTTCCTCGACCCGGGCGGCCAGGTCCTCGCCCCCGGCCCGGCCCACCTCGCCGCCCAGCACCACGCAGCCTGGGTCGAGCACGGCGGTGACGGCTGCCACCCCGATCACCACCCGGTCCGCCAGCGCGTCGAGGAAGAGCTCGCCCTGCTTGCCGTCCGCCCGGGCCGCGGTCACCACCGCCTCGGCCGCCAGGGCGTCGTCGTCGCCGGACACCGGCATCCCGTGCGAGCGCGCCAGGGCGCACACCGCCGCGCTGCCCGCCAGCGAGTGGAAACCGCCCTCGCACCCGCTGGCCGTCGGCAGTTGGAAGGTCCCCGGAACGGGCAGGAAGCCGATCTCCCCCGTACCGCCCGAGGCACCGCGCCGCAGGATCCCGCCCAGCACCACCGCGGCGCCCACCCCGTGACCCAGCCACAGCAGGACGAAGTCCTCGCGGTCGCGCACGGCGCCCAGGCGCCGCTCGGCGACGGCCGCGAGGTTGACCTCGTTCTCCAGCAGCACCGGGAGGGAGAGCCGCCTGCGCAGTTCGGCGACGAGCGCCGAGTGCCAGGCCGGCAGCTGCCCGGTGGCCCGCAGTTCGCCGGTGGCCGGGTCGACCAGGCCGGGCGCGCCGACCGCGACGGTGTGCAGCGCGCCGGCGCCGGCGGTGCGCGCGGTCCGCTCCAGCAGCGCCACCGAGCGCCGCACCGTGCGCTGCGGATCGCCGAACGGGTCCACCGGCAGGACGGCGCTGCCGATGGTGTTCCCCAATAGGTCGGCCACCTCGAGGGCGACGCTGTGGGTGCGGACGTCGAAGGCGGCCAGTTGCGCCCGGTCGGCGACGATCCCGTACACCCGAGCGTTGGGGCCGCGCCGGTCGGCTCCCGTCTCGCCGACCACCGTGATCAGCCCGGACTCCTGCAGCCGCTCGACCAGGTCGGCGACGCTCGGACGGGACAGCCCGGTGAGGGACTTGAGCTGGGCCGCCGTCAACGGGCCCTCGCGCTGCAGCAGTTCCAGGGCCAGCCGGTCGTTGATCGCCCGAGCGGTGCGGGGGGAGGCGGTGCGCCCGGCGTGGGATCGCATGGCGGTCATGGACGGATCCTTCCAGAAGCCGTCGCGCAGGTGCGAGGGCGGGCGACAGGGGCCCGGTGCGGGACCGTGGCAGGAGGCAGTCTATCTTTCAGGAAGCCTGCCTGATAATTTATGCCCCGAGCACGGCGGGACCAGACTGGAGGGAACATGCCGACGAAGCCGACGACCCCGACGGGGAAGACCGACCCGCGACTGCGGCGCGCCCATCTCGCCGTCGCCGCCGTGTTCGCCGTGCACGGCGCGGTGACCGGCAGCTTCGCCACCCGGGTGCCCTGGATCCAGGAGCACGCGGGGCTCAGCGCCGGACAGCTCGGCTTCGCGCTCGTCTTCGCGGCCCTCGGCGCCTCCGTCGCGATGCCGCTCGCCGCCCGCGTCGCCCACCACATGGGCATGCGCAACGCGCTGCGCCTCCTGCTCGGCCTGTGGTGCGCCTCGCTGGCGCTGCCCGCCCTCTCCTCCGGACTGGGCTGGCTGTGCGGGGCGATGTTCGTGTACGGGGCCTCGGCCGGCATGGCCGACGTCGTCATGAACGCCCAGGGCGTCGAGGTCGAGGAACGCCTCGGCCGCTCGATCATGTCCGGGCTGCACGGCATGTGGAGCGCCGGCACCCTGCTCGGCTCCCTCTTCGGCGTCCTCGCCGCCCACGCGGAACTCGACGCGCGCCTCCACCTCACCGCCGCGGCCGTCCTGCTCGTCGTGCTGGGCCAGGTGGTCTGCAGCGGAGTGCTCGACCTGCGGCCCGCCGCGTCGGAGGAGGCCCCCGCGCGCTTCGCCCTGCCGCCCCGCGCCGCCCTGGTCATCGGCGCCATCGGCTTCTGCGCCGTCTTCGCGGAGGGCGCCAGCATGGACTGGAGCGCGGTCTACCTCCGTGACATCGCCGGCGCCTCCCCCGGTGTCGCCGCCGCGTCCTACACCGCGTTCGCGTGCACCATGGCCGTGTCCCGTCTCCTCGGCGACCTCGTCGTCCGCCGTTTCGGACCGGTCCGCACCGTACGCTTCGGCGGCCTGCTCGCCACGGTGGGCGGCGTCCTCGTCGCCACGGCGTCCACGCAGGTCACCACCATCGCGGGCTTCGCCCTCATCGGCGTGGGCATCGCCGTGGTCGTGCCGCTGTGCTTCGCCGCGGCCGGGCGCAGCGGGCCCAACGCGAGCCAGGCCATCGCGGGCGTCGCCACGGTCACCTACACCTCCGGGCTGGTGGCTCCGGCCGCCATCGGCTCCATCGCGGAGGCCAGCTCCCTGCAGGTCTCCTTCGGCCTGGTCACCCTGCTCGCCGCCGGGCTCGCCGTGGGCGCGGGCGTGCTCCGGCGCGCGGGCACCGTCTCCGTGGAGCGCGACCGCAAACCCGTGGCGGCGACGACCCCGCAGGCCTAGCGTGCCGCCCATGCACATGCGGATCTTCCTGGAGACCGAGCGGCTGCGGCTGCGGCACTTCACCGACACCGACGCGGACGCCGAACTGCTCGTCGCGCTCGACAGCGACCCCGAGGTCATGCGCTACCTGGGCAACGGCCGCCCCACGCCCTCCGACGTCATCCGGCACGAGGTCCTGCCCCGCTTCGCACGCTCCCAGGTCTGGGCGGCGGAGGAACTCTCCACCGGGCACTTCGTCGGCTGGTTCGCCCTCACCCCCCGCCCCGGCGGCCCCGCCGACGACCTCGAACTCGGGTACCGCCTGCGCCGCGCCGCCTGGGGCCGCGGCTACGCCACGGAGGGGTCCCGCGCCCTGGTCCGCAAGGCCTTCACCGACCTGGGCGCGGAGCGCGTCCACGCGGAGACGATGTTCGTCAACGCGCGGTCGCGGCGTGTGATGGAGAAGGCGGGGCTGTCGTTCGTCCGGGTCTTCCACGAGGAGTGGGACGAGGCGTTGCCGGGGGCGGAACAGGGGGAGGTCGAGTACGCGGTCACGCGCACGGCGTGGGCCGACTAGGCGGCTGCGCCGGGCTCCCCGGGTGTTTGTGTGCGGCTCCGTTGCGCCTGCGGCGGGCGTCCACCCGCCTCCCGCCCTCCCCCGGCCTTCGGCCGGGGGAGGGCGGGAGGGTGGGGGAGAAACCGCAACAGCAACAAACGCGGCGCCGCACACGACAACCGGCCCCAACTCACCGCACCGCGAGGTCCTGCAGGCCCACAACGCGAAGCAACCGCAACCGCTCGTAGGACTCGCTCCCCGGCCGCGCCGTGTACACGATCAACCGCTGATCATGCTCCGCACTGAGCAGCACCTCGCACTCCAGCTCCATCAGCCCCACCACCGGATGCTGGAACCGCTTCACATCCGCGCGCCGCACGGCGACCTCGTGCTCGTCCCACAGCGTCGAGAACTCCGCGCTGCGCCCCCGCAGTTCCGCGACCAGCGCGCCCGCGCGCGCGTCGTCGGGCCGGGCGGCCAGGACCGCACGCAGGTGGGCGACGTGACGCCGGGCCTGCTCCTCCCGGTCCCCCGGAGGGAAGAGCTCGCGCGCCGCCGGGTCGAGGAAGAAGCGGCGGACGATGTTGCGCTCCCTCGGCGGCCGGGAGGCCGCGTCGCCGACGAGCGCCGCGGCCATCGCGTTCTGGGCGAGGACGTCCCCCGCGTCGCTGACGACCTGCGCCGGGGTGTCGTCGAGCCGGTCCAGCACCAGCAGCAGTCCGGGCCGTACGTGCCCCGCGGCGCCGGCGTCGCGGGTGCCGCGGGGCGGTTCCTCGCCGGCCAGGTGGAAGAGGTGGTCCCGTTCGTCCTCGGACAGGCGCAGCGCACGGGCGAGCGCGCCCAGGATCTGGCGGGACGGCCGGGGGCCCCGTGACTGTTCGAGCCGGGTGTAGTAGTCCGCGGACATGCCGGCGAGCTGGGCGACCTCCTCGCGGCGCAGGCCGGGGGTGCGCCGCCGGACGCCGACCACCAGGCCCACGTCGGAGGGGGCGAGGCGGGCACGGCTACGGCGCAGGAAGTGGGCGAGCTGCGCGCGGTCGATGTCCACGTTTCAAGCATCCCGCCGGGCCGGGACCTTATCCAGGGAGTGTCGATCCCCGGATGCGGAGGTCTCTCCCGCGGCGCCGCGGGCCGCCGCAGTCGGGTCGGCAGCCGCTTCGTGCCGAGGCTGCTGCAGTGGTGCCGCCCGGGCGAGGAGGTGCGGGTGCTCGTGCGGGACGCGGAGCGGGGCGAGGGGCCAGCCCGGCTGGGGGCACGGATCGCGACCGGGGACCTGCGGGGCCCGGAGGACCTGCGCAAGGCCCTGGCGGGCGTGGATGCGGTCGTGCACCTGGCGGCGGTGTTCCGGGACGGCTCGCAGGAGGGCACCACGCCGACGCGGGCAGCCGCCGAGGCCGGGGCGACGCGTTTCGTGCAGGCGAGCACGAACCTGGTGTACGGCGAGGGCCGGGGCCGCCCCCTGGTGGAGTCCCTGCGCCGGGCCCCCGGCGTCGGGGGCCGGGCGTACAACATCGCCGACGACGCGCCGGCGGCGGCGGGAGGAGCCGGGCTTCCGCCCGCAGTATCCGTCGGTGTGGACGGCCCGCGACGCGGGCGCGCTCTGACTCACCCGATCCGGGGACGCCACGGCCGCCGTGCCGCGAACGCCGCCCGGCCTGCTGGGACGCTGTGCCCATGACGACGGCACGGCGGCCGGCCCCGGTGGGGGTGGGCCAGGTGGTGGCGCGCATGCGCGCGCTCGGCACGGCGCTCCCGCCGGGGGACGGGGTGGCGGTGTTCAACCGTGTCTACCTGTCGGTCACGGAGGAAATGGACGACCGGCTGGCGGCGGGCGGCTTCGGCGATCCCGTCGCCGCCGCCGTGCTGGCCGCCCGTTTCGCCGCCCGGTACCTGCGGGCGGTCGACGGCGCGACCGACCGCCGTGCCGTCCCGGCCTGCTGGCGGCCGCTGCTGCAGTTGCGTGGGCACCGCGGCGTCCGCCCGCTGCAGTTCGCGCTGGCCGGGATCAACGCGCACGTGGGTCACGACCTGGCGCTCGCGGTGGTGGACACCTGCTCCGCGCTGGGGTGCGAGCCGCCTTCGCTGGAACGGGACTTCGATCGCGTGGGCGATCTGCTGACGTCCGTGGAGGAACGCGTCAGGGAGGAGCTGATGCCCGGCCCCGATCTGCTGGACCTCGCCGACCCGCTGACCCATCTCGCCGGTTCCTGGAGCCTGGAACGCGCGCGGGACGCGGCGTGGGCCGCGTCCCGCGTGCTGTGGTCCCTGCGCGGACTGCCGGAGGTGTACGAGGAGTTCGCCGAGAAGCTCGACTCCGGGGTCGGGCTGGTGGGGCGCTTCCTGCTGACCCCGCTGGCCCGCTGAGGGGGGCGGGTCAGTCCTCGTCGAGCATGACCGGCGCGATCTCGTCGTAGAGGTCGCCCGGGCCCGGGTTGGTCGGGTCCGTGGTGCCGCCGAACTGGTGCATCACGCCCCACACGGCGTTGAGCGCGGTCTGCACGGCGCCCTCGGCCCAGCCCGCGGTCCAGGAGATGTCGTCGCCCGCGAGGTAGATGCCGCGCTTGTCCTCGGGGAGGGTGTCCTGCATGAAGTGGGTGAACAGGCGCCGCTGGTAGCGGTAGTGACCGGGCAGGTTCGCCTTGAACGCGCCCATGAAGTAGGGCTCGTTCTCCCAGGAGACGGTCACCGGGTTGCCGATGATGTGCCCCCGGATGTCGACCTTCGGGTAGATCTCGCCGAGCGACTTGAGCATGACCTCCATGCGCTCGGACGCGCTCAGCGGCAGCCACTTGAGGCTGTCGTCGCACCACGTGTACGACAGGCAGATCACGGCCGGCTCGTCCGGGCCGTTGTCCAGCAGGTAGGTGCCGCGGGTCATGCGGTCGGTGAGCGTCATGCTCATCACGTCGCGGCCCGTCTGCTCGTCCTTGTCCAGCCAGAACGGCCGGTCGACCGGGACGAAGAGCTTGCTGGACTCCATGTAGTGGGTGCGCTCGATCGCCGTCCAGTGGTCGATCGGGAAGAGCGAGTCGTCGCAGTCGATCTTGCTGAGCAGCATCCAGCTCTGCGCGGTGAAGATCGCGGCGCGGTAGGTGCGGATGTCGCCGTCGGCGTCGGTGACGGTGATCCGGTTGCCGGCGGTGCGGTGCAGTCGGGTCACGGCCGGGCGGGGGTCGCCGCCGTGCAGGGACTTCAGCGAGGTGCCGAGCGGCCAGTGGACGATCTTCTGCGGTTCGCGTTCCCACAGCCGCAGCGGCAGTTGCTGGCTGCCTCCGACGATGCCGCGGTGGTGGTCGTCGGCCTCGGTGTAGACGACGCGCAGGATCTCCAGGATGGAGTTGGGGAAGTCGGTGTCCCAGCCGCCCGTGCCGAAGCCGACCTGGCCGAAGATCTCCCGGTGGCGGAAGGACTTGAACGCCTCGGAGTCGCACAGGAACCCGTAGAAGGTCTGGTTGTCCAGCTTCTCGACCAGCTTCGCCCAGATCTCGCGGATACGCGGGACGTCGCGCTCACGCATCGCGCGGTTCATGTCGGAGAAGTCCGCGCCCTCCTCCAGGCAGGCGTTCCAGGCGTGCGCGACGTCGCGGTAGACCTGCGGCAGGTCGTCGATGGTCTGCGCGTAGTGGGACTCGCCCTTGAGGTCGACGACGGTCGACGGGGTCTCGGGGGCCAGCGGGTTGGGGAAGGGCGTGGTCTCCAGGCCCACCAGGTCGATGTAGTGCTGCAGGGCGGTGGAGGACGGCGGGAAGCGCATCGCGCCCATCTCCGCGGTCAGGTTCTCGTCGCAGCCCTCGAAGCCGACGGTGCGCAGCCGGCCGCCGATCCGGTCGGCCTCGTAGACGACGGGCTTGAGGCCCATCTTCATCAGCTCGTACGCGGCGACGATGCCGGACAGGCCGCCGCCGATGACCGCGACCTCCGCCCCGTGTTCGGTCGCCGGTATGGAGCCGAGGCCCGCGGCGCTCGCCAGGAAGTCGTCGTAGGCGAACGGGAAGTCCGGGCCGAACATGGTGATCGGCGGGGCCGACCGCACCCCGGGGTGCTGCTCGTCGTGGACCGCGGTGGGCACCGTGGACGTCATGGCGTGGTTCTCCTGGCTGTGAAGCGGTCAGGCGGGGCGGGGGAAGGGGTCGGGATCAGCCCAGCGAGCGGTACAGCTCGGGGCGGCGGTCCTCGAGGTAGGGCGTCTCCTCGCGGACCGCGCGCAGGAGATCCGGGTCGGCGTCGGCGACGACCAGCTCCTCGGTGGCTCCGGCCCGGGCGCGTACGGCGCCGTCGGGTCCGGCGAGGCAGCTCTGCCCCGCGAAGTCGAAATCGCCCTCGGGGCCGCAGCGGTTGGCGTAGGCGACGTGCAGCTGGCTCTCGTACGCGCGGGCCGGCACCAGGGTCTGCGGGACGAACTCGTAGGGCCGCATCAGCGCGGTGGGCACCGCGAGCAGCTGGGTGCCCGCGAGGGCGTGGGCCCGCACGGTCTCCGGGAACTCGACGTCGTAGCAGATGAGGATGCCGATCCGGACGCCGTCGAGTTCGGCCTGGACGACGGCGTCGTCGCCGGGGGTGAACCAGGTCCGCTCGAAGTCGCCGAAGAGGTGGGTCTTGCGGTAGTTGGCGAGGCGTCCGCCGTCCGGCCCGATCAGCTGGGCGGAGTTGAAGACGCCGCAGCCGTCGCGCTCGGGGTAGCCGTAGACGATGCCCAGGCCGTGCTCGGCGGCGATCCGGCCGACCCGGGCGGCGGCCGGCCCGTCGGCCGCCTCGGCGAGGCCCGGGACCGCGTCGCCGAGGGCGTAGCCGGTCAGGTACATCTCGGGCGTGACGAGCAGGCGGGCTCCCGCGGCGGAGGCCCGGCGCGCGGCGGCGTCGAGCGCGGCCAGGCTGTCGTCCACGGAGGAGGGGACGCCGCTCGGGCCTTGGTACAGCGCGGTGCGCAGCGGCGCCATGGAGCCTCTTTCGCCTGGTGGGGAGCCTGTTCCGGATCTGCCTCGACGGTACGATTCCGGGCGTCGTGGCGACAAGACGCGTCCGTTGCGCACCGACCGCCGATTCGTTGCGCGCCGGGGCGCAGCGGCGGCGATTCGTTGCGCGGGGGCGGCCGGACCCGGCTCCCCGGCCCGGCCCGCCCGCGGTCACGGCTCCGGCTGGTCCGGCACTCCCGTGTAGCGGCGCAGCAGCGGCGACAGCACCAGGACGGACTTGGTGCGCTCCACGAAGGGCTCGCCGGCGATCCGCTCCAGGACGCGCTCGAAGTGGCGCACGTCGGCGGCGTAGATCTGGACGACGGCGTCCGCCTCGCCGGTGACGGTCGAGGCGGACGCCACCTCCGGGTAGCGCGACAGGCCGCGCCGGATGTCGTCGGGCGAGGTGTTGTGGCGGCAGTAGAGCTCGACGAACGCCTCGGTCTCCCAACCCAGCGCGGAGGGCTCGACGCGGACGGTGAAACCCGTGATGGCGCCCTCCGCCAGCAGCCGGTCGACGCGGCGCTTGACGGCGGGGGCGGAGAGCCCGACGAGGGAGCCGATGTCGGCGAAGGAGCGGCGGGCGTCCTGGGCGAGGGCGTGGACGATGCGTTCGTCGAGTTCGTTCAGTCGCACTGGGGGTGGGTCACTTCTCTTCGCGAGCGAGTGGGAACGGCGCGTGCCGTACGCACACCAGACTACGAGGCCGACCGCCGTCCACCCCGGCGGAGCACTCCCGGGTGATCGCGTCGAGGCGGGAACGCGGGTGCCCCCGTCCGCGGAAGCGGACGGGGGCACCCGGGCAGCGGTGCCGGCTACTGCCAGCTGGCGTGCAGCGGCTTGCCCTCGGCGTAGCCGGCGGCGCTCTGGATGCCGACGACGGCCTTCTCGGCGAACTCGGCGAGGTTGGCGGCCCCGGCGTAGGTGCAGGAGCTGCGGACGCCCGCGATGATCGAGTCGATGAGGTCCTCGACACCCGGGCGGCCCGGGTCGAGGAACATTCGCGAGGTGGAGATGCCCTCCTCGAACAGCCCCTTGCGGGCGCGGTCGTAGGCGGACTCCTCGCTCGTGCGGTTGGCCACGGCGCGGGCGGAGGCCATGCCGAAGCTCTCCTTGTACGGCCGGCCGTCGGCGGTCTGCTGCAGGTCGCCTGGCGACTCGTAGGTGCCCGCGAACCAGGAGCCGATCATGACGTTGGACGCGCCGGCGGCGAGCGCCATGGCGACGTCGCGCGGGTGCCGGACGCCACCGTCGGCCCAGACGTGCTTGCCGTGCCGGGCGGCCTCGGCGGCGCACTCCATGACGGCGGAGAACTGCGGCCGGCCCACGCCGGTCATCATGCGGGTGGTGCACATGGCGCCCGGGCCCACGCCGACCTTGACGATGTCGGCACCGGCCTCGATCAGGTCGCGCACGCCCTCGGCGGAGACGACGTTGCCGGCCACGACCGGAACCTGCGGGTCCAGGGCGCGGACGGCCTTCACGGCCTGGATCATGCTCTCCTGGTGACCGTGGGCGGTGTCGACGACGAGCGTGTCGACTCCCGCGTCGAGCAGCTGCTTGGCCTTGCCCGCCACATCGCCGTTGATGCCGACGGCGGCGGCGATGCGCAGCCGCCCGCCGGCGTCGGTGGCGGGGGTGTAGAGGGTGGCGCGCAGCGCTGCCTTGCGGGTGAGGATCCCGGCCAGCCTGCCGTCGGCGTCCACCGCGGGGGCGAGCTTGCGGTTGGCCTCCTCCAGGCGGTTGAAGGCCTCGCGCGGGTCGATGTCCGCGGGCAGCAGCAGGAGGTCCTTGGACATCACCACGGAGACCTGGGTGAAGCGGTCCACACCGGTGAGGTCGTGCTCGGTGACGATGCCGACCGGACGGCCGTCCTCGACGACGACGGCGGCGCCGTGCGCCCGCTTGGGCAGCAGCGCCAGGGCGTCGGCGACGGTGGCGTGCGGGCCGAGCACGATCGGGGTGTCGAGCACGAGGTGCCGCTGCTTCACCCAGGTGATCACCTCGGCGATCACATCGATCGGGATGTCCTGGGGGATGACCACCAGACCTCCGCGCCGGGCGACGGTCTCGGCCATGCGGCGACCGGCGATGGCAGTCATGTTGGCGACCACGAGCGGGATGGTGGTGCCGGTGCCGTCCGGGGCCGAGAGGTCGACCGCTTGGCGGGAACCCACCGCCGAGCGGCTGGGGACCATGAACACGTCGTCGTACGTCAGGTCGTACGGAGGCTTTGCATCATTGAGGAAACGCACGTACTTCATTTTTGCACGGACCGGGCCGAAACGAACACGGAGGAAACTCCGGCGCTCACGAAGGGTCGCTCGTAGGTTCCTCCAGGACGACCTCGAAGGGGAGCACGGCCGGCTCGTGGAAGGCGGCGGCGTCCGCGAGGACCCGGCGCGCGGTCCGCCACTGCTCCGGTTCGGCCGCCGCGAAGTCGCGCCAGCCGCGGACGACCAGGCGGAGCCCGCCCCGCGCGGGGTCGGGCAGGTCGGTGAGGCAGTCGTACAGGGCGTCCCAGTTGCGGCCGAACCAGCCGGGCAGCCGCAACTGCTCGGCGCAGCGCTCCATGAACGCGCTCTTGGTGGTGACCCCGTGCAGGTCCAGCACCGTCGTTGCCGTCATCTGCGGACCGCCCTGAAGCTCTGGTAGTGGTCGTCGGTGTAGTAGACCTCCCCGCCGGATCCGGTGACGAAGCGCCGGGCGCCACGGTCGCTCGTCCCCGGGGTCGGGACGGTGTACTCGTGGTAGTAGCCGCGCGGGTGCGCGGGCAGCAGGCCCTCGACGTTGCCGAAGACGGTGCCGTCCTTCGCGTACGGGAAGGGGCCGCCCGCGTCGATCAGCCGGAGCGTCTCGCGGGCCTCGGGCGGCAGGCTCGTGACGGCCACCGTGGGCAGCGCCCCGACGGGTTCGGTGGCGGGCGGGGAGCAGCCGGTGAGCAGCAGCGCGAGGCAGCCCAGCAGGGCGAGGGCGATCACGGTGGCACGGCGGACGGGGCCGGTCGGCATGCCGCGATGCTGCCACAGCCCGCGGTGCCCGCCGCGCAGGGCGCGCGAGCGGACGGTGGGCGGCGGGCGGTGGACTAGGGCTCGCGGAGCGCCTCGGGATCCGCGCGGTCGAGGGCGGGCCGCGGCATGGGCGTGGTGGAGTCCAGCAGGTAGTCGGCGGCGGCGGTGTCCGTCACGATGCTGGTGACCAGACCGGACCGGAGCACGGCGTCGACCGCGGCGGCCTTGCGCAGCCCGCCGGCGATGGCGAGCACCTCGGGGATGCGGCGCAGCCGGTCCGCCTCGATCGTGATGCAGCGCTCGCCCAGGTCACGGCCGACCAGCAGGCCCTCGGCGTCGAAAAGGTGCGAGGACATCTCCGCGGCGACGCCGAGGGAGGCGTAGTGCTCCCGCTCGGCGTCGGTCAGGGCGTCGTGGACGGTGGAGATGCCGGCCGCCCAGGACCCGATCGAGACCACGGCCACGGTGACCTTGTCGAAGTAGCTCATGGCGGCCGCGATGCCGCTCTGGGCGCGCAGCGCCGCGGCCGTCGCCGGGTCGGGCAGCACCATGGGGGCGTACATCGGGTGGGCCTCGCCGCCGGAGACGGCCGCGGCGGTGCGGACCGCCTCGACCGAGCCGCGGTCGGCGGTGCCGGCGTCGTACACGCCGGTGAGCTGGACGACCGTGCACGGCGGCAGCCGGTCGAGGGCGTTGGCCATGGTGATGATGGAGCGCCCCCAGGCGAGGCCGAGCACGTCACCCTCGCTGACCAGCTCGCCGAGCAGCTGCGCGGCGACGGCGCCCAGGTTCTCCGGGTCGGGGCCGTCGGTCTCGTCGGCGGGCGACTCGACGACGACGGCGTGCCGCAGCCCGTAGCGGGCGCGCAGGGCGTCGGAGCGTTCGGCGTCGAGCTCGGCGGGGACCCTGATCTCGATGCGCACGAGGTCACGTTCGAGGGCCGTCTCCAGGACCCGCGCCACCTTGAAGCGGCTCACGCCGAACTCCTCGGCGATCTGGATCTTGGATTTTCCCTCCAGGTAGAAGCGGCGGGCCATCGCCGCCGCCTGGACCATCTCGCCGGGGCCCATGCGCACCCCTGTGCGGCCTGTGGTCACGTTCTCTCCCCAGTTGCCCATCTGATCGGCTCCGCGCTCATCCTCGCACGTACTCCGGAGTACCGGAGCACGCTGCCCACTCAGTGGTCAGTGCGCGCAGGCCGCCGCCGCCTGCTTGCGCAGCCCCCGTACCGCCTCGGCCGGGTCCTCGGCTCCGTAGACGGCCGAACCGGCCACGAAGACGTCCGCTCCGGCCTCGGCGCAGCGCTCGATGGTGGCGGCCGAGACTCCCCCGTCGACCTGCAGCCACAGGTCCAGCCCGTGCTTGTCGATCAGCTTCCGGGCGCGTCGGATCTTGGGCAGCATGATGTCGAGGAAGGCCTGACCGCCGAAGCCCGGCTCCACGGTCATGATCAGCAGCATGTCGAGCTCGGGCAGCAGGTCCTCGTACGGCTCGACCGGCGTCGCCGGCCTGAGCGCCATCGAGGCCCGCGCGCCCTTGGCGCGGATCTCCCGGGCCAGGCGCACCGGCGCGGCGGCCGCCTCGACGTGGAAGGTGACGGAACCCGCGCCCGCCTCGACGTAGGCCGGGGCCCAGCGGTCCGGATCGGCGATCATCAGATGGCAGTCGAGCGGGGTCTTGGTCGCCTTGTGGAGGGACTCCACGACCGGCACGCCGAGCGTCAGGTTGGGGACGAAGTGATTGTCCATCACGTCGACGTGGAGCCAGTCCGCGCCTTCGACGGCCCGCGCCTCGTCGGCGAGGCGCGCGAAGTCGGCGGAGAGAATACTGGGGTTGATCTGCACGGCCATGGTCCCAGTATGGCGGTGCCGGGCGCTTCCCCGCGCACCGGGCGGACGGCTGTGGAAAACCTCCTCGCACGCCCCGTCCGGGCGTGGGATGCTGTGCGGATCGGGAGCACTCCTCGGGGGACGCCTTGGCGAGGCGGAGGTGACGGGTGTGAAGGCTCCACACGGCTGGGCGGTCCTGGTCTGCGGCCGGCGCGGCAAATGGGTCGTGCTCGCGCTCTGGCTGGTCCTGCTGGTGGCGGTGGCGCCGCTGGCCCAGAAGCTCACGGACGCGCAGCAGAACGACTCCTCCTCCTGGCTGCCGGGCAACGCGGAGTCCACTCAGGTCCTGGAACTGCAGAAGCGGTTCCTGCCCGACACCGCCCCCGCCGTCGTGGTCTACGCGCGCCCCGGCGGACTGACCGACGAGGACCGTGCGACGGTCGGTCAGGACGCCGCGCAGATACGACGGATGACCGGGCACGGCGTCTTCGGCGGCCGCACCGTCGGCCCGGTGTACGAGGAACGCGCCGCCGGCCCGCGCGCCGCGCAGCTCATCGTCCCCATCGGCGTGGACGAGGGCGGCTGGACGGGCATCGCGGACGCGGTCGCCGGCATCCGCGCCGTCACCGGCGACGGCACCGGCGGCCTCGAGGTGCACATCACCGGACCGGGTGGCTTCGCGGCCGACTCCGCCGAGGCCTTCGAGGGCATCGACGGCACCCTGCTGTACAGCGCGCTCGCCGTGGTCGTCGTCATCCTGCTGCTCACCTACCGCAGCGTCACCCTCATCCTGCTGCCGGTCGTCTCGGTCGTCGGGGCGCTGTTCACGGCGCAGGCGGCGGTCTACCTGCTGGCCGAGCACGCCGACCTCGTCGTCAACGCGCAGAGCGCGGGCATCCTCACCGTCCTGGTGTTCGGCGCCGGCACGGACTACGCGCTGCTGCTGGTCGCCCGCTACCGCGAGGAACTGCGCCGCCACGAGGACCGCCACGAGGCCATGGCGCTGGCCCTGCACCGGGCGGGGCCGGCGATCGTCGCCAGTGCCGCCACGGTCGCGGTGAGCATGCTGTGCCTGCTGGCCGCCGAGATGAACTCGACCTCCGGGCTCGGGCCGGTCGCCGCCGTCGGCGTCGTCGTCGGCCTGGCCGCCATGCTGACGCTCTTCCCCGCCCTGCTGGTCGTCGTGGGCCGCTGGGTGTTCTGGCCCGCCGTCCCGCACGCCGGTTCCGCCGAGCCCACCCGGAACGGGGTGTGGTCCCGGGTGGGCCGCCGCATCGACCGCCGGCCGCGCACGGTGTGGGTGGGCACCGCCGCCGTGCTGGCCGCACTCTCGCTGGGCGTGATCGGTCTGGAGGCGGCGGGCCTGAGCAACGCCCAGAGCTTCACCGGGACCCCCGACTCCGTCATCGGCCAGCAGGTCGAGTCCCGCTACTTCCCCGCCGGCTCCGGACAGCCGCTGGTGGTGATCGCCGACGCGGGTGCGGCGGAGCAGGTCAAGGCCGCGCTCGACGGCGTCGAGGGCGTCGCACCCGGCTCCGCGGTCGTACCGAAGGGCGCGCCTGCGCAGAAGGACGGCCGGGTCTACCTGGAGGCAACGCTCACCGACCCGGCCGACAGCCAGGCCGCCGAGGACACCGTGGACCGCGCCCGCGGGACCCTGCACGCCGTGCCGGGTGCCGACGCCAAGGTCGGCGGCGGTACGGCGGCACTGCTCGACGCGGGCCGCGCCTCAGCGCACGACAACGAGCTGCTCATCCCCATGATCCTCGTCGTCGTGCTGGTGATCCTGGGCATCCTGCTGCGGGCCCTCACCGCCCCGCTGGTGCTCATCGCGACCGTGGTGCTCTCCTTCGCCGCCGCGCTCGGCGTCAGCGTGCTCGCCTTCCGGCACGTCTTCGGCTTCCAGGGCGAGGACACGGCCTTCCCGCTGTTCGTCTTCGTGTTCCTGGTGGCGCTGGGCATCGACTACAACATCTTCCTGATGACGCGGATCCGCGAGGAGAGCGCGCTGTCCGGGACCCGCGAGGGAACCCTCACCGGCCTCGCGGCGACCGGCGGTGTCATCACCTCCGCGGGCCTGGTGCTCGCCGGCACGTTCGCGGCCCTGGCGACACTGCCCGTCGTGGGCTTCGCGGAGATCGGCTTCGCGGTGGCCTTCGGCGTCCTGCTGGACACCTTGGTCGTGCGGTCGGTGCTGGTGACCGCGTTCACCCTCGACCTGCGGCACCGCGTGTGGTGGCCGAGCCGCCTGGACCGCCCCCGCGCCGGGGCTCCGGCAGAGGAACCGGCCGCGCCCGCCGCCCCGCACGCCGGTGCGTGACGTCCGCCGGACAGCAGTGACCGCCCGCGCCGGGCGGCAGGGTGGCGAGGAACGTCCCGTACGGGTCGCTAATCGCCCTCACCTGCGTGCGCTGGGTGCGGGCGTCGG
>NZ_JBEXSX010000083.1:0-34941 GCF_040613835.1 Streptomyces sp. NPDC006207 | reverse complement strand
CTCTCATGTGAACCGATGCGCCGGAGATCATCCGCTGGTGACGACCACCAGCGCACTCGACGTGCGGGGCAGCAAGGATCGCGCGACGGCGCACGCCTGGGCTCACAGGCGCATCGGCTGCGGCGACTCGCGGCGCGCCGCGTCGGGACCCGGGTACTCACGGATGATCTCGTAGCGGGTGTTGCGCTCCACCGGACGGAAGCCGGCGTCCTGGATGAGCTCCAGCAGGTCGTCACGGGTGAGCTTGTTGGGCGTGCCGTAGTTGTCGGCGTCGTGCGTGATCTTGTACTCGACGACCGAGCCGTCCATGTCGTCCGCGCCGTGCTGCAGCGCGAGCTGGGCGGTCTGCACACCGTGCATGACCCAGAACACCTTCACGTGCGGCACGTTGTCGAACAGCAGCCGGGAGACCGCGAAGGTCTTCAGCGCCTCGGCGCCGCTGGCCATCGTGGTGCGCGCCTGGAGGGTGTTGCGGACCTTGCCGTCCTTCAGGTCCACGAAGTCGTGCTGGTAGCGCAGCGGGATGAAGACCTGGAAGCCGCCGGTCTCGTCCTGCAGCTCGCGCAGCCGCAGCACGTGGTCCACCCGGTGCCGGGGCTCCTCGATGTGCCCGTACAGCATGGTGCACGGGGTCTTGAGGCCCTTCTCGTGCGCCAGCCGGTGGATGCGCGACCAGTCCTCCCAGTGGGTGCGGTGGTCGACGATGTGCTGCCGCACCTCCCAGTCGAAGATCTCGGCGCCGCCGCCGGTCAGCGACTCCAGGCCCGCCTCGATGAGCTCGTCCAGGATCTCGCTCGCGCTCATCCCGGAGATCGTCTCGAAGTGGTGGATCTCGGTGGCGGTGAAGGCCTTCAGGGAGACGTCCGGCAGCGCCTCCTTGAGCGCCTTCAGCGAGCGCGGGTAGTAGCGCCACGGCAGCGTCGGGTGGAGGCCGTTGACGATGTGGAGCTCGGTGAGGTTCTCGCCCTCCATCTCCTTCGCCAGCCGGACGGCCTCCTCGATGCGCATCGTGTAGGCGTCCTTCTCCCCCGGCTTGCGCTGGAAGGAGCAGTACGCGCAGGAGGCGGTGCAGACGTTGGTCATGTTGAGGTGACGGTTGACGTTGAAGTGGACGACGTCACCGTTCTTCCGCGTCCGCACGTGGTGGGCGAGGCCGCCCAGCCAGGCCAGATCGTCGGACTCGTAGAGGGCGATGCCGTCCTCGCGGGTCAGCCGCTCACCCGCGTAGACCTTCTCCTCCAGCTCGCGCTTGAGCCCCGCGTCCATCGCCCGCCTCGCCTTCACCATCCGTAGTCGACCGTCCGACCTTACGCCTAGATGCTCTCGGGAAGTTCCCCGACCCGGTTCTCCCACTTCGTGGAGAGCACGATGGTGGTGCGGGTCCGGGCGACGCCCTTGGTGCCGGACAGCCGGCGGATGGTGTGCTCCAGGCCGTCCACGTCGGGGACGCGCACCTTGAGCATGTACGAGTCGTCGCCGGCGATGAACCAGCAGTCCTCGATCTCGTCCAGGTCGCGCAGCCGGGTCGCCACGTCCTCGTGGTCGGCGGCGTCGCTGAGCTGCAGGCCCACCAGCGCGGTGACCCCGAGGCCCAGTGCCGCGGGGCGGATCGTGGCGCGGTAGCCGGTGATGACACCGGCCTGCTCCAGCCGGTTGATCCGGTCGGTGACGCTCGGTCCGGACAGGCCCACCAGCCGGCCCAGCTCGGCGTACGAGGCCCGGCCGTTCTCACGGAGGGCCTGGATGAGCTGCCTGTCCACCGCGTCCATCAGACTGGACCCCTTCATTCGTGCCGCGACTGCGCTGTCAGGACAAGAATCTAAGGCATGAACGGGGATGTGCCCTGCGCATCAATCCGCAGCAGCCCCGTCGACCCCGGCCCCGGCGGCCCCCAGCTCGCCCTCCCAGCGGCGGTACAGCTTGTGCGGCACCCGCACGGCGTCCAGCGCGCGGCCGGCGACGAAGTCGACCAGGTCCTGGATGTCCCTGGCCCCGGCGTAGAAGGCGGGGGAGGCCGGCAGCACCACGGCGCCCGCCTCGTCCAGGGCGACCAGGTGCCTCAGGGTCTGCCCGCCCAGCGGCGTCTCCCGTACCGCGACCACCAGGGGCCGGCGCTCCTTCAGGGTGACGCTCGCCACCCGCTGCAGCAGGTCCTTGGAGAGCCCGAGGGCGACGCCCGCCACGCAGGCCGTGCTCGCCGGCACGATCAGCATCCCCTTGACCGGGTACGAACCCGAGCTCGGCCCGGCCGCGAGGTCCCCGGCGGACCAGTACCGCACCCGGCTCAGATCGGTCTCGAACCGGTCCGGGGTGCCGTCCGCGCCGCGGGCCAGCCAGCGGGCCAGGTCCTCGCGCCAGTGGGCGTCCCGGAAAGGCGCCCCGGTCTCGTCCAGGACGGTGAGCCGGGCGGCCCGGCTGACCACCAGGTCCACCGCCTCGCCGGCGTGCAGCAGCGCCCGCAGCACCGCCGCGGCGTACGGCGTCCCGGAAGCCCCGGAGACCCCGACCACCCACGGTGTCCCGCGCTCGCTGTCGTCCATGCCGCGAGCCTATCCGGCCACCTGTGGCACGGCCTCCGCCGGTCCGGCCGGGCGGAACGGACGAGTGGGCGCGGGAACCGCCACGGATGCCGTCGTCGTTGTCTACCGTGAGGGGAGCCTGGCCGGCCAGGCGGACGGTGGACCACCACGAGGGGGGCCTGTGGCGTACGAACCCATCGCCGGCCGTGACGCCGGTGACGCCCGGCGGCGCGTCCGGGGCGACGTCGCTCCGGGAGAGCGGGCGAAGACGGCCGCGGCGATCATGTTCATCTGGGTGGGGCTGCTCTGGCTGATCGAGTGCGTGGACGTGATGACCCATCACGCGCTCGACACCTTCGGGATCGTGCCGCGGCAGATCGGCGAACTGCGCGACATCATCCCCGCCGCGTTCATCCACTTCGGCTTCGACCACGTCGCCGCCAACAGCCTGCCGCTGCTGGTGCTGGGCTTCCTCGCGGCGCTGCGCGGCACGACCCGCCTGCTGAGCGTGGTCTTCGTCATCGTCATGGCGAGCGGCGGCGGGGTCTGGCTGGTGGCGCCGCCGCACACCAACACCGCCGGCGCCTCCGGCGTCGTCTTCGGCCTGTTCGGGTACCTGCTGGTGCGCGGCTTCGTCGACCGGCGCCTCATCGACATCGCGGTCGGGCTGGTCGTCGCGGTGGCGTACGGCTCGATCCTGTGGGGTGTCCTGCCGACCGCGCAGGGGGTCTCCTGGCAGGGCCACCTCTTCGGCCTCCTCGGCGGCGTCGTGGGCGCCTTCCTCTTCCGGGACCGCCCCGCCGACGGGCTGATCAGATGAGGCCGTAGGATCCGGGGACCAAACGACGGGGGGCGGTTCTCCATGACCGATTTCAGCAAGCACGACGACGTACCGCCGCGGGACACGGCGCCGCCCGTGCCACCGCAGCCGGGTCCGGCGCAGGGGCCCCACGCCATGCCGTCACCGCCCCCGCCGTACCCGCCGCCCGCACCGCCGCAGCCCCCGTACGGCTACGGCTACGGCCACGGCCAGGGACCGCTGCCGTTCCCGCCCCCGCCGCTGCGGCCGCCCACCACGCCGGCCATGTGGGCTCACCTGGGCGCGCTGCTCACCGTGGTGGCGGGCAGCAGCATGTGCTGCCTGGGCTGGGCGCTGGCCTGGGTGACCCCGCTGGTCATCCGCTCCAACGAGCGCAACAAGCACGACCCCTTCATCCGGCACCACGCCGCGCAGGGGATCAACTACGGCATCACCGCGGCCATCGCGGGCCTCCTGGGCATCGTCGGCTACGGCGGCGGCCTCGCCTCCGTGGCCGCGTACGACCACGGCGGACCGGTCTGGCTGCCCTTCGTGGGCTTCGGCCTGATGGCCCTGGCCGCGCTGCACCTCCTGACCGGGGTGATCTTCTGCATCATCGGCAGCACCAAGGCCAACGGCGGCCAGTGGTGGAGCTACCCGAAGTTCGTCGCCCTGCCGTTCGTGCGCCGCTGACCCGGCGCGACCGCGCCGGGCGCGGGGGCGTCACACGCCCAGGCCGCGCACCGCGAGGTCGAGCAGGGCGCACAGGAACAGCGCCATCCCGATGAAGCCGTTGACCGTGAAGAACGCCCGGTTGAGCCTGCTGAGGTCGCCGGGCTTCACGATGCTGTGCTCGTAGACGAAGGCACCGCCGACGATCAGCATGCCGACCCACCAGAAGGCCCCGGCGCCGACCGCCAGTCCGTACCAGACGAGCAGCACGGTCGTCACCACGTGGCTCACCCGCGCCCCGTACAGCGCGCCGTCGACGCCGAAGCGGGCCGGCACCGAGCGCACCCCGTGGGCGCGGTCGGCGGCAACGTCCTGGCAGGCGAAGATCAGGTCGAAGCCGCCGATCCACACGCCCACCGCGAGGCCGAGGATCACGGCGTCCCACGACCAGGAGCCGGTGACCGCGAGCCAGGCGCCGATGGGGCCCATGGCCTGGGCGAGGCCGAGGATGGCGTGCGGGTAGTCCGTGAACCGCTTGCCGTACGGGTAGACCACCATCGGGACCACCGCGATCGGCGCCAATGCCAGGCACAGCGGGTTGAGCAGCGCGGCGGCGCCCAGGAAGAACACCACGGCGATCAGCGCGCCGGTCCACGCCGAGCGCACGGACACGGCGCCGGTGACCAGTTCGCGTCCCGCGGTGCGCGGGTTGCGGGCGTCGATCTCGCGGTCGATGATCCGGTTGCACGCCATCGCGAAGGTGCGCAGGCCCACCATGGCGACGGTGATCAGGAAGAGCTGCCACCAGTGGACGGACCGGTCCTGCGCGAACATCGCGCTGAGCGCGGCGATGTAGGCGAAGGGCAGGGCGAAGACCGAGTGCTCGATCATCACCAGCCGCAGGAACGCCCGGACCTTGCCGTCCGGGCGCGGGGAGGGTCCGAAGAGATCCGGGGTCGCGGATTCGGCGCTCACAGGCCGTACTCCTTCCAGCGGCGGTCGACCTTCGCGGCGGTCTCCGGGTCGGAGAGCACCATCTCGGGCCAGCCGCCGTCGCGGGTGTAGCCCTCCTCGGGCAGCTTCCGGGTCGCGTCGATGCCTGCCTTGCCACCCCAGAACTGCTGGTAGGAGGAGTGGTCGAGGTGGTCCACGGGACCTTCGACCACCGACAGGTCGCGGGCGTAGTCGGTGTTGCCCAGCGCCCGCCAGGCGACCTCGTGCAGGTCGTGCACGTCGCAGTCGGCGTCGACCACGACGATCAGCTTGGTCAGCGACATCATGTGGGCGCCCCAGATGGCGTGCATGACCTTCTGGGCGTGCTTCGGGTACTTCTTGTCGATCGAGACGATCGCGCAGTTGTGGAAGCCGCCCGCCTCCGGCAGGTGGTAGTCCACGATGTCCGGCACGATGACCTTCAGCAGCGGGAGGAAGAACCGCTCGGTGGCCCGGCCCAGCGGGCCGTCCTCGGTCGGCGGCCGGCCCACCACGATGGACTGCAGCAGCGGCCGGCGGCGCATCGTCACGCAGTCGATGGTCAGCGCCGGGAAGGGCTCCTGCGGGGTGTAAAAGCCCGTGTGGTCGCCGAACGGCCCCTCGGGCAGCATCTTCCCGGGCTCCAGCCAGCCCTCCAGGACCACCTCCGCCTGGGCGGGCACCTGCAGCGGCACCGTCTTGCAGTCGACCATCTCGATGCGCCTGCCCCCGACGAAGCCGGCGAGGAGGTACTCGTCGATGTCGCCGGGCAGCGGCGCGGTCGAGGCGTACGTCACGGCGGGCGGACAGCCGAACGCGATGGCCACCGGGAGCCGTTCGCCGCGCCGCTGGGCCACCTGGTAGTGGTTGCGGCTGTCCTTGTGGATCTGCCAGTGCATCCCGATGGTGCGGCGGTCGTGCCGCTGCAGCCGGTACAGGCCCAGGTTGCGGACGCCGGTCCCGGGGTCCTTGGTGTGCGTCAGGCCGAGGTTGAAGAAGGAGCCGCCGTCCTCGGGCCAGGTGAACAGGGCCGGCAGCGCGTCCAGGTCGACGTCGTCGCCGGTGAGGACGACCTCCTGGACGGGGGCGTCCTTCACCTTCTTCGGCGGTACGTGCGTCATCCCGGCGAGCTTGCCGAAGGCCTCGCGCACGCCGACGAAACCGTGCGGCAGCTCCGGCTTGAGCAGCCCGCCGATGCGGTCGCCGATGTCGGCGTAGGACTTCAGGCCGAGCGCCTTCAGCAGCCGGCGGTCGGTGCCGTACACGTTCATCGCCAGGGGCATCGAGGAGCCCTTGACGTTCTCGAACAGCAGCGCCGGGCCGCCCGCCTTGTTGACGCGGTCGACGATCTCACCGACCTCCAGGTACGGGTCGACCTCTGCCTTGACGCGCTTGAGGTCCCCCTCCTTCTCCAGGGCCCTCAGCAGCGAGCGAAGATCGTCGTAAGCCATGCGGTCCAGTATCCGGCACGCACTACCCTGGACCCGTCACCGGGGCCCTGCCGCGCCCCGCCGTCGCTGCCTGGGGGGCACTCCCGCGATGATCCGGTACATCCCGTTCCTGCTGGTGCTGGCGTTGTGGATCTACGCCTTCATCGACTGCCTCAACACGCCCGAGGAGCAGGTCCGCGGCCTCCCCAAGGTCGTGTGGGTCATCGTCATCCTGCTCTTCGGCGAGGTGCTGATCGGGCCGATCGCCTGGCTGGTCGCAGGCAAGCACCGCACCGGGCCGGCGGGCGGCAGCACGCCCGCGGAGTGGCACCGCAACCACCGCACGCAGTGGGTCGCCCCGGACGACAACCCGGAGTTCCTGCACTCGCTGCGCGAGGAGAACAAGAAGGACGAGCAACTGCTGAAGAGCTGGGAGGCCGACCTGCGCCGCCGCGAGGAGGAGCTGCGGCAGCGCGAGATCGGCCCCGCCGACGGCCAGGACAACCAGCCCCGCGGCTGATCCTGCGGGACACTGGGCGTCATGGACGACGCGCAGGCGATGCTGGCGACCGCCGTCGCCGAGGCCCGGGCGGGCCTCGCGGAGGGCGGGATCCCCATCGGGGCGGCCCTGTACGCTCCGGACGGCCGCACGGTGCTGGGCCGCGGCCGCAACCGCCGCGTGCAGGACGGAGATCCGTCGATGCACGGCGAGACGGCGGCCTTCCGGGCCGCCGGACGGCAGCGCACCTACCGCGGGACGACGATGGTGACCACCCTGTCGCCGTGCTGGTACTGCAGCGGCCTGGTCCGGCAGTTCGGGATCTCCCGGGTCGTCATCGGCGAGGCCCGCACCTTCCACGGCGGCCACGACTGGCTGGCCGAGCACGGCGTGGAGATCGTCCTGCTGGACGACCCGGAGTGCGTGGCCCTGATGACGGAGTTCGTCGCGGCCCGCCCCGAGCTGTGGAACGAGGACATCGGCGCATGATCCCCACCATCGACCTCGGGCCCTGGCTCACCGGCGACGCCGCCACCCGCGCGCGCGTCGCCGCCACCGTCGACGAGGCGCTGTGCTCGGCCGGCTTCCTGCTGGTCACCGGGCACGGCGTCGAGCCGGGACTGCGCGCGGCGATCCGGGAGGCCGCCCGCGGCTTCTTCCGGCTGCCGGCCGCCGTCAAGGAGCCGTACGCGGTACGGGTCGGGGGCCGCGGCTGGCTGGGCCCGGGCGCGGAGGCCAACGGCTACGCGGAGGGCACGGCCACCCCGCCGGACCTGAAGGAGTCCTGGTCGTTCGCCGCCGAGGAGCCGACCGGTGACCCGGCGGTGGACGCCGAGTGGTTCCTGCCGAACCTCTGGCCGGCCGAGACGCCGCGGCTGCGACCGCTGGTGGACGCGTACGTGAGGCACATGCGCGGTCTCTCCGACCACCTGCTGGAGCTGCTGGCCGCCGCCCTGGGCGGGCCCGGGGACCTCTTCACCCGGCACACCCGCCACCCCACCTGGGGTTTCAACATCAACTGGTACCCGGGCACCGAGGTGGTCGGAGCGCCCGAGCCGGGCCAGTTCAGGATCGGCCCGCACACCGACTTCGGCACGGTCACCGTGCTCGACCGCCAGCGGGGCAAGGGCGGCCTCCAGGTGCACACCGACGAGGACGGCTGGCAGGACGCCCCCTGGGAGCCGGACTCCTTCACCGTCAACATCGGCGACCTGATGGCCCGCTGGACCGGCGACCGCTGGCGTTCCGGGCGGCACCGCGTGCTGCCCCCGCCGGCCGACGCCCCGGCGGAGGAGCTGATGTCGCTGGTGTGGTTCTACGAGTGCGACCCCGGCACCCGCGTCACGCCCCTGCCCGCGCCCGTCGGCAGGCACGCGTACGAGCCCGTGGACTCGCACGCGTACCTGCGGGCGAAGCTGGACGCCATCGGCCTGGGCTGAACCCCGGCCGGGGCCGGACGCCGGGGCTCAGACGCCGGCGTAGGAGTGCTTGCCGGTGATGAAGATGTTCACGCCGTAGTAGTTGAACAGGAAGCAGGCGAAGGCGAGCAGCGCCAGGTAGGCGGCCTTGCGGCCCTTCCAGCCGGCGGTGGCGCGGGCGTGCAGGTAGGCCGCGTAGACCACCCAGGTGATGAAGGACCAGGTCTCCTTGGGGTCCCAGCCCCAGTAGCGGCCCCAGGCCGCCTCGGCCCAGATCGCGCCGGCGATGATCGTGAACGTCCACAGCGGGAAGACCATGGCGTTCACGCGGTACGCGAACTTGTCCAGGCTCGCGGCCGACGGCAGGCGGTACATGATGTTCGCCCAGGTGCCCTCGGAGGTGCCGGAGGCCGCGAGGCCGGTCTCGTAGCGGTCGCGGAACAGGTAAAGCACGTTCGCCACCGCGCCCAGGTAGAGCACCGCGCCGGAGATGATGGCGCAGGAGACGTGGATCCACAGCCAGTAGGAGTGCAGCGCCGGGACCAGCTGGTCGCTGTCGGTGTAGAGGACCGAGACGGCGAGGCCGAGGTCGAGCAGGACCGTGGTGGTCAGGAAGAGCCCGATCCAGCGGACCTTCTTGCCCAGCAGGAGCAGCACCAGGTAGGCGGTGACCGCCGTGGCGCCGAAGGTCGTGGAGAACTCGTACATGTTGCCCCAGGGGGCGCGCTGCACCGAGAAGGCGCGCGCCGCCACGGCGGCCACGTGCAGCGCCCAGGCCAGCACGGTCAGGGACACCGCGATGCGGCCGTAGAGGTCGCCCTGCTCGGTGTCGCCGGCCGCGCCGGGGCCGTCGGCGAAGCCGCGGTCACTGGCGGAGGCCCGGGTGACGACCTCGGGGCGCGCCAGGGTGGCGGTGCCGCCGCCCTGCTTCACGGTCACGGTGACCGCGGGCGCGGACCCGGCGGCGCCGGGGGCGAGCGCGGCGGAGGTCTTGGCGACCTTGCTGCGGCTGCCGAAGACCCACTCCGCGATGTAGGCGAGGAAGGCCAGCGTGTAGACCGCCATCGCCGAGTAGATCAGGTAGTTGCTGAGGTGGGCGACGTTCTCGTTGACCGCGGCAGCGATGGTCACGCGCGCGCTCCTTCGTCATCGGGCAGGGGTTCTTCTGAGGGTTCGGGGTCCGCTTCGGGCAGCGGCGGGGCCGTGGCCGTGAGGTCGGCGGCGAGCTCACCGAGCTCGTCGGCGATCCGCGCCGACTCGCTGCGGCCGAGCCCGGCCAGCTCGACGACGGTGGCACCGTCCGCGCCGCGCACCGCCCGCACCCAGACCCGGCGGCGCTGGATGAACAGCGAACCGGCCAGGCCGAGGATGGCGGCGACGGCGCTCACCAGCGCCCAGCCGTTGCCGACCTGGTGGGAGACCTGGAAGGTGGCCCAGGTCTTGACGCCGTCGAAGGTGAGCGAGCCGTCGCCGTCGGGCAGCGCGAGCGTCTCCCCCGGCTTCATCGCCTTGCTCACGATCTGGCCGTCGGCGTCCTTGAACTGCTTCATCTTGTCGGTGTCGAGCTGGTACACGTTCTGCGGCAGGCCGGCGTCCACGCCCAGGTCGCCGTGGTAGGCGGTGAGGATCAGCGCCGGGTAGTCCAGGGCCGGGAAGGACGAGTGCGGGCCCTGCTGCGCGTTCAGCGCGAAGGTCGGGGTGAACAGGCCCTGGAAGCCGTACTGGGTCTTCTTGTCGGCGTGGTCGCGGACGTCCATCGCCTTGATCACGCCGACCGAGGTCTGGTTGCCGTCCTGCGGCAGGAACGGCACCGGGCCCTGGAAGACGACGTTGCCCTGACCGTCCTTGACGGTGACGACGGGCGCGTAGCCGTGGCCGATCAGGTAGACCTTGGAGCTGCCCACCTCCAGCGGCTTGTTGACCTCGATCGCGGACTTCGTCTGCTTGCCGCCCGGGCTCGTCCAGTAGCGGATGTTGGCGCGGAAGGTGCGCGGCGTGCCCTTCTGCGGGCCGCTGCGCGCGTACGAGGCGTTGAAGCCGTCCAGCTTGAAGCCGAAGGTGTCCAGGTCGTCGGCGTCGTAGAAGGTGCCCGGCTTGAAGTCGTCGTACTGGGTGAGCGTGTTGTTGAAGCCGTCGCCCTCGACGATCAGTTTGCCGCCCTCGGCCTTGAACAGCCCGCCCACCGCGAAGGAGATCAGCAGCCCGAACAGGGCGATGTGGAACATCAGGTTGCCGGCCTCGCGCAGGAAGCCCTTCTCCGACGCGACCGCCGTACCGGTGACCTGGGTGCGGAAGCGGCGGCCGCGGAGCGCGCGCCGGGCGGCGGCGAGCACCGCGTCCGGCTCGGCCTCGGTGCGCCAGGTCGCGTACGCCGGGAGCCGGGTGAGGTTGCGCGGGGCGGCCGGCGGCTTGGCGCGCAGCTGGCCGACGAACTGCCAGCTGCGCGGGACGATGCAGCCGGCGAGCGAGACGAACAGCAGGATGTAGATCGCCGAGAACCACACCGAGCTGTAGACGTTGAACAGCCCGAGCTTCTCGTAGAGCGGCGCCAGGGTGGTGTGGGCGTCCTTGAAGGCCTGCGCCTTGATCTCGTCGACGCTGGTCTGCGGCACCAGCGAACCGGGGACGGCGGCCAGCGACAGCAGGAAGAGCAGGATCAGCGCCACCCGCATCGAGGTGAGCTGGCGCCAGATCCAGCGCGTCCAGCCCCACACCTCCCGCCCGGTCCAGGCGAGTCCGCCGGCCGTACCCGGCCCGCGGACGCCGCCGAAGGAACCGGGCACGACCTGGCCGAGGTCCTCGACGGGCGCGGTCGACAGCTGTGCGCCGGCCGCGCCGAGGTCGGCACCGGCGCCCGCCGCCGCGTCGGGGGGTGCCCCCGCGGTGTCTTTCGAGCTCATGGATCAGATCCCTGGAGTGAAGCCGGACGACCAGATCTGCATCTGGTAGACGATGTGGTCCCACACGCCGGTGACGAGCAGCAGGCCGACAGCGACGAGCATGCCACCGCCGAGGCGCATCACCCACACATAGTGGCGCTTGACCCAGCCGAAGGCGCCGAGCGCACGGCGGAAGGCGATGGCGGCCAGTATGAACGGCAGGCCGAGGCCGAGGCAGTAGACGGCGGTGAGCAGCGCCCCGCGGCCGGCACTGGCCTCGTTGAAGGCGAGGAAGTTGACGGCGCTCAGCGTCGGTCCCAGGCACGGCGTCCAGCCGATGCCGAAGAGCACGCCGAGCAGCGGCGCCCCCGCCAGGCCCATCGCGGGCTTGCGGTGGAAGCGGAGCTCGCGCTGGGTGATGCCGCCGACCACCCCCATGAAGGCGAGCCCCAGGACGATGGTGAGCGCGCCGAGCACCCTGGTGATGACCGTCTTGTGCACCAGCAGCGTCGTGCCGAAGTTGCCGAACAGCGCGCCGCCGGAGACGAAGACCGCGGTGAAGCCGAGGACGAACAGCGACGCGCCCACGAACATCCGGCCGCGCCGGGCCTCGGCCAGGTCGGTGCCGGTGACGCCGGTCACGTACGACAGGTAACCGGGGACGAGCGGCAGCACGCACGGCGAGAAGAACGAGACCAGGCCGCCGAGGAGCGCGACCGGCACGGCGGCGAGCAGGGCGCCGTTCACCACGGTCTGGTTGGCACCGGCGGCGATTACGCTCACGTCACTTCTCCGCGATCACCGGGTCGAGGACCTCGTGCAGTTCGTCGGCGCTGAGCTCCTTCAGCGCGCGCACCGCGATCTTCCCCTGACGGTCGATGATCAGCGTGGAGGGAATGGCCTGCGGGTTGACGCTGCCCTTGGGGAAGCGCAGCACCAGGTCCCCGGACGGGTCGTAGAAGCTCGGGAAGGGGATGGCGAATTCCTTCTCGAAGGCCTTGGCCTGTGCGGTCTGCAGGTCCCGGGTGTTGATGCCGATGAACTGCACGCCCTGCGCCTCGGTCTCCTTGGCCACCTTGGCCAGGTGCGGCGCCTCGGCCCGGCAGGGCGGGCACCACGAGCCCCAGATGTTGAGGACGACGACCTTGCCCTTGTGGTCGGCGAGGCTGAGCGGGGCTCCTTCGACGGACTTCCCGCTCAGCTCCGGCGCTGCCACCCGGTGGCCCGGCTTGACCGTGGAGATCTCACCGGTGCCGCCGACGTAGTTCGTTCCGGGGCCGGTGCCGTCGGAGGACGCGGTGGAGGTCGAGCAGGCCGTGACGGCCAGCGCGAACGCGGCTGCTCCGGCCAGTGCCGCGGCACCGCGGAGCGGACGGCGTCGGAGGGCGCGCGTAGGACTCATGTGAAAAGTTTCGCATGAGGCCGGGAGCGATCTCGCGCACCCCCGACAGCTTTGCCGAAAGCGGCAAATGCCCCAAGTAAGCGACGGTTAATCGCGGCTCCGCGTCTGGTGCGCGAACTCGTCCACCAGGGCGTCCTGGAAGGCCTTGAGGTCGCCGGGCCTGCGGCTGGTGACCAGGACGTTGGGGCCGTCGCAGTCGACCACGACCTCCTGGTCGATCCAGGTGCCGCCGGCGTTGGTGACGTCGGTGCACACGCTGGGCCAGGAGGTGAGGGTACGTCCGTGCACGACACCGGCCTCCACCAGCAGCCACGGCGCGTGGCAGATCGCCGCGACGGGGCGGCCCTCGGTGAAGAAGTCCCTGGTGAAGCCGACGGCATCCGGGTCGAGCCGCAGGAGGTCGGGGTTGGCGACGCCGCCGGGGAGGACCAGTGCGTCGAAGTCCGCGGCGACCACCTCCCCGAGCGTGTCGTCGACGGGGAAGGTACCGGCCCGGTCGAGGTGCTCGAAGGCCTGCACGCGGCCGTGGCGGGTGGAGACCAGCCGGGGCGTCCCGCCCGCCTCGCGGACGGCCTCCCAGGGGCCGGTGAGTTCGGTCTGCTCGACGCCCTCCGGCGCCACCAGGAACGCGATCTTCCTCCCCTGCAGGGACGCGCGCATGGCCTCCGACCTCCTCGGCTCGGTCCTCCGGGGACGTTCCCGTTCACCGGCTCGCCTGCCCGCCGCCCCCAGGACGAAACGGGTGGAACCGTCTAGGAGGGGGAGGAAGAGGAGGAGGGCGTGGTGGACGGCGTGGTGGAGGGGGACACGGAGGAACGTTCCTGCGCGAGGAACCGGCGCCAGCCGCCCGCGGGGCGCTGCCCCGGGCCGAGGGTGCGCAGTTTCGCCAGCACCGCCGGGTCCTGCGCGTCCAGCCAGTCCACGAACTGGCGGAACGACACCAGGCGCACATCCCCGTGGTCGGCCATCCGCCGCAGCGCGTCCTCGACGGCGTCCATGTATATCCCGCCGTTCCACTGTTCGAAGTGGTTGCCGATGAACAGCGGCGCGCGGTTGGTCTCGTACGCCCGGCGGAAGCCCCCGAGGTAGGCGTCGCGGGCCTGCCGTCGCCAGGCCGGGTAGTGAGCGGGGTTGCCGCGCGTGGAGTTCACCGACTGGTTGGCCAGCATGTTGTAGTCCATCGACAGCACCTCGAAGGAGCGGCCGGGGAAGGGCACCGCCTGCAGCGGCAGGTCCCACAGCCCGTGGCTCTTGCCCGGCCACACCTGCAGGCCGCCCGGCCCGCTGGCGTCGTACCGCCAGCCCAGGCGGGCGGCGGTGGGCAGCAGCGAGCGCTGGCCCAGCAGGCAGGGCGTACGGCCGCCGATCAGCTCCTTGCGGTAGTCGAAGGGCAGCGGGGGCAGGTCGGTGAAACCGGTGTGGGTGCGCCAGTTCTCCACGAAGCCGACGGCCTGTTCGATCTCGCTGCGCCAGTCGGCCGGGCTCCAGCGGCCCACCGAGCCCGCTCCCGCGCAGAAGTGGCCGTTGAAGTGCGTGCCGATCTCATGGCCCTCGAGCCAGGCCAGCCGCAACTGCTCGAGGGTGGCGCGGACGTGGGCGTCGGTGAGGTAGCCGATGTCGGAGGCGCCGACGGGATTGCGCGGCGGCTTGTAGAGCCTCTTCTTCGACTCGGGGAGCAGGTAGACGCCGGAGAGGAAGAAGGTCATCGCCGCCCCGTGCTCGCCTGCGAGCTTGCGGAACCGTTCGAAGAGCCCGTTGTCCAGCTCGCCCGCCCCGTCCCAGGAGAAGATCACGAACTGCGGTGGCGTCTGCCCGGGTTCCAGGCGCTCCACGGCGGGCTGATGGGGCTGCGGCCCGGTGTCGGCCGTCGAGCCGTCGCCGATCGTCCGCACCGACGGGGACGGGGAGGGCCGCCCCTGCGGGCCGCCGGCGGACGGGGTGGGCGACGCCGACGGCCCCTCGCCGACGCGCCGGCCGCCGGGGCCCTCCCCGGCGCAGCCCGCCAGCCCGGCGGCGGCCGCTCCGGCCGCCAGGCCCAGTACCCCTCGTCGGCTGATCTCCCGCATTCCGCGCCCCAATCCCCGTGCGTCGCCCCTGCTCACCGCCCTAGATGCCGTACGTGTACGGCAGGTTCCTTCGCGGGGTGCACGAATTCGCCGGGCGGGGCACCGTATCGGGCCACGCGGCGGCGGCCGTCACGGGGTGTACCGGAGGGCGCCGGTCCGCGTGACCGGTGCCCTCCGGAACCGGCGGGAGGCGGTCGTCAGGCGCCGAAGCCCTTGCTGCCGCCCTTGACCGGCTTCGCCCCGGCCAGCAGATGCGCCGGGACCAGGTCGCGGGCGGGCTCGGTGTAGCCGACGGAGACGATCCGGTCGTCCTCGAACGTGAAGGACGTCAGGCTCGCCAGGGTGCACTGCCGCTTGCGCGGGTCGTGCCACAGGCGCCGCTGCTCCACGGCGCTGCGCACGATCCAGATCGGCAGCTGGTGGCTGACGCACACCGCCTCGTGGCCGCGGGCCGCGTCCCGGGCCGCCTCCAGCGCGGCCGTCATGCGGACGACCTGCTCCGCGTACGGCTCGCCCCAGCTCGGCCGGAACGGGTTGACCAGGTGCTTCCAGTTGGCG
Source organism: Streptomyces sp. NPDC006207 (assembly GCF_040613835.1). Lineage (NCBI taxonomy): Bacteria > Bacillati > Actinomycetota > Actinomycetes > Kitasatosporales > Streptomycetaceae > Streptomyces > Streptomyces sp. NPDC006207. The sequence continues at coordinate 19,727 of NZ_JBEXSX010000083.1, read as the reverse complement.
GGGCGCTTGAGCGCGCCGTCGCCGACGCCGAAGGTCTTGCCCTGGAAGACGTTGTCCGCCTCGATCAGCCGCCCGTCGCTCGCGACGTCCAGACCGAGGACGGCGCCGATCGGCGCCGCGGTCTCCTGGGCGCGCTCCAGGGGGGACGCGACGACGTGGGTGATGTCACGGCCCGCGAGGTGCTCGGCGACCCGGTCGGCCATCTTCCGGCCCAGGTCGGACAGGTGGTAGCCGGGCAGGCGCCCGTAGAGCACGCCGGTGGGGTTCTCCACCTCGCCGTGCCGCATCAGGTGGACGACTGTGATCTCGCTCATGCGGTGGCCTCCGCTGCGGCGCGGGCGGCGGCCGGCAGGGCGGCCGCGATCCGCTCGATGGCGGCGCCGTCGTGCGCCGACGACACGAACCAGGACTCGAAGGCCGAGGGCGGCAGGTACACGCCCTGGGCGAGCATCGCGTGGAAGAAGGCCGTGAAGCGGAACGCCTCCTGCTGCCTGGCCTCGTCGTAGTTCGTCACCCGGTCACCGGTGAAGAACACCGAGAACATGTTGCCCGCGGTCTGCAGGGTGTGCGTCACACCCTCCTTGGAGAGCGCGGCGGTCACCAGGCCCGACACCTCGGCGGCGACGGAGTCCACCACCTCGTACACCGCGTCGTCCAGCAACCGCAGCTGGGCCAGGCCCGCGGCGGTGGCCACCGGGTTACCGGAAAGCGTGCCCGCCTGGTAGACCGGGCCCGCGGGCGCGAGGTGCGCCATCACGTCGGCACGGCCGCCGAAGGCCGCGGCGGGGAAGCCGCCGCCCATCACCTTGCCGAAGGTCATCAGGTCGGGACGGACGCCGTCGATGCCGTACCAGCCGGCCCTCGACACACGGAAGCCGGTCATGACCTCGTCGGAGACGTACAGCGCGCCGTTCTCACGGCAGAGGTCCGCCAGGCCCTGGTTGAAGCCCTCGGCCGGCGGCACGACGCCCATGTTGCCGGGCGACGCCTCGGTGATCACGCAGGCGATCTCACCGGGGTGGGCGGCGAACGCGGCCCGTACGGCCCCCAGGTCGTTGTAGGGGAGCACGATCGTGTCCCCGGCCTGCGCGCCCGTCACCCCGGGGGTGTCGGGCAACCCGAAAGTGGCAACCCCGGAACCCGCGGCGGCCAGCAGGGCGTCCACATGACCGTGGTAACATCCCGCGAACTTGATCACCTTGGCCCGGCCCGTGAACCCGCGTGCCAGCCGGATCGCCGACATCGTGGCCTCGGTGCCGGAGGAGACCAGCCGCACCTGCTCCACCGGCGCGACACGCGCCACGATCTCCTCGGCCAGTTCCACCTCGCCCTCACCGGGCGTGCCGAAGGACGTACCCCGCGCAACCGCCGCCTGCACGGCGGCGATCACCTCGGGGTGGGCGTGGCCGAGGATCATCGGCCCCCACGAGCAGACGAGGTCGACGTATTCGCGACCATCCGCGTCCTTCAGGTAAGGACCCGTTCCGGACACCATGAACCGGGGCGTACCGCCCACGGCACGAAAGGCACGTACCGGGCTGTTCACCCCACCAGGGGTCACGGCGGCTGCTCGATCGAACAAGGTCTGAGAAACTGGCGCTTCGTAGGCGTACGGATAGCTCACAAGCACATGCTCTCAAATGCCGGGCGTTGCGCGACGAGGTATCGACCGTGCATCTGAGACGATGATCGGGTTGCGTGGTTGGGTCTGCGGATGGTCGGGTAGTGGAATGCAGCGCGGTGGCGAACGCGGTGACGTGGGCGGCGGGGCGGACGACCCCGACGCGGAGCACGCCCGCCCCACCGGTCGGCGCCGCCGGCCGCCGAAAGAGCGCGACAGGGCCGTTGAGAAAAGCGGGAGCAGGGGTGGCCGAGTGGGGGTGACCTACAAGTACTTCGGCGCACCCGATGGTGCAACCGCCGCGCGGGTCCCCATCTCGATGCGACCCGAGGAACTCGGCGGCGACGAGCTGGGCCAGGGGATGTACACCAAGGTCAAGCCGGAGACCATGGCCGCCATGGTGCTGACCGGCATCGAGGGCATACCCCCGGCCAAGGTCCCGCCGCTGGAACTCGTCGTGCTCCACCCCGACTACGCCGTCGTCAAGCTGCCCCACTCCGTCGTCGAGCCGTTGCGCAAGGCCGATGAGGAGGCCCTCGGCGCCGCCGCCTTCATCTGGTCCACCGTCCCCGACCGCCGCGGGCCGCGGGACGCGTTCGTGATCTACACGATGCTGCACGAGTGGCAGGACTTCGCCCAGCGCTGTCACGAGAGCGGGCACCAGCTCTACTGCCTGGTGTGGCCGTGACGGGCGCCGGGCGGGTGCGGATTCACTGACGGTTACAGCACCACCACGACGACGCCGTTGTCGTAGCCGTAACCTCCGTAGCCGTAGCCTCCGTAGCCTCCATAACCGCCGTAGCCGTAGCCGTAGCCACAGTCGTCGTCGAAGTGATGGCCGTAACGCCATCCGTAACCCCAGTCGCCGTAGCCCCGGCAGCCGTCCCCGTGAGTGACGACGGACTGGTGCGAGGCGGGGGCAGCCTGTTGCGGCGCGGCGCCGGCCGCGCCGGCTCCGACGAGGGCGAGGATCGGGGCCGCGAGTGCCGCTGCGGCGACCCGGCGGATGGTCGTGCTCGTGACGCGCATGGTCGTTCCCTTCGAGATGCGGAACGTAGGCGCCGGCCGTGGGGGACCGGGCGCGGGTCGCACCGGCCGGTGCGCGTGGCACGGGTGCGACGGGGGGTGCGTCCGGGTCTCAGGTGCGGACGCACCATCACAGACGTGAAATGTCGGACGGGATGCGGCTCATAGGAGCATCCCCTGACATGAACCTTAAGTTCCATTACTCCCCGCAGTCAATACATAGGGTGAAATCCCCTAATTTCGGACTCGATTCATGCGGTGGGAACTTCTCCGGTCACGAAGGGTGACGAAATCGGTGACGGCCCGTCGTCCGCCGGTCACACGAGGCGCCCGTACAACCGGGGTTGATCGGGGCGGATCGGGCATCAACCCGGTACGCGGGGCGGTTCGCCGCCCTCCCCTGTGCCCTTCGCGCGGACGGAGACGAGCATGAGCGAGACCCACGAGATGCGGCTGGCGGAGACGAGGAGCTCCGGCGCCGAGGAGTGGTACTGCCCGGTCTGCCGGCGGCGGATCCTGCTGCGGTGGCCGCCCCACTACGAACTCCTAATCCTCGAACGCGGTGACGAGAGCGTCGCGCACGCGGGCGGCAAGGGCGGGGTGTCGCTCACCGGCACCGAACTCACCGGCCCCCCGCAGCCGTTGGCCGGGCTGCCCGGTCCTCCGGGCCCGGAGGACCGGCGCTGGCTGCGGGAGATCGGTGTCGAGTGGGACGAGGACACGGACTCGGCCGCGTGACGCGGTGGCACGTCACACGGTGAGCACGAGCCCGTCCACCGTGGCCGCCAGCGCGCTGGGACGGTGCCCGCCGGGTTCGCGCAGGCTCACCGCGATCCCCAGACGGTGGGTGCCCGGCGGCAGGCCGGGCAGCGACAGCCGTACGACCGGATCGCCGGCCCGCAGCACGCCCCGGTCGTCCGCCAGCACGCGACGGCCCGCGCCGCCCGGGCTCGCGGTGACGGCCGCGTAGTACGCGAAGCACGCCCCGGGACCGCTGGCCGGGGGCAGGGCCAGCGTGACGTCCAGCGTGAACGGCACCCCCGGCCGTACGGCGCCGCCCGCGACCGCCAGCAGCGGCTCGGCCAGCAGCGTGACCGGCGGGGCGACTCCGGCACGGGGATCGCCGTCGCCCCCGGTCGCGGTCGCCCGTCCGGGTCCGGGGACGGGATCGGGAACGGAACCAGTACCGGGACCGGGACCTGGACCTGGACCGGCCGGGCGGCCCAGGACGCAGGCGAGCAGCGCTCCGGCGTCCCACTCCGGCCAGTGCCGGGTCTCCCCGGTGCGCACCCTGCGGATCTCCGTCGCCCGGATCCGCCCCCGGTCCAGCCGCACCCGCAGCACGAAGCTCTCGTACCCGGCGTCCGCCGGCTCCGCCTCCGGCGCCGGCCCCGGCGGCGGGACCGCCGAGGCCAGCTCCGCGGCGTCCTTGCGCCACTGCTCGACCCGGACCGCGGAGACCACGCGCAGGTCGCGCACGCGGCGACCACCTCGTCCGTGGACGCGGCCGACAGCTCGGCGTACGTACGGATCCCGGCGGCGGCCAGCAGGCGCGCGGTGGTCGCACCGACGCCGTCGATCCGGGTCAGCTCGTCCTCGTTCACGGCCCCTCGACGACCTCGATCACCGGCAGCGTGGTGAAGGCGCCCATGCCCCGGGCACCGGGGAACTGGACCATCGCCGAGACCTGGTAGAGCCCGGGCCGCAGCGTTCCGGCCGGGAGGACGACGTCGGTGTCGGCGCCGCTGTACACCGTCTTCGCGGGCGCCGGACGTGTGACCAGGCGCCCGTCCACCGAGCGCGTGACGTCGCTGGTGCCGGAGAGCGAGGCGAAGGCGTAGGTCACCCTGAAGGGCGTGTCGTGGAGCAACGGCAGCGTGAGGCCACCGACCTCGAAGGTCACGCTGACGGTGATCGGCAGGGACGCGGTGAGGACCAGGCCGGAGGGGACGGCGTCGTTGTCCGTCACCAGGATGTCGCGGGTGTCGATGCCGAGGACGGGGTTGTTCAGGTCGGGCTGTGCGGGCATGTTCTCTCCCCTGCGAGGTGGGCGCCGGCGCGGCGGCGGGTCGCTGCCGCGCTCGGCGTCCGTTCTTCCGCACCGCGCTTAACCGGCCGCCGTGCCGTCGCTTAACCCGGCGGCCGCGACGCGATAAGCGCGGGCGCGCCGCTCACACCGGCAGGTCGTCGCGCAGCCGTTGGTGGAGCTCGACGGTCTCGCGCTGCGGCGGCACGCCGAGTTCCTCGCGCAGCGTCCGCACGCAGGCCCGGAACTGGAGGATGGCCAGATGCGGTTGGCCGATCCGGCTCAGGCAGCGCATCAGCCGCCGGTGCGCGGTCTCCCGGCACGGGTCCAACGCGACCAGGCGGCGGCAGAGTTCGGCGCACGGGGCGTAGCGGCCCGCGGTGAAGTGCAGTTCGCTCAGCCGGGCGAGGGCGTCGAGGTGGGCCAGCCGCAGCCGCTCCCGGTGCAGGACGGTCCACTCCTCGTACGGCGACTCGGCGAGGAACTCGCCCCGGTAGAGGGCGAGCGCCCGCTCGTACTCCTCGGCCGCGCCGGTGCGGTCGCCCGGTCCTCCGCCTCCCGGGCGGTGCGCAGCAGCAGGTCGAACTCGTCGCAGTCCAGCCAGAGGCCGAGCCCGGGACCCAGCCGGTAGGCACCGCAGCGGAAGACGACCACGGGTTCGCCGGTCGCGGTACCCAGCGTCTGGCGCAGTTGGTGCATCGCGACGCCGAGGCTGTTGCGCGCCGCCCCGGGGGCCGAGTCCGGCCAGAAGGCGTCCATGAGCGTCTCCCGGTGCGGCCAGGGGTCTCGGTGGGTGAGCAGGAAGGCGAGCAGGGAACGGGTGCGGTGGCCGTGCCAGCCCTCGGCCGGAACAACCGTCGACGCTGACGCTGAGCGAGCCGAGCAGGCCCACCGCCAGCAGCGGCGCGGCGGGACGGTCCGGTGGCTGTTCCGGTGCGCGCGGGCCGCGGCGGAAGCGGGCCCACAGCCGGGCGCCGACGGCGTCGCCACCGGACGGGACCGGGCCGGCGGGAGCGGAAGGGCCGGCGGGAGCGGTGCGGGCGGCTGACGGTGGCTCGGCATGACGCTTCCCCCTGAGGCTTCTGCCTGGCGCCCCTCACTCAAGGACGCCGGTCCCGGCCTGTCAATCGGCGCCCGGGGCACCGGCGGGCCCGGCGGGGCCCACAGTGACGCCGGCGACGGCCGGGGCCGCCGGGACGCCGCCGCGCCGGTCCGCGCACGCCCTCCCGCCCGCGCCGGTCGTACGACGGGCCGAGCCCCGGGCCCGCCGGCTGCGGTACGTCCCGCCCCGCGCGGGGCTGCGATCGCCGCGCGGGCGGAGCCCGGACATACTGGACTACCGGCACCAAGAAGGGCATGACCGACCCGGAGGCACCACGATGCCCGTGTACGAGATGCGCGCCGAGTACGACACCGAGGACGGCGGCCCGGCCGACGGAAGCCCGCTGAGGGCGTGGCACATGGTGGAGGACGGCGCCGCGACGGGGCTGTGCGGGCGGGAGCTCTCCCCCGCCGCGGCCGTGCAGGCGGAGGACGTATGGGGAACGCCGGCGGCGCAGCCCTTCTGCCACAGTTGTGGCGCGCTGTATCTGCGTCATACCGCTTGAGGCGGCGGAGCATAGCCGCTCGAACGCTTGTCCCGCATGCGGAACCCCGAAATTCCGGAGCGGGTGGAATCATGTGCGGATGCTGCTCACCGAGATCGACGCCGTCAATTGGAATGCCATTCCCACGCCGCGGCCGCGCCCTCGGACCGCCGACGCCCGGGACGGGGCGCGGGCCGAACGGCCCGACCCCGCGGCCGGGCTGAGGGCACTGGCCGCGGCCCGCGACCTCGAGGGGGTCGCCTCCGCCGTGGCGGCCCTGACCAGCAGTTCCCTGCTGCGCGGACGCACCGGCGAGGTGCTCCCCGGCGCCGTGGTCGCGGCCCCCTTTCTGCTGGACATCGCCGAGCAGGGCCATCCGCACGCACGGGAGTCGGCGGTCGTCCTCCTCGACGGCGCGATGCGGTCCGCGCCGCTCGCCGATTTCAGCCGCTTCCGCACGCCGGCCGGACATGACGCCCCGTTGTGCTGCGCGATAGCCGAACTCGTCCGCGCCCGCCGGGATTCCCTGGCGGAATGCGGGAGGTCCGGGAAATACCTCCTCAAAGCGAGCGACGCCCATTGGCGCTTCGACATCCGTGAGGCCTCGGGCGCGTCGGGCGCGTCGGGCGAGATCGTCGCCCTCGGCATCCTGCAGGGCGGGCTGCCCGCGCCGTCCTCCGGCGGCGAACTCCACCACGACGGCTCGGTGACCGCGGTCGGCGCCGTGGGCGTCGAGTGCCCTCCCGTGGACGCCACCGCTGAGGCGTGCCTGCGCCTGTCCGGCCTGGCGGCGGACGCCGCGGACGGCGGCGAGCTGGCCGGCGCCGTGCTCTACCCGGCGGCGTGCGGCGGCCATGGGCGCTGAGCCCGCCGCCGGCTGGGAGCCGGGCGCCCCGGGGGTACTGCGGCTGCCGTCGGGGCGGCTGGTGCGTGGACGGGGGCTGCGGCACCCGCTGCCGGCCGGTCCCGTCCCCGTGTTCGGGCTGTACCTGCTGGGCCACGAACCCCCGGCGGTGGCCTGGGAGAGCCGCTGGGTGCGCTGGCCGGACTTCCGGCTGCCCGCGGACCGTGCGGACGCCGCCCAGGCGCTGCGCGCGGCGTGGCAGCGTGCTGCGGACGAGCGGGTGGAGGTCGCCTGCGGTGGCGGGCTCGGCCGTACGGGGACGGCCCTGGCGTGCCTGGCGGTGCTGGACGGGGTGCCGTCCGGTGAGGCCGTCGCCTACGTCCGGGAGCACTACACCCGGCGCGCGGTGGAGACGCCCTGGCAGCGCCGCTACGTGTCGCGGTTCTCCTGAAGGTGCGGGGCGTACGCCCTGACCGCCTCCTTGAGCTGCCGCAGCGAGGGGTTGACCAGGGGCCGCCCCGCCACGGTGACGGTCGGCACGGTCTCGTTCCCGTCCGCCACGGAGCGCACGAAGGCGGCGGCGTCCGGATCGCGCCAGATGTCGACCGTGGTGTGGCGCAACCGCGTGAACAGCAGTTGCGCCCGCAGTTTCCTGCAGAACGGGCAGCCCGGCCGCCGGTGGACGACGATCCCGCCCCCGTCCGTGTGCGCGCCACTCATGCTCCCCCGCTCGGCAGGCGTGGCAGCCGCGTCCCGTGCAGCCACGGGTGGAAGACCAGCGCCTCCAGCGGCCGGTCGGTGTGCTCCTGGGCCAGGGCGGTGAACTGCCCGGTGGTCACGGTGCCATGGCGGTGGGCGGCGGCCCAGGCCCGCAGCAGCCGGAAGAACGCCGGGTCCCCCATGACCGTGCGCAGCGCGTGCAGGGTGAGGGCGCCGCGCTTGTACACCCGGTCGTCGAACATGTTCCGGGCACCGGGGTCGGCCAGCCGCAGGTCCTGGGGCTGGGCGGCGAGCCTGGCGTGGGCGCGGGCCGCGTTGCGGGCGGCGGGCGCCTCGCCGCAGGACTCGGCCCACAGCCATTCGGCGTACGCGGCGAAGCCCTCGTTGAGCCAGATGTGCCGCCAGTCGGCGAGGGCGAGGCTGTTGCCGAACCACTGGTGGGCGAGCTCGTGGGCGACGAGGCGTTCGGAGCCGCGGCGGCCGTCCAGGTGGTTGCTGCCGAAGACGGACAGCCCGTGCGCCTCGACCGGGACCTCCAGCTCCTCGTCGGTCACGACGACCGCGTACTCGCCGAAGGGGTAGGGCCCGAAGAGCTCGCTGAACACCTCCATCATCCGCGGCTGGCGCCCGAAGTCGTGGTCGAAGTCGGCGGTCAGGCGCGGCGGGACGGCGGCCGGCTGGGGTACGGCACCGCCGAGGTGGTCGATGAGCTCGTACAGGCCGATCTGCACGGTCGCCAGGTACGGCGGCATCGGCCGCGGCTGGTCGTACACCCAGGTCGTCGTGGAGGCGCCGACCCGGTACGACTCCAGGCTGCCGTTGGCGACGACCGTGTACGGCGAGGGCGCGGTCACCGTGATCCGGTAACCCGCCCGGTCGCCGAGGTGGTCGTTGCAGGGGAACCAGGAGGGCGCGCCGATCGGCTGGCTGGCGACGAGCGCGCCGTCCTCCAGCTGCTCCCAGCCCAGCTCCCCCCAGTCGCGGGAGCGGACGGGCCTCGGGTTGCCGACGTAGCGGACCTCGACCGCGAACGGGCCCTCGGGCAGCGCCTTCGCGGGCTTGATGCGGAGCTTCCCCGCGCGGTGCGTGTAGCGGGCGGGGCGCCCGTCGACGAGGACCCGGTCCAGACGGAAGGCTCCGAGGTCGAGGCTGAACGCGGAAAGGGCCCGGTCCGCCAGCGCGGAGATCCGGGCCCGGCCCGAGAGGCGGTTGGCCGCCGGGCGGTACTCCAGTTCCAGGTCGTAGTGGGTGACCCGGTAGCCGCCGTTGCCGTGCTCGGGGAAGTAGGTGTCCGCGGACACCTCCGCCCCGGGCGTGGCGGGGACGGCGGCCCCGCCACGCACGCGCTTGCCGTTGCTCACCCTGTGCGGGCCCCCTCTGTGTGCCAGGCGGAGATCGGGTTGCCGAGCCAGCGGGTGCCCTCGGGCACGCTCTCGCCCCGCATGACGAGCGAGGCGGGACCGATCGCGCTCCGGGCCCCGACCGTGGCCCCGGGCAGCACGATGCCGTGCGGGCCGAGGCTCGCGCCCTCCCCGAGTACGACCTCGTCCATCCGCAGGATCCGATCGTGGAACAAGTGTGTCTGTACCACGCAGCCGCGGCCGACGGTCGCGCCGTCCCCGACCCGGACCAGGTCCGCCTCCGGCAGCCAGTACGTCTCGCACCATACGCCGCGCCCGATCCGCGCCCCCAGGCACCTCAGCCACAGGTTCATCAGCGGGGTGCCGCCGACCGCGCCGACGAGCCACGGCACGGCCAGCACCTCGACGAAGGTGTCGGCCAGTTCGTTGCGCCACACGAACGAGCTCCACAGCGGCCGTTCGCCCGTCCGCACCCGTCCGACCAGCAGCCACTTCATCACCACGGCCACCGCGCAGGCGACCGCACCGGCGCCCGCGAGCAGCGCACCGCCGGCGGCGAGCGCCACGGGCGCCCCGTACCGGTCGGCCACCGCCGCGTACCCGGCGAGCACCAGCACCACCAGCGCGACCGCGCACATCACGGGGACGACCCGGCACAGCTCGACGGCCGCGCGGGCCAGCACGAGCCGCCGGGGCGGCGCGAAGGTGCGGCTGCGGTCGCCCGCCTCGGGGACGCGCGGCAGCCGCATCGGCGGCATGCCCAGGTAGGAACTGCCCGCCTTGGCCCCCTTGGGCGTCGCCGAGAGCACGCCGACCAGGCCGTTCTTCGGCACCGAGCGGCCGGGGGCGGTCATGCCGGAGTTCCCGAGGAAGGCCTTCTTGCCGATCCGGGCCTCCGCGATGCGCATCAGGCCGCCGCCGAGCTCGTAACTGCCCACCATGGTGTCGTCGGCGAGGAAGGCCCCGTCGCCGACGGTGGTCATCGTCGGCAGCGCCAGCACGGTGGACGCCTCGACGTGGCGGCCGACCTTCATGCCGAGCGCCCGCAGCCACACCGGCGTCAGCAGGCTGGCGTAGAGCGGGAACAGGTGCGCGCGGGCCCGGTCCATGAGCCGGGCCGTCGTCCACGCCTGCCAGGCGACACGGCCGTGCACGGGGTGGTGGCCCTCGCGCAGCCCGACGCCCAGCAGCCGCACCCCGGCCAGCACCAGCAGCGCGTACGTCAGCAGCCAGGCGAGCGTGGCCAGGGGCACGGCCGCGACCGCGGCGGGCAGCGGCGCGGCGCCGGCGCCGCGCAGGAACCGGGCCAGCACCAGCAGGGCGGGCAGCGCCGACACCGCGGGCAGCAGGTCCAGGGCGAAGGCGGTCGCCTCGTACGCCGCCGACCAGCGCAGCCGTCGCGGCGGGCGGGAGTCGGAGCTGCGGTGCGGGGCCTTGCCGGTGCGGACGGCGGGCACACCGCCCCAGCGCTGTCCGGCCCGGACGGCGCCCACGACCGCGGAACCGGGGGCGATCTCGGCGCGCTTGCCGATCCGGGCGCCGGGCAGCAGGGTGCTGCGGGAGCCGACCGTGGCGCCCGCGCCGACGCGGATCTTGCCGATGTGCAGCAGGTCGCGGTCGAGCCAGTGCCCGGACAGGTCGACCTCGGGCTCCACGGCGCTGCCCTTGCCGAGCTTGAGCATGCCGGTGACCGGCGGCGGGGAGTGCAGGTCGGCGCCGTCGCCGACCTTGGCGCCCAGCGCGCGGGCGTAGTGGCTCAGCCAGGCACCGGTGAGGTTGCCGGCGCCGCTGACCTGCGCGAGGCGTTCGGCGGCCCACAGACGCAGGTGCACCGCCCCGCCGCGCGGGTAGGTGCCCGGGCGCACCCCGCGCAGCAGCAGCCGGGCGCCGCCCGCGGAGACGGCGACCCGTCCGGCGGGGCTGATGAGCAGCGCCCAGCCGGCCAGCACCCACCACCAGGAGACGGCCGGGACCCACGGGAACGGGCCGAGGAGGCGCAGCGCGTTGCCGATCGCGGCCGCCACGACGCCCCAGCGCAGTCCGGCCAGGACGAACAGCGGGAGCATCAGCGCCAGCTGGACCGCCGCGGCGCGCCTGGGCACCGGCCGTACGGGGCGCGCGGCGGCCCGGCGGGCGTCGGCCTCGTCCAGGCGCGCGGCGAGCGCCCCGAGGGTGGGGTGCTGGTAGACGTCGCCGACCGCGGCCGCGGGGTAGCGGGTGCGCAGCTGCGAGACGAGGCGGGCGGCGGTCAGGCTGCCGCCGCCGAGCGCGAAGAAGTCGGCGTCCGGCCCGGTCACCGGCGCGCCGAGGAGCTCGCCCCACAGGCCGGCGAGCAGCCCCTCGGTGCCGCCCAGTTCCGCAGCGGGCGCGTCGAGCCCGGGCAGCGGCCAGGGCAGCGCGTCCCGGTCGACCTTGCCCGAGGTCCGGGTGGGCAGGGTGTCCACGACGGCGAGCAGCGGGACGAGGGCGGCCGGCAGCGCCTCGCGGAGCCGGGCGAGCGCGTCGGCCTGGTCGAAGTCACCGGTCACCGCGACGTAGCCGACCAGGATCTGGTTGCCGCCCTTGGTGGTGCGGACGGCGGCGGCCGCGCCGGCGACGGCGGGCAGCGCCTGCAGCGCGGCGTCGATCTCGCCCAGTTCGATGCGGCGCCCGCCGAGCTTGACCTGCTCGTCGGCGCGGCCGACGAAGACCAGGCCCTCCGCGTCCGCGCGGACCAGGTCGCCGCTGCGGTAGGCGCGGTCCCAGCCGAGGGCGGGCAGCGGCGCGTACTTCTCGGTGTCCTTGGCGGGGTCCAGGTAGCGGGCGAGGCCGACCCCGCCGATGACCAGCTCGCCGGTCGCGCCCATGGGCAGCGGTTCGCCGTGGGCATCCACGACGGCCAGCTCCCAGCCGTCCAGGGGCAGTCCGATGCGGACCGGGCCCTCGCCGGTGAGCTGGGCGGCGCAGGCGACGACGGTGGCCTCGGTGGGGCCGTAGGTGTTCCACACCTCACGCCCCTCGACGGCCATCCGTTCGGCCAGTTCCGGCGGGCAGGCCTCGCCACCGAAGATCAGCAGGCGGACGTCGTCCAGCGCCTCGACGGGCCACAGCGCGGCCAGGGTGGGCACGGTGGAGACGACCGTGATCCCCTGCTCGACGAGCCAGGGGCCGAGGTCCAGCCCGGTGCGGACGAGGGAGCGCGGCGCGGGCACCAGGCAGGCGCCGTGCCGCCACGCCAGCCACATCTCCTCGCAGGAGGCGTCGAAGGCCACCGAGAGCCCGGCCAGCACCCGGTCGCCGGGTCCCAGCGGCTCCTCGGCGAGGAAGAGCCGGGCCTCGGCGTCCACGAACGCGGCGGCCGAACGGTGGGTGACGGCGACGCCCTTGGGCTTGCCGGTGGAACCGGAGGTGAAGATGATCCACGCGTCGTCGTCCGGCCCGGGACGGCGGCCGACGGTGCCGCGGGGCTCGGCGCACGGGGTGACCGTGAGGTGCTCGCCGATGACGGCGCACACCTCCGCCTCGGAGAAGACCAGCCGGGCGCGTTCCTCGGGGTCCTCGGCATCGACCGGCACATAGGCGGCGCCCGCGGAGAGCACGGCGAGGACCGCCACGTACAGGTCGGCGGTGCCCGAGGGCACCCGTACGCCCACCCGGTCGCCGGCGCCGATGCCGGCCTCCGCCAGGCGGCGGCGCAGGCGCTCGGTCGCGGCGGCCAGGGCCCGGTAGCTCAGCGTCGTGGTGCCGTCGTCGACGGCGGGTGCGGTGGGGTGCGCCCGGGCGGTGGCGGCCAGGACCCCGAGCAGGGTGCGCCCGGGGGCTGCGTCGCCGGCCCGGAAGACCGCCCGTGCGGGGCACAGGACGCCGGAGGTGCCGGCGACACCGGCGGGCGCGGGGTCCTCGAGGAGCGGGATGGGCGATTCGACGAGGGTCATACGGTGCTCCCCGGCTCGGCCGAGCCGGGGGTCGGTGGCGCCGCCGCGGACGCGCCGGGCACCTTGTTCCGGTCGCTCACGGCCAGAGACAGACGCATGTCAAACCCTCCAAGAACTCAGGACCACTGCGGCGCCGGGTGCCCCTCGACCGGCCGGCCGGGGACCACGGTGTCCCGGCGCGCGGGACCGTCCCCGCGACTGGCGCACGCCCGGCGTCCCCGTACCGCGGCCGTCCGGACCGGACGGCCCGTGGCCTGGGGCCCCTCACCCGGCGTCACAAATGGCGAACAGGGAGTTTACCCGCGCTTAATCCCCACAGCCCGCCGAAAGGGGCGTACGTGGCCGCTCTCACAGTCGTGCCGGGCCCGGCGGGGTGTCGCCGCCACCTCCTTCCCACGGCCGATCCGACGGTCCCCATGCCGTGCACCGGCCCTCGCCCGGCGGTCGGGCCGGGGCACGTACGCCGCCCGTGGCGTCCCCGGCCGATGCTGTCCGGCCGGCGGGAAGCGGGACCACCATGTGTGACGCACGCCACAGACCCGACGGACCCCAGCTTGGCACGGGCCGCCGCTCCCTGCTGCGGGGCGGGACCTCCGCTCCCTACTGGACCACGGCAGGGACGCGAACACCGGCTTCACGGCGCATCCGGGTGACGTCACGCAGAACGGCCGGGCCGGCGTCCGGGCGGCCGGTGCGTTGATCGCCCGTCCGTCACATCGCGTTGACGGACGGGCGCTTCCGGGCAGCTCCGGCGTGCCCGCGATCGCTCCCCGCGCGATCCCGGCCAGAGTCGGTCCCGCCTGGCGGTCCCGCGGTGCGCGCTCCTACCCTCGGCAGCTCGGAAACCAGGGGGTGAGGACCGATGCCTGCCGCGGATGTGCGGGTCGTGCCGGTGCAGCGGATGCGGCCCGGCGACCACGCGTTCGTCAGTTACGACGGCGACCACACACGCTGGGACGTCCTGGCCGCGTTCACACGGCTCGGGCTGGCGGCCGGCGAGCGGGTCATGGTCTTCGCCGCCCCCGGCGTGCCGGACCGGGAGGTGCTCGCCCACCTGGGTCCGGCCGACGACGCCGGGCGGCCCGGGGACGCCGACGCACGGGTGGAGTCGGCGCACCGGCGCGGGCAGCTCGTGCTGAGCAGCATGCGCGAGCTGATCCGTCCGGACCTCGCGTTCACGGCGGTACGGCAGCAGGGCCGGCTCGCCGAGGAGACGGACCGCGCGGTCCGCGAGGGGTACGCGGGCCTGCGCGCGTACATCGACATGCACTGGGTGCGCGACATGGGCGCGCCCATCGACGCGATGGTGCACCGCGAGACCCACGCCGACCACCTCTTCACCGGACGGCCGTACGCGGAGATCTGCGCCTACGACCGCCGGTGGTTCACCGGGGACGTGCTCGACGCGATGGCGCAGGCCCACCCGCGCAACCTGCTGACCCGGCTCGGCGCGCTGTACGCGGCGCGCACCGAGGGCCTGCTGCGGCTGCTCGGCGAGGCCGACCTCAGCACGCGGGATCGGTTCCACGGCGTGGTCGAGGACGCGCTGCGGCGGACCGTGGAGGGCGGGCGGCTCGTCCTGGCCCTGCGCGACCTGCACTTCCTCGGCGTCGGCTGCGCGACGGAACTCCTGACGCTGGTGGCCGCCGCCGGGGAGCGGGGGGTGCGGGTGGAGGTCCGCTGCTCCGCCTTCCACTTGACGCTGCTGCGCACGCTGGGCGCGACGTCCCTGCCGGGGCTGACACTGATCGAGGTGAGCGGCTGATGCTGGAGGAGCTGCACGAACCCTCCGCCGGCGATCCGGCCGCCGGGGGCTGCTGGCTGGAACGCGACTTCACGGAGGGCGAGCTGCCCCGACTGCGGGTACTGGCCGAGGAGTTCGCGATCTGGGCGGGACTTCCTGCGGCACGCCGCGGCGAGTTCGTCCTCGCGGTGAACGAGGTGGCCTCCAACGCGATCACCCATGGCGGCGGCCGCGGCCGCCTGATGCTGCGCCGGACCGACGGCGAGGTGCAGTGCCGGATCACCGACGCCGGCCCCGGCTTCAGCGCCGCCGTCATCCCCGAGCTGCTGCCCGGCCTCGACTCCCGCTGCGGGCGCGGCCTGTGGCTCGCCCGCCTGGTCACCGACCACCTCACGATCGCCACGGGCCCGGTCGGCGCGGTCGTCACCCTCGCGATCCGCCTCCACTGAGCGGACGGCGCCCGGGCGGGGCCAGGCGGCTCGGGACGCCGCGCGGCGCCCGAGCACGCCTCCGGCGGCCCGCGGCGCAAAGCCGTTGCCCAAGTACGAGTCGTGGCGGCGCCGTTGACTCGTACCCAAGGGGCCTCCAGGGGGCCCGGCCCCGGCGCGGGATGCCCACGCACCCCGGCCACCACGGTCACGTCGCCGCGTCCACCCTGCCGCCCGCACCCGCATCCGCGCTCACGGCAGGGCCGGGAGCGTGCCCTCACCGGGGAGGTGGATCCAGCCCTCGACGGCGGCCGCGTGGATCTGCTCCGGGCCGGCGGGACCGCGGGTGAGTCCGCGCTGGACGGCCCGTGCGGCGAGGGCGGCGACCAGCGCGTCGAAGGCGTGCTCGCTGCCGTCGTACGCGGCGCGTTCGGCCGGGCCGCACCGCAGCCAGGGGGCGGCCGCGCGGAGTTCGGCCGTCGAGCGCTCGGGGCCCAGGCCCCATCGTCTGCGGGACGCCGCCGGGTACACCTCGGCGATCCGACCGGAGCCGTCACGGGCCACCGGGCGGTCGCGGGCGGCGAGTTCGTCGGCGAGGTGGGCCCAGCGGGCGGCGGTGGCGCCCAGCCGGTCGAAGGCGACGGACAGCGGCCACCGGCCGCCGAGTTCCTCGTGGGTCAGGACGTCGGTGCGGCGGTGGCGCAGGGTCGCCCGGTACGCGGAGGCGTCGGTGCCCCGCCCGGGCCACGGCGTGCCCGCCGCGTGCGCGGCGACGGCCTCGACGAACGGGATCGGCCAGCCGAAGGGGCAGTCCACCCCGGCGCGTTCCCCCGGCTCCAGTCCGCACAGCAGGTCGGCCAGCACGTCGTCGGCGCACCCCAGCAGCGGCGGGGAGACGACGGCCGTACCGTCACCGGGCCAGGTGACAACCGCGACCGCGGTCGTCCGGGGGCTCGCGGCCAGGTCGATCCCGAGGGTGCGCACGGTCCCATCATCCCCGCCGCGCGGCGGGCGCGGCGGGGCGCGGCTGAACGTTCCGGTGCCGGGGTGCGTATCCCCTGCCGTACCGCACTGCAGCCAATGGTGAGGACCGGCCGATGAACGCTCAGAGCAACGTCCCCTTCCAGGGCCTTCAAGCGCTCCCCGACGGCGAGGCGGAACTGCCGCTCGTCGTGCACCTGCGGTGGGAGGACCTCGCGGCGCTGGGCCGTGAGGCGAGCCGGCTGGCGGTGCGGCTGCAGCGACCGGTGAGCCTCGACGAGGCGGCCGGGCACCATCTGCGGACCCGTTTCGGGGTGAGCCACGCGCCCGACAAGGACGAGCACCCGAAGACCGAGGCGAGCCGTGCGGTCACCGCGGCGGTGCCCTCCTCCGCCGCCCCGATGGCGATCGCGCCGGGTGCCGCGCAGCAGTCCGGGGGCGCCCACGCGGCTCCCACCCATGCGGCCCCCGCGCACGCCTCGGCCCACACCTCCGCGCACGCCTCGGCCCACACCTCCGCGCACACCTCCGCGCACACCTCCGCCCCGGCGTCCGGCACCGGGCTCATGCCGGGCCAGCAGCCCGAGCACCCGGGCAGGATGGCGCCGCTCGGTGGCCGCAACGTCGTGGAGCAGCCCACGACCGCCGCCGGGTAGCTCCCCGCTCCCCCGGCAACCGCTCCCCCGGCAACCGCTCACATCGCCGCGAGCGCGCGCCCGACGTCCCGCAGATGGGCGCGGAGCGCGGCCGGGGTGTCCTCGTCGAGGACGACGGGGAGCCCGGCCAGCGCCACGAGGTCGTGCGTGATCAGGTCCGGCGAGTCCGCGCCAAAGGTCACCCGGCAGCGGCCCTCGTCCAGCGGCGTCACCCGCCCGGGCAGCGGCGCCGGGAGGCGGGCCAGCACCTCGGCGGCCGGCGCGCCGACCGTGGCCGCGGCCGTGAAGCGGTAGGGGGCGGCGGTCAGCGTCGCGGCGAGGTACGCGGCGGGGTCGGCACCCGGGCCGCCGGGCAGGTCCCGCGGGGTGAAGCGGCGGTGGACGGGGGCGGGGCCGGTGAGCCGGTCCAGCCGGAACACCCGCCAGCCCGCGCGGTCGGTGTCGTAGGCGATGACGTACCAGCGCCCGTACGCGGTGGCGAGGCTGTGCGGCTCGGCACGGCGCCGCTCCGGGGCGGCGGCGGCGCGGCCGCGGTAGTCGAAGGTCACCACCTCGTGGTCGCGGCACGCGGCGGCGAGGACGGCCAGTGCGTCCGGATCGGCCTCCGGAAGCGGCTGCCCGACCGGGACGCGGACGGAGGCCGCGCCGACGGCGGCGACCCGGGCCCGCAGCCGCGCGGGCAGCACCTGCTCCAGCTTGGCCAGGGCACGCACCGACGTCTCCTCGATGCCCGCCACACCACCGCCCGCGGCGGCCGTGCGCAGTCCGACGGCGATCGCCACCGCCTCGTCATCGTCCAGCAGCAGGGGCGGCAGGTCGCGGCCGGAGGCCAGCCGGTAGCCACCGGCCGTGCCCGTGGTGCCGTGCACGGGGTAGCCCAGTTCGCGCAGCCGGTCGACGTCCCGGCGCACGGTGCGGCCGGTCACGCCGAGACGGCCGGCGAGCTCGGCGCCGGACCATGTGCGGCGGCTCTGCAGCAGCGAGAGCAGCCGCAGCATCCGGGCGGGCATCGTCGGGCGGTCCGTCGTCATGCGCCGAGATTTCCACAGCCTGGGGACAGGATGTGTCCTCAAGCGCTCCTAGCGTCGTCCCCATGTGGACGAACACGCACGAGGACACCCTGATCACCCCGGACGACGCGGGGTACGACGCCGAGCGCTCCGGTTTCCAGACCGCCTATCTCCACCGCCCCGACCTGATCGTCGCCGCCCGGACCGCCGAGGACGTCCGCGCGGCGGTGGTCCACGCGGCGGCCCGCGCGCTGCCGGTCGCCGTCCAGGCCACCGGGCACGGCCTGTCCGTGGCCGCCGACCGGGGTGTGCTGATCAGCACCCGCCGCATGCGCGCGGTCCGGGTGGATCCGGTTGCGGGCACCGCGTACGTCGGGGCGGGTGCCCGCTGGTCGGACGTCGTCGCGGCGGCCGCGCCCTTCGGGCTGGCGCCGCCGAGCGGTTCCTCGCCGGACGTGGGCGCGGTCGGCTACACCCTCGGCGGCGGACTGGGCCTGACGGCGCGCCAGTACGGCTGGGCCTGCGACCACGTACGGGCCTTCGACGTCGTCACGGCGGACGGCCGGGCCCGGCACGTCACCGCCCGGAGCGAGCCGGAACTCTCGTGGGCGCTGCGCGGCTCCGGCCACGGCCTCGCCGTGGTCACGGGGATGGAGATCGGGCTGCTGCCCGTGCCGGCGCTGTACGGCGGGCAGTTGGTCTTCCCGGCCGGGGCGACGGAGGAGGTGCTGGAGGCGTACCTGCGCTGGACCCGGGAGGTGCCCGAGGAGCTGACGTCCTCGGTGGCCCTGGTCCCGGCCGGGCCCGGGGGACGGCACCTCGCCTCGGTGCGGATCGCCTTCAACGGCCCGGCGGCGGAGGGCGAACGCCTGGTGGCGCCGCTGCGCGCGACCGGGCCGCGTACGACCGACGACCTGCGGCCCGTGCCGTACACCGAGTCGGGCGCCATCCACCGCGACCCACCGCGGCCGCACGCCTACGCCGCCGACAACGCCGTGCTGCGCGACGTCGACGCGGCCGCCCTGCGCCGGGTCCTGGCGGCGGCCGCCGGCACCGTCGTCGACCTGCGCCACCTCGGGGGCGCCCTGTCCCGGCCGCCCGCCGTACCGGGCGCGACCGGCCACCGCGACGGGCGGTTCCTGCTGCGGGTGATCTCGGCGGCAGCGCCGGAGATGGAGCCGGTCCGGGCGGTGCAGCGCCGCGTCCTGGCCGAGGTGGCCGACCGGACGGCCGGGCGCTGCCTGACCTTCGTCTACGGCGACGGGGCGGGGGCCACCCCCGCCCAGTTCGGTTCCGGCCACCCGGCGCCGGACGCCGAACGCCTCGCCCGCCTGAAGGCGGCCCTCGACCCCGGCGACCTCTTCCGCTTCAACCGCGGGGTGCGGCTGGGAGGCTAGCCCGCCCGGCCCGACCCGAACGCCGTGTACGTGACCCGGCTGCCGCGGTGGGGAGACCCACGAGGGGCCGCCGGGGTTGTACTCGGCCGTGTCGTCACATGCCCTCCCCCAACCTTCGGCCGGGGGTGCCCCCACCCCGCGCCGCTCCCCCAGCCGGCGCTGGGAGGTGCCCCAGGCACGGCACTCCCCAGCCTTCGGCCCGGGGGAGTCGTCGAATCGTCCGAGTAGCCCACTACGAGACGACTCTCCGCCTTGCGATGCACCGCACCTGGGGGCACCTCCCAGCGGAGCTGGGGGAGCTCATTTTGACGACACGACCTAGTGTCCTGAGTCGTTGATTCGGTTCAGATATCCGGCGAGGCGTTCGAAGATTTCGTCTGCGGTTTTCGTCCAGACGAAGGGCTTGGGGTCGT
>NZ_JBEXSX010000082.1:0-35641 GCF_040613835.1 Streptomyces sp. NPDC006207 | reverse complement strand
AAGATCAGCGGGTAGACCAGGATCGTGTACGGCACGGCGAAGAAGCCGGACGCACCCGCCGCGTACACCGCCGCCGGCACCGCCACGAACGTGTAGGCCGTGTACAGGTCACCGCCGAGCAGGAACCAGGTGATCCAGCCGCCGAAGCTGCGGCCGCCCAGGCCCCACTCGTCCAGGTGCAGCGCGTTCTCCGCCCTGCGCCAGCGTGCGGCCAGGAAACCCAGGACCGTCACGACCAGGAAGAAGAAGATGAAGACGCCGAGCGCGACGCCGTTGACCCCGTCCTTCACTTCGCGGCCTCCTTCCGTGCCCGCTCCTCACGACGGACCAGCACGTACGCGGCGTACGTCAGTCCGGAGGACAGGAACACCCACAGCATCTGGTACCAGTAGAAGAACGGGATGCCGATGAACTCCGGCGTCAGCTTCGCGTACGAGCCGACCCAGAGCATGGCGACGAAGGGGATGACGAGGCAGACACCGGCGATCACGCGGGTGGTGGTGACCACCGGTGGCCGCCCGGAGGTTCCGGATGGTTCGGACATTGCTACGGCTCCGTCCTGATCTCTTACTCCTGTGTAATGCGCAGGCAATCTAGAGTCAGGACGGTCGGCACGTCACTACCGCCCGCATTGCGGTATGGAAACGATCTACAAGGCCGGGGAACCGTACCGGGGTTACGGACGTTGCAGCCGGGCCACGAACTTGTAGCGGTCACCGCGGTAGACCGAGCGCACCCACTCCACCGGCTCGCCGCCGGTGTCGATCGAGTGCCGGGACAGCAGGAGCATCGGCAGCCCGACGTCCGTGCCCAGCAGGCCCGCCTCGCGCGGGGTGGCGAGCGAGGTCTCGATGGTCTCCTCCGCCTCGGCGAGCCGGACGTCGTAGACCTCGGCGAGGGCCGTGTAGAGCGAGGTGTACTTCGCCAGGCTGCGGCGCAGCGCGGGGAAGCGCTTGGCCGACAGGTGGGTGGTCTCGATGGCCATCGGCTCGCCGTTCGCCAGGCGCAGGCGCTCGATGCGCAGCACGCGGCCGCCGGCCTTCATGTCCAGCAGTTCGGCCAGCCGGTCGTCTGCGGTGATGTAGCCGATGTCGAGCAGCTGTGAGGTCGGCTCCAGGCCCTGGGCCCGCATGTCCTCGGTGTACGAGGTCAGTTGCAGCGCCTGGGAGACCTTGGGCTTGGCGACGAAGGTGCCCTTGCCCTGGATGCGCTCCAGGCGGCCCTCGACCACCAGTTCCTGCAGCGCCTGCCGCACGGTGGTGCGCGAGGTGTCGAACTCGGCGGCCAGGGTGCGCTCGGGGGGCACCGGGGAGCCGGGGGGCATCGTCTGCGTCAGTTCGAGCAGATGGCGCTTCAGTCCGTAGTACTTGGGTACCCGCGCGGTCCGTCCGGCCACGGCCCCGGGCGCCTCCGCGGTCTCCGTCACCGCTGTGCCGGCCTCGCCGTCCGTCTCCATCGCCTCTGCTCCCGAGTGCTGTCGTGCTGCCGTCACCGGCTCCTCCGTCATTCGCGGCTCACATCGTGGCACGGGCCGGGCTCATATCGCGTTACGAGCCCAGATGTCGGTCCGGTAACGGACGCGTCCGGTGCTCTTATACACCCTTGACACCCCTAAAGGTCTAGGCCAAGCTTCGGGCACTGGTCTACACCACTTGGTACTCACTGCCCTGGGGAGGGTGTTGTGAAGCGCAAGCTGATCGCGGCGATCGGTGTCGCCGTCATGGTCGCCGGCGTTGCGGCCTGCGGTTCGGACGACAAGGGCTCCGACAAGGCCTCGGCGCCGAAGGAGATCACCGTCTGGCTGACGGTCGACGCACAGAAGAACTGGCCCGAGCTGGTCAAGCAGGCGGACGACGCCTTCACGGCCGAGCACAAGGGCGTGAAGATCCACCACGAGTACTACGAGTGGACCGCCAAGAACCAGAAGCTCGACGCCGTCCTCGCCACCAAGAAGGTGCCCGACGTGGTCGAGATGGGCAACACCGAGACCCTCGGCTACCTGGTCAAGGGCGCGTTCGCGCCCATCGACAAGAGCAAGTTCGAGAACTCCGGCGACTGGCTGGACGCCCTCGAGGGCTCCGTGACGTACAACGGCAAGACCTACGGCGTGCCTTACTACGCCGGTGCCCGTGTCGGCACCTGGCGCAAGGACGTCGCCAAGGCGGCCGGCGTCACCAAGGCCCCCACCACCTGGGCCGAGCTGACCGACGCGCTCGACAAGATCCAGAAGAAGAACGGCGACAAGTTCTCCGCCTGGTACCAGCCCAGCCGCGACTGGTACACCGCGCTGGCCTTCGTCAAGGACGCCGGCGGCGACGTCGCCAAGGAGGACGGCGGCAAGTGGACCGCCACCCTCTCCGACCCCAAGTCCATCGAGGGCCTGAAGACCTGGAAGGGCGTCCTCGACGCGTACTTCCACGGCGACAAGAACAAGGACGAGTCCGACCGTTACATCGTCTACGGCCAGGGCAAGTCCGCGCTCATCTACGGCGCCAGCTGGGAGGGCGGCGCCGCCGCCGACCCGAAGACCGACAAGACCGGCAAGCTGAAGGACAACCTGGAGACCTTCGCGCTGCCCGGCCCCAACGGCGAACTGCTGCCGAACTTCATCGGCGGCTCCGACCTGGTCATCCCGGCCAAGTCCGCCGCGCAGGACCTCGCCGCCGACTGGATCAACGGCTTCACGAACAGCGCCGCCCAGAAGGTCCTCATCTCCAAGGGCAACCTGCCCAACGCCAAGTCGCTGCTCGCCCCGCTGAAGGACGACCCGGCGACGGCCGCATCCGCCCGGGCCAACGAGAACACCTGGTTCGTCCCGACCGCCCCGGGCTGGCTGCAGGTCGAGAAGAAGCAGATCCTGCAGAACATGCTCAACGACATCGCGGTCGGCAAGGCCTCCATCGAGGACGCGACCAAGTCCGCGGACGAGCAGATCAACGCGGTGATCAACGCCGGCTGACCGGCACACGGGCAACACGGTGATCGACGCCGGCCGGCCGCCCCGGGGCGGCCGGCCCCGGCGCGACGCCAGGGACTGGAGCAGCCGAGGAGCACATGATGAGTGCCGTTGACACACCGTTGGACAACGTGCCGCGCCCGCGGCCGGCGGGACCGGGCCGCAGGCCACGCCGCTTCGGCGGAGCCGCGCTCCCGTGGACGCTGCTCGCGCCGACCATCGGCGTCCTGCTGCTGGTCCTCGGCTACCCGCTGGTCCGGCTGGTCACCCTCTCGTTCAAGCAGTACGGGCAGGCCGAGCTCTGGCAGGGGCTGCCCGGCGACTGGCAGGGAGTCGCCAACTACACCCACGTCCTGGGGGACTCGGTCTTCTGGGGCGTCGTCCTGCGCACGCTGCTCTTCACCCTCGCGGCGGTGCTGCTCACGCTCGTCGTCGGCATGGGGGTGGCCCTGCTGATGCAGCGGGTCTCGCCCTGGGTCAAGGCGCTGATCAACATCGTGCTGGTGGCGAGCTGGGCGATGCCCGTGGTCGTCGCCATCACCATCTTCAAGTGGATGTTCGACAGCGACTACGGCGTCCTCAACTGGCTGCTCAGCCGGCTGCCGGGGGTGGACCTCAGCGGCCACAACTGGTTCACCGACACCAAGCAGGGCTTCCTGGTCATCACCCTCATGGTGGTGTGGGGCGCCATCCCCTTCGTCGCCATCACCCTGCACGCCGGCCTCACCCAGGTGCCCAAGGAACTGGAGGAGGCCGCCCGCATGGACGGCGCCGGGCCGGTCAAGGTCTTCCGGCACGTCACCCTGCCGGTGCTCAAGCCGATCATCGTCATGCTGACGACGCTGTCGGTCATCTGGGACATGGGCGTCTTCCCGCAGGTCTTCCTCATGCGCGACGGCCACCCCGAGCCCGCGTACCAGGTCCTCACCACCTACTCCTACGACCAGGCCTTCGTCGCCAACGACTACGACGCGGGCGCGGCCATCGCCGTCATCACCGTGCTGCTCCTCCTCGGGGTGATGGCCGTCTACATGCGCCAGATGCTGAAGATCGGAGAGGTGGAGTGACGGCCATGCTCGACACGGCTCCCGCCGAGAGGGTGCCGGCCGCCGCTCCGGCGGCGCGCGCCGCCCGGCGGCCCCGGCGCAAGGGGCGGACGGTCTACAACCTGCTCGGCCTGCTGGTCGTGGTGGTCTCCGGCTTCCCGGTCTACTGGATGCTCAACACGGCGTTCAAGCCCGCCAAGGACGCCATCGACCCCGACCCCAAGCTCTTCCCGACCAGCCTGTCCTTCCAGAACTTCTCCGACGCCCTCGACGTCGGCGACTTCTGGGGATCGGTCGGCCGCAGCCTGATCGTCGCCGGCTCCACCGTCGGCCTCGGCCTGGTCATCGGGCTGCTGGCGGCGCTGGCCATCTCCCGCTTCGTCTTCCGCGGCCGCAAGGCGGTGATCGTCGCGATCCTCGCCGTGCAGATGGTGCCGCTGGTGGCGATGATCATCCCGGTCTTCCTGCTGCTCAACCAGATCGACCAGATCGACAAGCTCTCCGGACTCGTCATCACGTACCTGACCTTCGTGCTCCCCTTCACGGTGTGGACGCTGCGCGGATTCATCGTCAACATCCCCAAGGAGCTGGAGGAGTCGGCGATGGTCGACGGCTGCACACGCATGGGCGCGTTCTTCCGGATCATCCTGCCGCTGCTCGCCCCGGGCCTCGTCGCCACCTCCATCTACGCGTTGATCCAGGCCTGGAACGAGTACCTGTACGCGATGCTCATCATGAGCCAGGAGCACCAGACGGCGACGGTGTGGCTCGGCAACTTCGTCACCTCGCGGGGCACGGACTACGCGCCGATGATGGCCGGTTCGACCATGATGGGCGTGCCCGTGGTGATCTTCTTCCTGATCGTGCAGCGCAGGGTCGCCGCCGGACTGACCGCCGGGGCGGTGAAGGGATGACCGAGACCTTGAGCCAGATCCACGACGGCACCGCGGACCCGGGCGACCTCGTCCGCGACGCCCTCACCGTCCTGCAGCCGGGCTTCCACGGCACCACCGCACCCGAGTGGCTGCTGCGCAGGCTCGCCGAGGGACTGGGCTCCGTCGCCCTGTTCGCCCGCAACATCGAGTCGCCCGGGCAACTGGCCGCGCTCACCGCGCAGCTGCGCGCGGTACGGCCCGACGTCCTGATCGCCGCCGACGAGGAGGGCGGTGACGTGACCCGGCTGGAGGCCCGCAGCGGTTCCTCCTTCCCCGGCAACCTCGCCCTCGGCGCCGTCGACGACACCGCCCTGACCCGCGACGTCGCCGCCGCACTCGGCCGCCGGCTGGCCGAGTGCGGGGTCAACCTCAACTGGGCGCCGTCCGCGGACGTCAACTCCGACCCCCGCAACCCGGTCATCGGCGTGCGCTCCTTCGGCTCCGATCCGCTGCTGGTCGCCCGC
Organism: Streptomyces sp. NPDC006207; assembly: GCF_040613835.1. Lineage (NCBI taxonomy): Bacteria > Bacillati > Actinomycetota > Actinomycetes > Kitasatosporales > Streptomycetaceae > Streptomyces > Streptomyces sp. NPDC006207. The sequence continues at coordinate 30,240 of NZ_JBEXSX010000082.1, read as the reverse complement.
CACACCGGCGCGTACGTCGAGGGCCTGCAGTCCGCCGGGGTCGCCGCCTGCACCAAGCACTTCCCCGGTCACGGCGACACCTCCGTCGACTCCCACCACGCCCTGCCCCGGGTGGACGTCGACCCGGACACCCTGCACGCCCGTGAACTCGCCCCGTTCCGGGCCGCCCTGGCCGCCGGCAGCAAGGCCGTGATGAGCGCGCACATCCTCGTGCCCGCCCTCGACCCGGACCGCCCGGCCACCCTCAGCCCCGCCGTGCTCACCGGACTGCTCCGCGACGAACTGGGCTACGACGGCCTGATCGTCACCGACGGCATCGAGATGCGCGCCATCGCCGACGCGTACGGCATCGAGCGCGGCACCGTCCTGGCGCTCGCCGCCGGCGCCGACGCCATCTGCGTGGGCGGCGGCCTCGCCGAGGAGGAGACGGTGGTCGCCCTGCGCGACGCCATCGTCGCCGCCGTGCGCGACGGCGACTTGACCCGGGAGCGGCTCGCCGACGCCGCCGGACGGGTGCGGAGCCTGGCCGCCTGGGCCGCCGAGCGCTCCGCGGCGCCGGCGCTCGCGGCACCGGACCCCGGGATCGGCCTGGTCGCGGCCCGCCGCGCCCTGCGCGTGACCCGTACCGACGCGTACCTGCCGGTCGCCGAGGCGCCGTACGTCGCCGCCTTCACCCCGGTCGCCAACATCGCCGTCGGTGACGAGACCCCGTGGGGCGTCGCCGCCGAGCTCGACCGGATCTTCCCGGGCACCGTGACCGGGAGCTTTCGCGAAGGTGACGCGCTGACCGCACACGTGCTGCGGTCGGCGGGGACTCGTAGGATCGTCGCAGTGGTGCGTGACGTGCACCGTCACCCCTGGATGGCCGAGGCGCTGGGCGCGCTGCTCGCCGCCCGTCCGGACACGGTGGTGGTGGAGATGGGCGTTCCCCAGGCGGCACCGTCCGGCGCGCTGCACATCGCGACCCACGGCGCCGCCCGCGTGTGCGGGCGGGCGGCCGCGGAGGTCATCGCTGGCAAGGAGGCCGGCGACTGAGGTCCGCCGCGGCACATCCGTTCCGGATCCACCTGGAGGCCCCGAGAATGTCCGCCCCGCCGCCGGCCGAGCAGCAGCCGATGCCCGGCCGGATCATGTCCGGCGAGATGGCCGAGCAGCCCGCGGTGCTGCGCCGCATCCTCGAGGAGGGCGCCCCCCGGATCCGGCGGACCGCCGAGCGGATCGCCGCGCGCGGACCGCGCTTCGTCCTGCTCACCGCGCGCGGCACCTCCGACAACGCGGCCCTGTACGCCAAGTACCTGGTGGAGGTGGTCCTCGGCAAGCCCGCGGGGCTGACCTCGATGTCGACCACCACCGCCTACGGCGCGCGCCCGGACCTGACGGACTGCCTGGTCGTCACGGTCAGCCAGTCCGGCGGCTCACCGGACCTGGTGGCCTCGACCCGGGCCGCCCGCGAGGCCGGCGCGATCACCCTGGCGGTCACCAACAACGCCGACTCGCCGCTGGCCGAGGTCTCCGAGTTCCACATCGACGTCCTGGCCGGCCCGGAGAAGGCGCTGCCGGCGACCAAGACGTACACCGCCGAGCTGCTCGCGCTCTACCTGTTCGTCGAGGGGCTGCGGGGCGGCGACGGCAACGCCGCAAAGGTCCTGCCGGAACTCGCGGAGCAGATCCTCGCCCGCCAGGACGAGGTCAGGGCGCTCGCCGCGCGCTACCGCTTCGCCGAGCGCCTGGTGCTCACCTCGCGCGGCTACGGCTACCCGACCGCGAAGGAGGCCGCGCTGAAGCTGATGGAGACCAGTTACATCCCGGCCCTGTCCTTCTCCGGCGCCGACCTGCTGCACGGCCCGCTGGCCATGGTCGACAACGTCTCCCCGGTCATCGCGATCGTCACCGAGGGCAAGGGCGGCGAGGCGCTCCAGCCGGTGCTGGACCGGCTCCGCGGCCGTGGGGCCGATCTGATGGTCATCGGCAACCAGGCGTCGGTAGACGCCGCCTCCGCAGGCTTCGTCCTCCCCACCGAGGGCGTCGCCGAGGAGGTGCAGCCGGTCCTGGAGATCCTCCCGCTGCAGATGCTGGCCTACGAGATCACCATCGCCCGCGGGCAGGACCCCGATGCGCCGCGCGCGCTGGCGAAGGTGACCGAGACGCGCTGAGCCGGAAGGCGGGCCGGAAAGGGCCCTGACACCACTTCGGGCCGCGGCGCCGGGACGGGACCCTCAACCCGCCCAGCACCGCAGCCCGGAGCTGCCGTCGGCCCGTGGCACGCGGGATGTGCGGTTCCCGCGGCCCGTCAGGGCCGACCATGAGGCCTGGCGCAGTCAGGGCAGAGAGCGCCGGGGCCTCGCTCCACCCTTCTGTGCGGGAAGGATGGAAGTTCGGTTGTACGTCAATTCTGGACTAGACCACTAACGCCTGTCCACAAGGTGACGCAGTCAGATCATAGGTCGTCGGAGACCTTTGTGGGGACTGGATGACGGCGCCTTCCATGAGCGCGGGATACGCTCATTTGCGTGCCCTCCATGAACGATCTCGTACGCCAGCACACGGACCTCGACGATTCCGATCTCGAGTGGCTCCACCTGCTGGTATCGGAGTGGCAACTGCTCTCCGACCTCTCCTTCGCGGACCTCGTGCTGTGGGTCCCGACCAGTGACGGGACCCGCTACGTCTCCGTCGCCCAGATGCGGCCGAACACCGGCCCGACCTCGTACCAGGACGACATGGTCGGCCACCTGGTGCCGCGCGGCCGCCGCCCGATGCTGGACGCCGCACTCGACGAGGGCCGGATCGTCCGGGAGGGTGACCCGGAGTGGCGCGAGGAGGTCCCGGTCCGGGTCGAGTCCATCCCGGTGCGCCGAGCGGGCCGGGTCCTCGGGGTCATCGCCCGCAACACCAACCTGCTCACCGTGCGGACCCCCAGCCGCCTGGAGCTCACCTACCTGCAGAGCGCGTCCGACCTGGCGCAGATGATCGCGGCGGGCAGCTTCCCGTTCCCCTCCGAGCAGGTCGACATGGACGCCTCGCCGCGGGTCGGCGACGGCCTGATCCGGCTCGACGCCGAAGGCGTCGTCCAGTACGCCAGCCCCAACGCGCTCTCCGCCTACCACCGGCTCGGCCTGGCCGCCGACCTCGTCGGCCACCACCTGGGCTCGGTCTCCGCCGAACTGGCCCCTTCGCGGACCAAGAGCCACGAGGCGCTGGTGACCGTCGCCGGCGGCAAGGCGCCGCGGGAGACCGAGATCGAGGGCAACGGCGGCGTCATCCAGTTGAGGGCGATCCCGCTGAGCCCCAAGGGCACGCACAACGGCTCCCTGGTGCTGCTGCGGGACGTGACCGAGCTGCGCCGCCGGGAGCGCGAGCTGATGACCAAGGACGCCACCATCCGGGAGATCCACCACCGGGTGAAGAACAACCTGCAGACGGTCGCGGCGCTGCTGCGGCTGCAGGCCCGGCGGATGGACTCCGACAAGGGCCGGGAGGCGCTGGAGGAGGCGGTGCGGCGGGTCGGCTCGATCGCGATCGTGCACGAGACGCTGTCGCAGAACCTCGACGAGTGCGTGGAGTTCGACGAGATCGCCGACCGCGTGCTGGCGATGGTCGCCGAGATCTCCCCGGGCAGGGTCACCGCGCGCCGCAGCGGGCGGTTCGGCATCCTGACGGCCGAGGTGGCCACCCCGCTGTCGATGGTCCTCACCGAACTGCTGCAGAACGCCCTGGAGCACGGGTTCGGGCCGGGCGAGCAGGGCACCGTCGAGGTGGCCGCCGAGCGGCACGGGCAGAAGCTGGGCATCGCGGTACGGGACGACGGGCGCGGCCTGCCCGCGGAGTTCGACCCGCAGCGGGCCGGCAACCTCGGGCTGCAGATCGTACGGACCCTGGTGGTGGGGGAGTTGGGCGGAAGCTTCGACATGGTCCCGGCCGAGGAGCGCGGGACGAAGGTCGTCCTGGAACTGCCGCTGGAGGGCTGAAACCCGTCGCGGTCCTGCGAGTCCGGCGGGGCGGGGACCTCGCAGGACCGGGCTCCGGGAACGCCGAAGCCCCGGCTGCTCGGGGAGCGGCCGGGGCTCTTCGCGTCGCGATGCTGCGCGGTTCGGAGGTGCTGCGCGCTGCGGCTCGGGGGTAAGCGAGTGCGTCAGGCGCTGGCGTTGCGGGCGCGGTTGCGGGCGGCGCGGCGCTTCATTGCGCGACGCTCGTCCTCGCTGAGGCCACCCCACACGCCGGCGTCCTGGCCGGTCTCCAGCGCCCACTGCAGGCACTGCTCCATCACGGGGCAGCGGCGGCAGACGGCCTTGGCTTCCTCGATCTGCAGCAGCGCAGGACCGGTGTTGCCGATGGGGAAGAAGAGCTCGGGGTCTTCCTCGCGGCAAACGGCGTTGTGACGCCAGTCCATGGCTGCTCCATCTCCTTGTGTTGCATGTAAGTTGCTTGTGAATGTGAACGCTTTCACGAATCCTCAGACACGACACGGGACATCGCCCAGTCTCCTGGTGCGGTCCCGCGGGGGTGTGGTGAGGATTCCGGCTGCCGAGGACGCCCGATGAGCGGCTGTCCCGATCGCCAGGAAGAGCCTCGCAAACCTGGGCTGCGGATACAACCCCTTCCGAAAAGTTTTTTTTGAATCCTCGGTGTCGGCTCCGTCACAGCCGTACTTCCATGGGGTGCAGGGCAGCCTAAACGTTCGAGTGAAAGGACTTTATGTCCTTCTGCTTACACAATCACACGCAGTGCACGGCGTACGCCTGTGAAGGTTGCGCTCATTCGCAGTCCCAGGTGGTCTCCGTCCACCTGGAACGGCAGTGGCGCCTGCGAATGCAAGGTGAAGTCCGTCAGATCGTGCAGGGAGGTCGCGTGCTTGCCCTGCGGCCCGCGCTCCGGGGTCGAACGGAGCAGCTGGGTGGCGTAGCGGGTGACCGCCGCGCTGGTCAGCCGGGAGAGTCCCAGCACGTCGAGGGCGGTGTCGAAGGACGCGCGCGGCGAGGCGTAGATCGGGCGGTTGCCCAGGTAGGTCCACGGCGCGGTGTTGCACACCAGGGCGAGCACGAGGTCGGTCACCGGGTCCTCGCCCGGCCGGTCCAGGGTGATCGCGCCGGCGCGCCGGTTCGGCTCGGTGAGGAACTGGCGCACGACCTGGCGTATGTAGAGCGCGTGGGTGGAGCGCTTGCCGTGCTCGCGCTGCTGCTCCACCCGTCCCACCACACCCGCGTCGAATCCCAGCCCGGCGCAGAAGGTGAACCAGCGTGCCGGCACCCCCTCGTCCTCCGTGCCCGGGGTTCCGCTCACCAGGCCCAGGCCGACCGTGCGGGAACTGCGCTCGCGCAGCGCGTCCAGCAGCGCGCCGGTCGCCTCCACGGCGTCGTTGGGCAGCCCCAGGGCGCGCGCGAACACGTTCGTGGACCCGCCGGGCACCACCGCGAGCTTCGGCAGGCCGTCGGGGTCGGGGCCGTTGTGCAGCAGACCGTTGACCACCTCGTTGACCGTGCCGTCCCCGCCCAGGGCGACGACCAGCTCGATCTCCCCGCCCTCCGCGGCCTGCCGCGCGAGGTCGCGGGCGTGGCCGCGGTACTCGGTCGCGGCGACCTCCAGCTTCAGGTCGCTGGCGAGCGCGTGCGCGAGTACGTCACGCGTCCGGGCGCTGGTGGTGGTGGCGGCTGGGTTGACCACGAGAAGGGCGCGCATGCCCGCCAGGGTACCTACCGGGCGGTACCGGGCCGCACCCCTGGTGGCCAGGACGCGGCGGCTACCCTGCTGGGGTGAGTGGCAACGAGAAGCCCGCGCAGCCGGGCCGTACGCGCCGCCTCGCGGCGGCGGCCGCGGTCGCGGCACTGGAAGGCGCCGCCCTGGCGGCCTGGGGGATCGCGATGCTGGCCCTGGGGATCCTCGGCGACCCCGACAGCCCGCGCCAGGCGGAGGCCGGAGGCGTGACCGTCCTCGCCCTGGCGGCCATGCCGCTGGCGGCCGCGTTCGGGCTCTGGCACGCGCGCCGCTGGAGCCGCGGCCCCGCGCTGATCATCCAGCTCGTCGCGCTCCCCGTCGCCTGGAGCATGGTGCAGGCGGGTGGCGTCATGATCGCCGCCGGTGCCGCGCTGGGAGTGGCCGCCGTCGCCGAGCTGGTGCTCCTCGTTCACCCCGCGGCCACCGACGCCCTCGGGATCGGGCGTACGGCCGAGCAGTGAGCCGCGGCGCCCGGGGGCGCCGCCGTCACCTCCGCCGTACCGTCACTCCTCGACCAGGAGCTTGTCGCGCAGCTGGGCCAGCGTCCGGGCCAGCAGCCGGGAGACGTGCATCTGGGAGATGCCGACCTCCTGGGCGATCTGCGACTGGGTCATGTTCCCGAAGAAGCGCAGCAGCAGGATCTTCTTCTCGCGCGGCGGCAGCTGCTCCAGCAGCGGCTTGAGCGACTCCCGGTACTCCACGCCCTCCAGCGCGTCGTCCTCGGCGCCGAGGGTGTCGGCGACGGCCGGCGACTCGTCGTCGGTGTCGGGCACGTCCAGGGAGAGCGTGCTGTAGGCGTTGGCGGATTCGAGGCCCTCCAGGACCTCCTCCTCCGTGATCTTCAGGTGCTCGGCCAGCTCGTGCACCGTCGGGGCCCGCCCGTGCTGCTGCGAGAGCTCGCCGGTCGCCGTCGTGAGGGCGAGCCGCAGCTCCTGCAGACGGCGCGGGACACGGACCGCCCAGCCCTTGTCGCGGAAGTGCCGCTTGATCTCGCCGACGACGGTGGGGGTCGCGTAGGTGGAGAACTCCACCCCGCGGTCCACGTCGAAGCGGTCCACGGACTTGATCAGCCCGATCGTGGCGACCTGGGTGAGGTCGTCGAGCGGCTCGCCCCGGTTGCGGAAGCGCCGGGCGAGGTGCTCGACCAGCGGCAGGTGCATGCGGACCAGCCGGTTGCGCAGCTCGGCGCGCTCCGGGGAGCCCGGGGGGAGCTTGCTGAGCTCCACGAAGAGCGCCCGGGCCCCGGCCCGGTCGTGGGTCTCGTGGTGCCCGTGCTGCACCTGCCCGTGGTCCTGCTCCTGCTGCTCCTGCGCCATGCGATCCGCCCGATCCGCCTGATCCGTCTGCCCGGCCGCGTCACTGCTCCCGGGGCCGGACACGGGCCCGGTACCGGGATGCGGCCGCGCCTCCTGGCGCCGCGCCGCAGGGGCGGGTACGGGGCGGCCCCGCACCCCCGGCGTGCTGCCTTCCAGATCGTTCACGGCGATTCCCCCGTTACAGCTGTCCCGGTCCGGCACCGCGCTTCTTGTGCAGGGCGATGCTCACGGTCTTGTCGTCGGCCACGCTGGAGTCCACCTCGCCGGCCAGCGCGGACAGCACGGTCCAGGCGAAGGTGTCGCGCTCCGGGGCGCGGCCGTCAGTGGTGGGCGCCGACACGGTCACCCACAGGGCGTCCCCGACCAGGCGGAAGACGCAGCTCAGCACGGACCCCGGGACGGCCTGCTGGAGCAGGATGGCGCACGCCTCGTCCACGGCGATGCGCAGGTCTTCGATCTCGTCGAGGGTGAAGTCCAAGCGGGCCGCAAGTCCTGCCGTCGCCGTACGCAGCACCGACAGGTAGGCCCCCGCCGCGGGCAGCCGGACCTCGACGAAGTCCTTCGACCCGGGCTCGCCTGCGATCTGGGACACCCTCACCTCCAAGGTGGCACACGCACTGCCCACATCGGCATTGCACTGGATCTGATTCGGTTCGCCAGCGACGCTATCGCGATCCGTACCCCGGTGTCGCCCGGACGGAGCACGGTCGCCGCCATGAATGAGCCCTGACCCGGCACCCCATGGCTGTCACCCATAGTAGGCGCACGAGCACGCAACGTCGCTAGTGGTCTGCGGTGTCAAATCGAAAGAGATGTCGCTTTGTTGACACGTGCCTGCTCAGCGAGGGCGCGAAGGGGGTCGCCGGTCAGTCGTTGCACCGTCCATTCGTCCTGGGGACGGGCGCCCATCGCACGGTAGAAGGCGAGGGACGGCTCGTTCCAGTCCAGCACGGACCATTCGAAACGTTCGTAGCCCCGTTCCACGCATATGGCGGCGAGTCCGGCGAGCAGGGCCTTGCCGTGGCCGCCGCCGCGCGCAGCGGGGCGCACGTACAGGTCCTCCAGGTAGACGCCGTGGGTCCCGGTCCAGGTGGAGAAGTTCCGGAACCACAGCGCGAAGCCCACGGGCGCGCCCAGGGCGTCGTCCTCGGCCAGGAGCGCGAAGACGGCCGGATCCGGGCCGAAGAGCGCGTCGTGGAGCTGCTGCGTGGTGGCCCGCGCGCTGTCCGGCTCCCGCTCGTACTCCGCGAGTTCGCGGATCATCGCGTGGATCTCCGTGACGTCGGCAGGTGTCGCGGCTCGGATCATGCCAGCAAGGCTAACCGGTCGGCCGCCCGGTCACGACGGCCGCGACCGTCGTCCCGGGCGCGAAGGCACCTTCCTGCGCCAGCGAGAACAGGCCGTGGAGCATCTTCGCGACGTAGACGGAGTCCGGGACGAAGCCGTGCCGCGTGCCGAAGTCCGCCGCGAACGCATCCAGCTCGGGCGAGGTACGGGCGTAGCCGCCGTGGTGGAAGCGTTCGTCCAGCAGCCAGGACCCGCGCGGCCCGCCGAAGGCCGCCTCCTGGAGCCGGCGGATCTCCCCGGCCAGGAAACCGCCGCCCTTGAGGACCGGGAACCCGATGACCCGCTGCCCCGGATCCACTCCGGCCGCCAGGCCCGCCAGGGTGCCGCCCGTCCCGCAGGCCACGCCCACGACGTCCGCCCTGCCGCGCAGCTCCTCGCCGAGCGCCACGCAGCCCCGTGCGGCGAGCGCGTTGCTGCCGCCCTCGGGGACGACGTAGGCGGGCCCCAGACGGTCCAGGAGGGCCGCCAGGACCTCCGGTTCGTCCTTGCGGCGGTAGGTGCCCCGGTCGACGAAGTGCAGCCGCATGCCGTCGGCGGCGGCCCGCGCGAGGGAGGGGTTGAGCGGGCGTCCGGCCAGCTCGTCGCCGCGGACGACGCCCGTGGTGGCGATGCCGAGCAGCCGGCCCGCGGCGGCGGTGGCGCGCAAGTGGTTGGAGTAGGCGCCGCCGAAGGTCAGCAGGCGGCGGTGGCCGCCGTCGAGGGCGGCCCGCAGGTTCAGGTGGAGCTTGCGCCACTTGTTGCCCGGCAGGTCGGGGTGGATCAGGTCGTCCCGCTTGACGAGCATCCGGACGCCGCGCCCGGCCAGCCGTTCGTCGTCGCGCAGCTCGACCAGCGGGGAGGGCAGGCGGACGTCCGGGATCACCCGTCCATTGTGGCCGTCACCTGGGCGAGAGGTGGACGCGGTAGCCCTGGTGGTAGTTCAGGTCCGGCAGCGGGCGGGAGGGCCAGTCACGCGCGTACGCGGGCGGCTGCCCGCCCCGCGGGGTGAGGACGGCGACGGGCTGGGTGCGGGCCAGGCGCAGGATGCCGGCCGGGGTCAGGTTCTCGTTGTTCCCCGCGGTCTGGCCGGAGGCGCAGCGCGCCTGGTAGCCGACGGGCGTCGCCATCGGCCCGGTCACCAGGCACGGCGGGCGCACCCCCAGCCGGTTCAGTTCCGCGGCCATGCGGGCGTAGTCCTCGTTGCCGATGGTCGAGCTGCGCACCGCGCGGTGGAGCACGATCTGCTGGGTGACGAGCTGCGCGAGCACGACGGCGACCACGGCGCCGGTGACGGCCGGGCGCAGCGCCGGCCGTACCCGCGCGGGGAGCAGGAGGAGGCACTGGGCCGCGGGCAGGGCGAGCAGGGCGTACGCGGGGAGCAGGAAGCGCGGTGCGGCGTAGTCGATGAGCACCAGATAGGGCAGCGCAAGGGACAGGCCGCACACCGCCGGCAGGAACCGCGCCCCGGGGGCCTGCCCCTCACGCCGCGGCGCGAGGGCGACCCCGGCCGCCACCAGGGCGGGCAGGGCGAACCACCATACGGCGTCACCCTTGTGCTGCCAGACGGCGTCGCAGGGGCGGCACAGTGTGTGCGACGCGTCCAGGGTGCTGAGCTGGTCGGCGAACGCCAGGTGCCAGCCGAGGCCGCCCTCGATGGCGTTCGCGCGGTCCATCCGGGCCAGGATGCCGCCGTAGCTGGTGAACGCCTCGACCACCCACTGGGCGCCGCCCAGCAGCACCCCGGCCGCGATGGCCGCGAGCAGCACCGGGCGGCGCCGGCCACGCACGAAGAGCGCGGCGACGCCCAGGGGCAGGGCCAGCCAGGCGGCGTCGTGCGGGCGCAGCAGGGTCAGCGCGGCGAACGCCGCCGCCAGCCCGGCGAGCGCGCCCCGGCCGGTGTGGCCCGGCGCCGCCGCGTGCAGGTAGCAGCCCACCGCGATCAGGGCCACCAGCGCGACCCAGAGGTTGGGCATCGCCTGGGGGCCGTACAGCAGGGTCACCCACAGCCCGGTGAAGAGCAGCCCGGCCAGCGCCACCACCCGGGTGCCGAGCAGCGGCCGCCACAGCCACAGGGCCAGGAACAGGGCCGCGCCCGACAGGACCGCCAGATAGATCCGGAGCGCGAGGGTCGACGCGGTCAGCAGCGCGATCGGCGCGACGAGAACCGGCACGCCCCGGGAGCGGGGCGCGCTGAAGAACGCCGAGGGGATGTCCGGGGAGACCTGGCTGACGTAGACCGACTCGTCCCAGCCGAGGCCCATGCCGGGCGCGACGACCAGGAGGAGCTGGACCACGGTGAAGAGCGCCGCCAGGGAGGCGAGCAGATGGACCTCGGAGTGCGGGCGGCTGCGCGGCGGTGCGGCGTGGCGCGCGCGGGGCCGGGCATCCGGTGACGTCAGCTCATGCGTCGTCGCCATAGTGCGTCATGGCAACAGCCGTGACGCACGTGATCAAGGCGGCGCGCCGCTCCCCGGGGGCGGCTCGACCGGTGGGGTGAGCGCCGCCGGGCCCGTTCGCCCGGGTGGCGCCGCCGGCGGGGACGAGCAGGAGACATGGCGCCTTCGCCGGTCCGTGTGCCGGGCCGCTCCGCTCGGCCGGGCCATGAGGGGTGGCGTGCCCGTCGCAGCGAGCCTCCCTCGGCCTTGGCAGCGCTCGCGGTGCGTCTGGGCCCCGGGCCGTGGGCATCGGTGACCTCATAGGCCGGCAGCCGCGGCGGGAGCATCGCCGGGATCGGCTGGGTCTGCTCGGCGAGGCCCTTGGCGGCGAGGACGAGCTCTTGCGCAAGTTCGGCGGGCGCCCACAGTGCCCGGGGCATTGCCGCCGTCGCGGAGTCGGCTGCGGCATGCGGCTACAGCCGCGATAGGGCCGGGCGTCGTCGTCGGCGGCCGGACACGGCACGGGGGCCTGCACGCCGGAGGCACGTGTCGCCGCGAGGGGGCGTCAGCGGTCCGCGGGTACCGCTTTTGCCGCGGCGTGACCGGGCGGCCGCGTGGGGGCCCGCCACGGGCCCTCAGGCGGGCGTGGCGAGGGAGGCCAGCCGGGCGAGGGCGTCCTCGGCGTCGGCCATGACGCGTGCGACGAGTTCCGCGCAGGAGGGCAGGTCGCCGATCACGCCCGCGACCTGCCCGGCGGCCATCACCCCCAGGTCCGGGCGGCCGTCGACCATCGCGGACTTCAGCATCATCGGCGTGCTGGCGGCGAGCAGGGTCTGACTCCAGGTCAGCTTTCTGCCGTGCCGCATCGCCAGTCCGTCGCGGACCATGGCGCGCGGGCCCATCCCCGAGACGCGGCGGAAGGCCGCCGCGTGCCGCAGGGCCCGTAGCAGGGCGGCCGCCTTCCCCGAGCGCTCCAGGGCGGCCACCAGGTCGGTGCGGAGCATGCGGTGCGGCAGCCCGTCGACGCGGTCGGTGACGACGACGTCCCGCACGGACGCGGCCAGGTAGCGGGCCTTGACGGCGTCGGGCACCGGGCTGTCGGAGGTGAGCAGGAAGCGGGTGCCCATACCGACGCCCGCCGCGCCGTACGCGAGGGCGGCCGCCAGGCCGCGGCCGTCGAAGAAGCCGCCCGCCGCGATCACGGGGATGCCGACGGCGTCCACGACCTGGGGCAGCAGCACCGTGGTGGCGACGTTCCCCGTGTGGCCGCCGCCCTCGGCGCCCTGCACCATCACGGCGTCCGCGCCCCAGGCGGCGACCTTCTCGGCGTGCCGCCGCGCGCCGACGGAGGGGATGACGACCACCCCCGCGTCCTTGAGGCGGCCGATGAGCTCACGGGTGGGGGCCAGCGCGAAGGAGGCGACGCGGACGTCCTCCTCGACGATGATGCGCACCCTTTCCGCGGCGTCCCCCGCGTCCGCCCGCAGGTTGACCCCGAACGGCGCCCCCTCGGTGCGCTCCCGTACCTCCCGCACCGCCCGGCGCAGCCGCTGCGGGCTCATGGTGGCCGAGGCGAGGATACCGAGCGCGCCGGCGTTCGCCGTCGCCGACACCAGTCGGGGACCGGCGACCCAGCCCATGCCGGTCTGCACAAGGGGGTGGCGGACCCCGATGAGCCGGGTCAGCGCGGTCTCCATCAGGCCCGCACCTCCCGCTCCCGCAGCCCCTCGGGGTCGAGGACGGTACGGATCAGCCGCAGCTCCTCGGCGCCGGGCGCGCGGGTGCGCGGCGGGTGCGCGGGGACCGGCAGCGGGAAGCCGGTGGCCTCCTGGAGCGCGGCCGGGCTCACCCCGGGGTGCAGGGAGCGGACGCGCATGGTGCGTTCGGCGGTCTCGAAGTCGAAGACGCCGAGGTCGCTGACGACCCGCCGGACGTCGTGGAACCGGGTGGCGGACGGGCCGGCGGCGGCCGCCCTGTCGTGGCCGACGCCGCACACCATGTCGACGCGTTCGACGAAGACGCGGGGCGAGTGCCGAGGCACCCAGTAGCTGGTCGGGTTGTTGAGCGTGTTGACGGGCGCGCCCCGCACCCCCAGCAGTTGCCGTGCGGGACGCCGCCAGTCGCCGATGCACGAGATGTTCTGGTTGCCGTACCGGTCGAGCTGGCTCGCGCCCATCATGACGTGCCGCCGCCCGCCGGTGACCAGGGCCAGGTGCTGCCGGTAGGGCAGCCAGCCCTCCACCTCGCCCGCCGCGTCCAGGAGGAGGGCCTCACCGTCGGTGAGCAGCAGGCCGGTTGCGAAGGTCAGCCGGGCCAGCCGCGCGCCCAGGGAGGGGATCAGCCCCATGGGGGCGGCCAGCACCTCACCGTCGCCACGCCACGCCTCGGCGCAGGCGACGACGGCGTACTCGGCGCGGGTGGGGTTCACGGCCGCTCCTTCCCCGCGCCGGACACCAGGCGTTCCGCGAAGGCCGTCCAGGCGGCGGGATCGGCGGCGGCCCGGGCGTACTCCCGCTGGAAGTCCTCGTCGCGGTCGTAGTCCGGGACGCAGGAGGTGAAGTGGGCTCCGTGCGGGGCCTCGACGACCCCGGTGACGAACTGCCGCTTCACCAGGAGGGACTGGGGGCCGGCCGCCTTGAGCAGGTCTGCGGTGTCCACGACGCGTTCGCACGACACATAGGCGGCGTCCGCCGCCTCGCAGAACAGGTCGTCGAAGTACGGGTCCGGGCCGAGGTACTGGCCGTTGCCGCGGGCGTCGGCGCGGTTGAGGTGGACCAGGGCGGCGTCCAGGTGCAGCGCGGGGACGGCGACCAGCTCCTCCCCGTCGTCGTAGGGCGAGGTGACCGTCCGCAGCCAGGGGTTGACCCGCATCACGTCGGAGCCGAGCCCGGCGCGCACCGGCAGGAAGGGCAGCCGGTGGGCGGCCGCGGTCAGGCCCCACATCATCATGGCCTCGTCCAGCTCGGTGAGTTCCAGGGCGCCGCGTTGCCGGGCGGCGCGGAAGTGCGGTTCGAGCGGGATCGAGTCCAGGGTGACGAAGGCGGTGACCAGCCTGCGGATCCGGCCCGCCGCGGCCAGCAGGCCGACGTCCGGGCCCCCGAAGGAGACGACCGTCAGGTCCGTGACGCCGGACCGCAGGACGGCCGTCACCAGGGCCATCGGCTTGCGGCGGGAGCCCCAGCCGCCGATGCCGACGGTCATCCCGGAGCGGAGTTCGGCCGCCACCTCGTCCGCGGTCATGACCTTGCCGCTCATCGTCGCCCCCCGGTTCCGGACCCGGACCCGGATCCGGACCCGGAACCCGACACGAAGGCGTCGCGGTGCCGGTCCGCGACGCCACTGAGGTTGGCCTCGAAGGTGAAGCCCTGTTCGAAGCGGTAGCTGCGGCGGACGTCGACGGGGTCGATGCCGTTGATGGCGGCCTTGGCGAGGCGGAGCAGCTCGCCGTCCTTGGCCGCGATCTCGCGGGCGAGGGCGAGGGCCGCGGCGTCGAGCTCCCCGCGGGGCACGACCTGCCAGACCGAGCCGTGGCGGTGGAGTTCGGCGGCGGTGACGGTGCGGGAGGTGAAGTAGAGCGTGCGCATCAAGTGCTGGGGGACCAGCCGCGCGAGGTGGGTGGCCGCGCCCAGGGCGCCGCGGTCCAGCTCGGGCAGGCCGAAGGAGGCGTCCTCGGCGGCGACGACGGCGTCCGCGTTGCCGACCAGACCGATGCCACCGCCCAGGCAGTGCCCCTGCACGGCGGCGACGACCGGCACCTCGCACTCGTAGACGGCGGCGAAGGCCTCGTAGCAGCCGCGGTTGGCGCCGATCAGGGCCGTGTGGCCCGCGGTGTGCTGCATCTCCTTCAGGTCGACGCCCGCGTTGAAGCCGCGGCCCTTGGCGCGCAGGACGACGCAGCGGGTGCCCGGGTCGCGGCCGGCGGCGCGCAGGGCGTCCGCCAGCTCGTACCAGCCGCTTACGGGCAGGGCGTTGACCGGCGGGTGGTCGACGGTGACGGCGGCGACGCCGGGTTCGGGGTGCGCGGTGGAGACAGTCATCCGTGGATCAGCTACCTTTCCACCAAACGTTTGTTAGGGGAAAGGTACTCCGGCGTGAGCATGACTGTCGATCTGTCGGGCCGAGTCGCCGTCGTCACCGGCGGCACGCGCGGGGTCGGCGCCGGCATCGCCCGTGCGTTCGCGGAGGCCGGCGCCCGCGTCGTGGTCTGCGCCCGCCGCCCGCCGCCCGGGCCGCCGCCCGACGGAGCCGACTTCCGCGCGGTGGACCTGCGCGATCCGGGCGCCACCGCGGAGGTCCTCCGCGCGGTGGCGGAGGCGTACGGGCGCATCGACGTCCTGGTCAACAACGCGGGTGGGACGCCCTACCGGCTGCTCGGCGAGGCGGGACCCGAACGGCACGCGCGGGTCGTCGAGCTCAATCTGCTGGCGCCGCTCAACGCCTCGCTCGCCGTCCACCAGGTGATGGCCCGTCAACCGGGGGGCGGTGCGGTCGTGATGATCGGCAGCGTCAGCGGCGGTCGCCCCTCACCGGGAACGGCGGCCTACGGCGCGGCCAAGGCGGGCCTGGAGAGCCTGGCCCGCTCCATGGCCGTCGAATGGGCCCCGCTGATCCGCGTCAACACCCTGGTGCTCGGCATGGTCCGCACCGAGTCGTCGCACCTGCACTACGGGGACGAGGGCGGCGTCGCCGCCGTGGAGCGCACGGTGCCGCTCGGGCGGCTCGCGGAACCGGTGGAGGTGGGGGACGCCTGTGTCTTCCTCGCCTCCGAGCGGGCCCGTTACATCAGCGGCGCCAGCCTGCACCTGCACGGCGGCGGCGAGGCCCCGGCGTTCCTCGCCGCGGCCGGGGACGGAAGGGGAGCGGGATGGGCGGGATGACCGCGCAGGGCGGCGCCACGACGGGCATCTGCGCCGGGCGCGTGGTCGCCGTCACCGGTGCGGGACGCGGGCTGGGCCGGGCGCACGCCCTGGCGTTCGCCGCCGAGGGCGCCCGGGTCGTGGTCAATGACCTCGGCGGCGGGCCGGACGGCGCCGGGAGTTCGGCCGCGCCCGCCCACGAGGTGGCCGCCGAGATCCGCGCCCGGGGCGGTGAGGCCGTCGTGCACGACGGCGACATCGCCACCCCGCAGGGGGCGGCGTCCCTCGTCGCCACCGCACTGGAGGCGTTCGGGCGGCTGGACACCCTGGTCAACAACGCGGGCTTCCTGCGTGACCGGATGCTCGTCAACCTGGACGAGGACGACTGGAACGCCGTCCTGCGGGTCCATCTCACCGGCCACTTCCTGCCGCTGCGGCACGCGGCCGCGCACTGGCGGGCCGAGACCCGCGCGGGCCGCACCCCTGACGCGCGGATCGTCACCACCACGTCCGGTGCCGGGCTGCTGGGCAGCGTCGGGCAGGGCAACTACGCGGCCGCCAAGGCGGGCGTCGTCGGCCTGACCCTGGTGGCCGCCGCCGAACTGGCGCGGTACGGGGTACGGGTCAACGCCGTCGCCCCGGCGGCCCGGACCCGGATGACCGAGGCGGTCTTCGCCGAGGCCATGGCCGCGCCCGGGGCAGGCGCCTTCGACGCCATGGCGCCGGGGAACGTCTCGCCGCTCGTCGTCTGGCTCGGGTCGGCCGCCTCGGCCGGTGTCACGGGGCGGGTCTTCGAGGCCGAGGGCGGCCGCATCACGGTCATGGAGGGCTGGCGGCCGGGGCCCACCGCCGACCGGGGCGCCCGCTGGACGCCCGCGGAGGCGGGGGAGGCCGCCGTGAAGCTGCTCGCGGCGGCGGAGCCCCCCGGGCGGGTGTACGGGGCGCGGGCGGCGGGGGAGTGACGCGGGGGCGGTGACACGGGCCCCCGCGTCGCGGTGCGGTCGCGCCGATGCCGGGCTCGGCTTCCCGGTCGTCCGGCCGGCGGGTCAGAGCCGTTCGATGATCGTGACGTTGGCCTGGCCGCCGCCCTCGCACATCGTCTGCAGTCCGAAGCGCCCGCCGGTGCGCTCCAGTTCGTGTAGCAGGGTGGTCATCAGCTTCACGCCGGTGGCGCCGAGCGGATGGCCCAGCGCGATGGCGCCGCCGTTGACGTTGACCCGGCCGGGGTCGGCGCCGGTCTCCTTGAGCCAGGCCAGGACGACGGGGGCGAAGGCCTCGTTGATCTCGACCAGGTCGATGTCGTCGATGGTCAACCCGGTCTTCTTCAGGGCGTGCGCGGTCGCCGGGATGGGTGCGGAGAGCATGCGGATGGGGTCCTCGCCGCGCACCGACAGGTGGTGGACCCGCGCCCGAGGGGTGAGCCCGTGCTCGCGGACCGCGCGCTCGGAGGCGATGAGCATGGCGGCGGCCCCGTCCGAGACCTGGGAGGACAGGGCCGCGGTCAGCCGCCCGCCCTCCACCAGGGGTTTGAGGCCGGCCATCTTCTCCGCAGTGGTGTCGCGGCGCGGGCCCTCGTCGGCGGTCACACCGGCGCAGGGGGCGAGTTCGCGGTCGAATCGGCCCCCGTCGATGGCGGCGACCGCCCGCCGGTGGGAGCGCAGCGCGAACTCCTCCATGGCCTCACGGGTGATGCCCCACTTCGCGGCGATGAGCTCCGCGCCGTGGAACTGGCTCACCGGGGTGCTCCCGTAGCGGGCGCGCCAGCCCTCGGAGCCGGAGAACGGGCCCGCGGTCATGCCGAGCGGTTCGACGGCCCGGTGGTTGGCGTAGCCGATGGGGATGGCCGACATGTTCTGGACGCCGCCCGCCACGACGAGGTCCTGGGTGCCGGACAGCACGCCCTGGGCGGCGAAATGGACGGCCTGCTGGGAGGAGCCGCACTGGCGGTCGACGGTCACGCCGGGGACCTCCTCGGGCAGCCCGGCCGCCAGCCAGCTGGTGCGGGCGATGTCGCCCGCCTGCGGGCCGACCTGGTCGAGGCAGCCGAAGACGACGTCCTCGACCGCGGCCGGGTCGACCCCGCAGCGTTCCACCAGCGCCTTCAGCACATGGGCGCCGAGGTCGGCGGGGTGGACCGCGGACAGCCCGCCGCCGCGCCGGCCGACCGGGGTGCGGACCGCTTCGACGATGTAGGCCTCGGCCATGACTGCTCCTCCGTGGGGACCGGGTGGTGGACCGGGTGCGGCTGCGTCATTCCCTGACGGTGACGCCGTCCAGCACCATGGACAGGTACTGCCGGGCGATCTCCTCGGGGCTGTGCTGCCCGCCCGGCCGGTACCAGGACGCCGCGACCCAGACGGTGTCGCGGATGAAGCGGTAGGCCAGCCGCAGGTCGAGGTCGGCGCGGAACACCCCGTTGGCGGCGCCGCGTTCCAGCGTCCCGAGCCAGAGCCGTTCGAACCTGCGCTGCGAATCGCCGAGATAGGCGAAGCGGGGCTGGGAGGACGCCAGCTGCCGGGCCTCCCGCTGGTAGATCGCGACGGCGTCCAGGTGCCGGTCGATCTCCCGGAAGGACTCGGTGACCAGGGCCTCGACGGTCTCCCGTGGGCCGAGGCCGGCGGCGAGCACGTCCTCGTACCCGGCCCACAGCTCGTCCAGGAAGGCCGAGAGGATCTCGTCCAGCATCGACTCCTTGGAGTCGAAGTGGTAGTAGAGGCTGCCCGCGAGCATCCCCGCCTCGTCGGCGATCCGCCGGACGGTGGTGGCGTCGTAGCCCTGGGCGGCGAACACCCTGGCGGCGATGGCGAGGAGTTCGGCGCGGCGCCCGTCGGAGGGGGCCGTGGCCCCCGCGGGGCTCTTCGCGGTCCTCGGCGTGGTCTTCGGAGTGGTCTTCGGCACGGGGATCATTCTCGCTTCACGCGTGCTGGCTGCTCACCGGGACGACCTCCCCGGTCATGTACGAGGAGTAGCCGGAGGCGAGGAAGACGATCACGTTGGCGACCTCCCAGGGTTCCGCGGGGCGGCCGAAGGCCTCGCGCGCGGTCAGTTCCGCCAGCAGGCCGGCGGTGGTGACCTTCACCAGGTGCGGGTGCATGGCGAGGCTGGGAGAGACGGCGTTGACCCGCACCCCGTACGCCGCCGCCTCCACCGCCGCGCAGCGGGTGAGCGCCATGACCCCGGCCTTGGCCGCGGCGTAGTGCGCCTGCCCGGCCTGGGCGCGCCATGCGGCGACGGAGGCGTTGTTGACGATGACGCCGCCGGCACCGGAGGCCTTCATACGGCGCAGTGCGGCGCGGGTGCAGCGGAAGGTGCCGGTCAAGGTGACGTCGAGGACCTCCGCCCACTGCCCGTCGGTCATCTCGGTCAGTTCGGCGGTGCCGCCGAGGCCAGCGTTGTTGACCACGACGTCCAGCCGCCCGTGCCGGCGCTCCGCGAGGTCGAGCAGCGCCGCGACCTGGGTCTCGTCCGTGACGTCGCAGGGGAGCGCGGCGACCCGGTCCGGCCCGAACTCGTCCGCCAGGGCGGCCGCGCACTCCTTCAGCCGCCGCTGGTGGACGTCGCCGATCACCACCCGGGCGCCCTCCTCCAGGAGGCGCCGGGCCGTCGCGCCGCCGATGCCGGTGCCCGCCGCCGCGGTGACGACCGCGGTGCGGTCCGCCAGCAGCGCGTGGCCCGGGTGGTACGGGGGTGGTGGAGTCACGCCGTCGACGTTAATCTACCAAACACTTGTTAGGGAAGGGGGAGCGGGTGGATCTCGACTTCACCGCGGAGGAACGGTCCTTCCGGCACCAGGCCCGGGACTGGCTCGCCGCGCACGTCCCCGCCGTCCCGCTGCCCTCCCTGGAGACGGCCGAGGGCTTCGCCGCCCACCGCGCCTGGGAGCGCCGGCTGGCCGCCGACCGCTGGTCGGTCGTCTCCTGGCCTGCCGCCTACGGGGGGCGGGACGCCACGCTCCTCCAGTGGCTGGTCTTCGAGGAGGAGTACCACGCCGCCGGGGCGCCCGGCCGGGTCGGCCAGAACGGGATCAGCCTGCTCGGCCCGACCCTCCTGGAGCACGGCACCCAGGAGCAGCGCGACCGCGTCCTGCCGCCCATGGCGCGCGGCGAGGTGATCTGGGCGCAGGCCTGGTCCGAGCCGGAGGCGGGTTCCGACCTGGCGTCGCTGCGCTCCACGGCCACCCGCACCGAGGGCGGCTGGCTGCTGCGCGGCCAGAAGACCTGGTCCTCCCGCGCCGCCTTCGCCGACCGCGCGTTCGGGCTGTTCCGCAGCCACCCCGGGGCGCCGCGGCCGCACCAGGGACTGACCTACCTGATGTTCGGGCTCGACGCGCCCGGGGTGACCGTGCGGCCGCTCGCCCGCCTCGACGGGAAGCCGGCCTTCGCCGAACTCTTCCTGGACGACGTCTTCGTGCCCGACGCCGACGTGGTCGGCGCCCCCGGCGACGGCTGGCGGGTCGCCATGAGCACGGCGGCCGACGAGCGCGGCCTCACCCTGCGCAGCCCCGGCCGCTTCACGGCGGCCGCCCGCCGCCTGGCGGCCCTGTGGCACTCCTGCGGCGAGGACGCGGACCCGGCCGCCGCCGACCGTGTCGCGGACGCGCTGATCGGCGCCCGTGCGTACCAGCTGGCCGCCTACGCGGGCGCCGCCCGCGCCGCCGAGGGCGGCGCACCGGAGGCAGGCGCGTCCAGCCTCACCAAGGTCTTCTGGTCCGAGCTGGACATCGCCCTGCACGAGACCGCGCTGGACCTCCTGGGGCCGCCGGGGGAAGCGGCCGGGGGCCCCTGGGCCGAGGGCTGGGTGTTCGCGCTCGCGGGGCCCGTCTACGCCGGTACGAACGAGATCCAGCGCGACATCGTCGCCGAGCGGTTGCTCGGGCTGCCGAGGGGGCGTCGCGGATGAGGTTCCCGCCGGGCGCCCGGGGCGTGGGGGAGTACGGTCCGGCCTGCTGCTGCCGGGTGCTTGGCGCCGGCCGTGCCGGGGCGTACGGCGCTGGTGGCTCGCGTCGTCCTGCGTGTGCGGGTGCGAGCGGGATGCAGCGCGACATCGTCGCCGAGCGGTTGCCCGGGCTGCCGAGGGAGCGTCGCCGATGAGGTTCCTGCCGACCGTGGAGCAGGCGGACTTCGCCCACGCCCTGGACCGCATGCTCGGCGCCGCCGGGACGCCGGAGGCGGCGCGTGCCTGGGCCGCGGGGGAGCACGCACCGGGGCGGCGGCTGTGGGCCCGGCTGGCCGATGCCGGTCTCTTCGCGCTCGCCGTGCCGGAGGCGTACGACGGCTACGGCCCGCGCTCCGTCGAGCTCGCCCTCGCCTTCGTCGAGCTGGGGCGGCACGCCGTACCGGGCCCGGTCGTCGAGACGGTGGCCGCCGCCGCGCTCCTGGACGCGCTGCCCGACCCGGGGCCGGCCAAGGAGTGGCTGCCCCGCGTCGCCGCGGGACGGGCCGTGCTGGGCCTCGCCGCGCCGGAGGGCGGCCACGCCCTCGACGCCGACGCCGCCGACGCCGTCCTGGTCGTGAGCGGCGACCGGCTGCTCCTGGCCCGCCACCACGGCCCGGTCCTGGCCTCCCTCGACCCCGTCCGGCGTCTGGCCGTCCCGCAGGAGGGCACCGCGGCGGTGCTGGCCGCCGGGCCCGCCGTCGCGGCCGCGGCCGCCCGGGCCGCCGACCGGGCGGCGCTCGTCACGGCGGCCCAGGCGCTCGGCGTCGGGCTCGCGCTGCTGGTCCGTACGGTCGACCATGTGCGGCGGCGCCACCAGTTCGGGGTGCCGGTCGGCTCCTTCCAGGCCGTCAAGCACCGGCTGGCCGACACCCTGATCGCCCTGGAGTTCGCCCGGCCCCTGCTGCACGGCGCTGCCGTGACCGGGACCGGCGCCGACGTCGCCGCCGCGAAGGTGGCCTGCGGCGAGGCCGCGTACCGGGCCGCGCGGACCGCGCTGCAACTGCACGGCGCCCTCGGTTACACGGCCGAGTACGACCTGTCCCTGTGGCTCACCAAGGCCCGCGCGCTGCGCTCCGCCTGGGGTACGCCGGCCCGGTGCCGGGCCCGTGTGCTGGCGCAGACGTCCGGCTGAGCCCCGGGGCGTTCACCGCGTCGAGGCGTCGACCGCGCCCGTCAGCCGGGCGCCCGCGTCCAGGGCGCGGTCCGCCCAGGCGGGCAGCGGCTGCTCCGCCCAGATCACCTTGCCCTCGGGGGTGTAGCGGGTGCCCCAGCGTTCGGCGACCTGCGCGACCAGGAACAGCCCGCGGCCGCCCTCGTCGGTGGTGGCGGCGTAGCGCAGGTGCGGCGAGGTGCTGCTGCCGTCGGACACCTCGCAGGTCAGCGTGCGGTCCAGCAGCAGCCGGACCCTGATGGGCGCGGAACCGTAGCGGATCGCGTTGGTGATCAGTTCGCTGAGCACCAGTTCCATGCCGAACGCCAGCTCCGACAGGCCCCACTCGTCCAGCTTCTCCGCGACGGCGGCCCGCATCCCGGACACGGCCGCGGGATCGAGGGGCACGTCCCACTCGGCGACGTGATCGGCGGGGGTGCACCGGGTGCGGGCGATGAGCAGCGCCACGTCGTCCTTGGGACGGCCCGGCAGCAGCGCCTCCAGCACGGCCTGGCAGCTCTCCTCGGGCGGCCGGTCCGGGTGGGCGGCCAGGGCCTGCTTCAGCATCTCCATGCCGACGTCGAGGTCCCGCCTGCGGTCCTCGATCAGCCCGTCGGTGTACAGGACCAGCTGGGTGCCCTCCGCCAGCTCCAGCTCCGCCGTCTGGAACGGCATGCCGCCCAGGCCCAGCGGCGGCCCGGCGGGCAGGTCGGGGAACTCCACGCCGCCGTCGGGGCGGACCAGGGCGGGCGGGTGGTGCCCGGCCCGCGCCATCACGCAGCGCCGTGAGACGGGGTCGTAGATCGCGTACAGGCAGGTGGCACCCATGACGCCGGCCCCGACGCCGGTGCCGGACTCGTCCTGGTCGATGCGGCCGACCAGGTCGTCCAGGTGCCCGAGGAGCTCGTCGGGCGGCAGGTCGAGGGTGGAGAAGTTGTGCACCGCGGTGCGCAGCCGCCCCATCGTGGCGGCGGCGTGCAGGCCGTGGCCGACGACGTCGCCGACGACGAGCGCCACCCGGTTGCCCGGGAGCGGGATCACGTCGAACCAGTCGCCGCTGACGCCGGACTGCGCGGGCAGGTAGCGGTGGGCCACGTCCAGGGCGCTCTGCTCGGGCAGCGCGCGCGGCAGCAGGCTGCGCTGCAGGGTGACGGCCAAGGCGTGCTCGCGGGTGTAGCGGCGCGCGTTGTCGATGTTGATCGCGGCGCGGGCGACGAGCTCCTCGGCGAGCGAGAGGTCCTCCTCGTCGAACGGCTCCGGCTTCTCCGAACGCCAGAAGTTGGCGATGCCCAGCACCACGCCGCGGGCCTTGAGCGGGGCTGCGATCAGCGAGTGGATGCCGTACCCCACGACCCGGTCCGTGCGCTCGGGGTCCTGCGCGAGCCAGCCTGCGTCCGCGGAGAGGTCGGCGACGATCTCCGCGCGGCCGCTGCCGAAGCCGCGCGCCTGCGGGGTGGAGGGCAGGAAGTCGATCAGCCTGCCGAGCGGGTAGAGCGGGGCGTCGGAGCGGATGCCGTTGACGGCCGTGCGGCGCATGTCGGAGCCGGCGGTGCCGCTGGGCTCCTCGCCGCGCAGCACCGGGTCGGCCAGGTCGACGGTGACGAAGTCGGCGAAGCGCGGCACGGTGACCTGCGCCAGCTCCTCGGCGGTGCGCACCACGTCGAGGGTCGTGCCGACGCCCAGGCCCGCGTCGTAGAGCAGCTTGAGGCGTTGCCTGGCGTCCTCGGCACGGCCGGACAGCGCCTGCAGCTCCGTGGAGTCGCGCAGGGTCACGATCGTGCCCTTGGGGCCGCCGTGGCCGTCGGTGGGACGCTGGTTGACCGCCAGCAGGCGGTCGCCGGCCGGCAGCACTTCGTCGGTGGCCACCCGCTGGGAGGTCAGCAGCTCGACCGTGCCCGGGTCGAGCCCGTGCAGGTCGGTGATCCGCCGGCCCTCGGCGTCGGGGGCGAGGTCGAGCAGGCGCTTGGCCTCGTCGTTGGCGAGCAGCAGCCGACCGTCCTCGTCGACGATGAGCACGCCCTCCCGCACGGAGTGCAGCACGGTGTCGTGGTGCTCGTACATGCGGGTCATCTCGGCCGCGTCCAGGCGGTGGGTCTGCCGGCGCAGCCGTCTGGCGACCAGGGCGGTGCCGCCCATGGCCAGGGCGAGCGCGGCCGCGCCGGCGCCGAGGATGATCGGCAGCTGCTTGGCGACCACGCCGGTCACGTTCTTCACCTTCATGCCGGCCGACACCAGTGCCACGACCTGGCCGTGCGGGTCGTCGACGGGGTCGAAGACGGGCACGACCGCCTGGACCTCGTGGCCGAGCGGGCCCTGCACGCTCTCGGTGTAGACCCTGCCCTGCAGGGACGGCCCGATGGTGCCGACGAACTGCTGGCCGATCCGGCCGGGGATGGGGTGCGTGTAGCGGATCCCCTTGGTGTCCATCACCACGATGAAGTCGACCCCGGCCTCCTTGCGGGCCAGTTCGGTGATGGGCTGGAGGGTCTTGGAGGGGTCCGGTTCCTTCAGCACGTCCACCAGGCCGGGGGAGCGGGCGAAGGTGCTCGCCGCCGCGATCGAACGGTTCACGGCCTCGCGCTCGCTGTCGTGCCGGGACTGCACGACGAGCGCGAACACGCCGCCCGCCACGAGCAGCACGACGATCGCCACCTGCAGGATGAAGACCTGTCCGGCGACGCTCCGCGGGCTCTTCTCGGTCAGTGACCGCATTGTGACGCCCCGAATCGGTCGAAAACGTCGACCATGCCGACATTTCTAACACTGCCCGGTTTGAGGTTGCCATAGGCCACAAGGTCCCCGGACCGGGTGCCGGGCCTGCGCGCGGGGCGTACGGCGCGGCGCGGGGCCCGGTGTCGGGTGGCCGGCGAGGAGCCGGGCGACCGCCGTCAGAAGTGCAGCTCGGCCGGGAAACCGGTCCAGCGCAGTTCCTCCGGGAGGTGCCGCATGTCGTTGAGGAGCAGCACCGAGTTCGGCCGGCCGGGGGTGTAGCGGATCACCGTCAGGGCGGCGTTGGCGTGGTTGAGGCTGAGCCAGCGCCAGCGGGGCGCGTCCAGCGCCGCCGAGACCAGCCAGCCGATCAGGAAGTTGTGGGTCACGACCAGCTCGTGCGCCGCCTTGCCCGCCGCCATCGGCCCGGCGAAGCGGGTCAGCGCCCCGGCGGCCCAGTGCGGTCCCCAGGCGCGCTCCTCGGCGGAGAAGTGGTCGAGGAAGCGGGAGAGGTAGTACGCGCTGTCCGGCGGCAGCTCGGACTCCGCGGGGAAGTACGGCGGGTAGTCCCCCGCGAGCTCGCTGGGCGTCACGGGCACCCCGTTCCCCAGCCGCTCGCCGATCAGCGCCGCGGACTGCGCTGCCCCGGGCAGCGGACCGTGGTGGACGGCGGAGACCGGGGAGCCCCCCAGCCGCTCGCCGAGGAGTCCGGCCTGCCGGAAGCCGTTCTCCGTCAGGCCGCTCCCGTCCGGCAGCGCCTCTGCGTGCCGGGTGAGGTAGAGGTAGCGGCTCGCCGTTCCGGTCATGCCCTGTCCCTCTCGGGTGTCGACGACGTCGGGTGTCCCGCGTGCGGGCCGCGGTTCCCGCCGCGCGGCGGGCGGCGCACCGCAGGATGATCCCATGAGCGGGACGTATGTCCACCCGCCCGGCACCCCTCGGTGAGGGCGCGCGGGAGTCCGCGGGTGACTGCGGGGGCGCGCGCCGTCCCCCTGGCCCGCCCGTCACCCGGGCCCCGCGCAGGGGCCGTCGGCGTCCGGATGCGGCACGCGCCCGCGGCCGTACGATGAAATCCACGCCGTCGGCGAGACCGCGGGAGGCCGCGATGGACAGGACGAGGGCGACCGGCCGGCACTACGGGCTGTACGGGCTCGTCGCCGCGGCCGCGGTGGTGGTCGCGGTGGGGCTCGGTGTGCCGATCGGTGCGATCTTCATCCTCGCCGTGGCCCTGATGTGCCCGCTGATGATGCTCGTCATGCTGCACGCCCTGCGCGGGTCCGAGGCGCACCGCCACCCGGTCGTGGAGGCCATCGACGGCACCGCCGGCCGCCGCCGCGGCCCGGGACCCGGCGCCCGGCCGCCTACCCCTTAGCCGCCAGGCTCGCCCGGGCGGCGCGCTCGACCAGCAGGGCGCGCTCGCGCTCGTTGCGCGTCAGGGAGGCGGCGCGCAGGAACTCCTCGCGGGCCTCGGCGTACCGGCCGAGCCGCTCCAGCAGGTCACCGCGGACGCTCGGCAGCAGGTGGTAGCCGCGCAGCGACGGCTCGTCGGTGAGCCCGTCCACGAGCGCGAGCCCCTCCTGCGGTCCGTACGCCATGGTGACCGCGACCGCCCGGTTGAGTTCCACCACCGGGGACGGCGCGCGCTGTGCCAGGGCCGCGTAGAGCTCGGCGATCCGCCGCCAGTCCGTGTCCGGCGCGTGCAGGGCGCGGGCGTGGCAGGCGGCGATGGCGGCCTGCAGCGCGTACGGGCCCGGCGGGCCGCCCGCCGCCTCTGCGCGCGCCAGTGCGGCGAAGCCGCGCCGGATCAGCAGCTGGTCCCAGCGCCGCCGGTCCTGGTCGGCCAGCAGGACGGGCTGCCCGTCCGGGCCGGTGCGGGCGGCAGAACGGGAGGCCTGGATCTCCAGCAGCGCGGCCAGGCCGTGGGCCTCGGGCTCCTTGGGCATCAGCCCCGCCAGCACCCTGGCGAGGCGCAGCGCGTCCTCGCACAGCGCCGGGCGCATCCAGTCGTCGCCCGCGGTCGCCGAGTAGCCCTCGTTGAAGACCAGGTAGATGACCTCCAGGACGGAGGAGAGCCGTTCGACCCGGTCGGGCCCGTGCGGCTGCTCGAAGGGCACGTCCGCCTTCGCCAGCGTCCGTTTCGCCCGCACGATGCGCTGGGCGACGGTCGCCTCGGGGACGAGGTAGGCGCGCGCGATCTCGGCGGTGGTCAGACCACCGAGCAGCCGCAGGGTGAGCGCCACGCGGGCCTCGGTGGACAGCACCGGGTGGCAGGCGGTGAAGACCAGCCGCAGCAGGTCGTCCTCGATGTCGCCGTCGGCGGCCGCCTCGGCGGCCGCCTCGGCGGCCGCGAAGTCGGGCTCGTACGCCTGGCCGCCCTCCAGGGTGTGGCCGAGTTCCCGGAGCTTGCGCGCGAAGACCTCCTTGCGGCGGACGAGGTCGATCGCCCGGTGCTTCGCCGTGGTCGTCAGCCAGGCACCGGGGTTGTCCGGGACGCCGGCGCCCGGCCACTGTTCGAGGGCGGCGACCAGGGCGTCCTGCGCGAGCTCCTCGGCGACGCCGATGTCGCGCACGATCCGCGCGACACCGGCGATCACCCGGGCCGACTCGATCCGCCACACCGCCTCGATCGCGCGGCGGGCGTCATCGGTACCTGGAGCCGAAGCCGTCACAGCCACCCATCAGAGCAGCCGCTCCGGGCGAGGGCAACCGGCGGCGCTCCGGGCGCCTCAGGAGAGCTCGGGGGCCTCCTCGACCTGCCGCAGCTCGCAGGTGATCTCCCAGGCGTCGCCGTGGACCTGCAGGAAGCGCTTGGTCCACTCCACGGCCTCCTCCTTCGACTTCGCCTGGACGATCGCGTAGCCGCCGATGAACTCCTTGGACTCGGTGAAGGGCCCGTCGACGACGGACAGCTTCCCGTGGTCCCAGTGCAGCCGGGTCCCCTCGGAGGTCGGCCGCAGACCGGCCGTGTCCAGCAGCACGCCGGCCTTGGACATCTCCTCGATGAGCTTGCCCATCTCCTCCATCAGCCGCTCGTCGGGGCCGCCCTCGGGGACGTTGTCCTCGTTGATCCGGATCAGGGACATGAAACGCATCGCGTTCTCCTTCTTCAGGTACGGGTTCCTCAGGCACGGGTGGGGATCCTCCCCGCTCCTGCCTACGCGTCGAACGGGCGGCGCGCGGCTCGACACGTCGGAGGAAGTTTTTCCCGCGGACGTGCTCCGGGGCCGTTCCGGGCCCCGCTCACTCGGACCGGTGACATCCGGCGCCACGGCTTGGACCGGGACGAACCGGTCCGTGATGCTGGGCCACGAGCGGCAGCGCCGCGCCCCGGACCGGATGCCGCGCCGGGCGCGCGGCGACACGAAGGACGAGTGGATGACCCAGATCTTCTTCGCCGCCACCCCTTACGCGGCGGCGACCGTCACGGCGGCCATCCGGGCGGGGTTGTTCGGACCCCGTGGGGGCCGCCGCCGTCTCCTCGTGGTGAGCGACGTCTCGGCCGTCCCCGAGCTCGCCACGCCCCTCGACCGCACGCCGGGCTTCGCGGCGCTGCGGCCCGAGTTCGACGCCGTGCGCTCCTGGAACGCCGCCATCGCCCCGCACCACCCGGCCGACTGGTCGCCCCGCGAGGAGGACCTCACCCTGTGGGAGCGGGCACTGCGGCTCGCCTGGGAGCTGGGCGAGGGACCCGTGGAGATCGTCTGTGAGGCGCCGCACTCGCCGCCCGCCCGCTCGGTCGCCGAGATCTTCGCCGAGAGCCCGGTCCACGTGTACGCCGCCGGCCTGAAGGGCTACGGACCCACCGCCGACCGGCTGCCGGCCGGCCTCGGTTGCCGTATCGCGCGGCTGCTCCACGTCGACCTGCTGCCGGGGCTGCGCCCGCTGCTGCTCGCCGAGCACGCGGTGGAGCCCGTGGCCGTCCCCGAGGACGTGCTGCTGAGCACGCTCCAGGGCATGGCCGCCCTCGTCCCGCCGGTTCCCGAGCGGCACACCGCACTCCTGCTCGGCGAGCACCTGAGCGCGAGCGGCCTCGTCGACGGGCGGGAGGAGGCCGGGCTCCACGTGCGCATGCTCTGCGGAGCGGTCGCGGCCGGTCACACCTCGTTGGTCTACGCCCCCGATCCCGGCGCGCCCGAGGACCTGACGTCCTCGCTCGGCAGGGCCGCCGCCGGGCTCGGCGTGGAACTGGCGGTCCTGGAGGGGCCCGTCGCCGCCGAGGCCCTGCTCGCGCGGTTCCGCCCCGCGCTGGTCGTCGGTTGTTCCTCGACCGCCCTGTTCACCGCCGCGGCCCTGCACGGCATCCCCGCCGCACGCGTCGGCACCGGGCCGCTGCTGGACCGGGTCGCCCCGTACGAGAGCGAGGACCGCATCCCGCTCACCCTCGTCGACGCCGCCCTCCCGGACCTGGAGCGGGACGCCGCCCTCGTCGGCCGCCCGCCGGCCCTCACCGCGGAGGTGGTGGAGGGGACCCTCGCCCCGCTGTTGCGGACCGTGGGCTACTGCATGCAGGCCCGTCTCCACCCCGGGCTGCGCCCGGAGGCCGAGGAGTGGCTCCGCCGTCATCTGCCGCGCCACCCCCAGTACTTCAAGCGGCGCCGCCTCACCAGTCTGCGCCTGCCCGGGGGCAGCCCGGTCCGCGCCGAGGCCCTCCGCCGTCACCGCGCCGTGCGCCGGGTGGTGCGCGCCGTGCGGGGCGTACGTGCCGTGCGCCGCGGGCGGGCGCTGCGGGTGTGACGGGCCGACGGCCGTCTCACAGGGGCGCGGGAACGCGCGGCAGGGAGCGGGCGCCGGCGGTCAGCACCTCCAGGCAGGCGATGTAGAGATATGCCGGGCCGGTGAGTTCCACGGCGTTCCTGGAGTGGATCCACAGGGCCGGGTGCCGGGCCGGCCTGCGCGGGTCGGCGGCGGCCAGCCACCCGCCGAGGGCGAGGAAGCGCAGCCCGAGCGGGGACCAGACGTCCTCGGCGCGCGGCGGCACCAGGAAGTACAGGAAGCCGCAGCGCCGGTCCCACATGACGGGTCCCACGGGCGCGGCGCTGTCCTGCAGTCGTGCCAGGACCTCGTGGCCCGGTCGTTCGGGGATCCTGACGGCGTCCCACCGGTGGCCGGCCGGCAGCAGCGTCACCCGGTTCCTGGCGCGGGCCCACTCGTCCAGGCGGCGCCGTGGGTCACCGGCTCCTCGGGCGAGCCATGCCGCGAGGGCGGGCCCGCAGAATTCGTCGCACATACCACTCCCGGATTCTGCTGCGAGTGATCGGCGCACGGACACCGTCCGGCCGGGGGAGCCGACGAAGCATGCATATATCTGCTGTCGGCATGTGCGGAGAGCAATGCCCATGACGTTGAATCACTTGATCGGATGGGGCAAAAGCGGCCAGTTTTGGGCAACCGGGTTTCGGGGGCGTTGATCACCCCTAGATTCCGTCCGACGTCACCGGCGCCGGGCGTGACGCACCGCGTCCCGGAGCGTTGAAGGTACGGGTTTCGGAGGAGGGAGGGCAGTTTTGGCGACGCCGGATGAAACCGCCCGGGGAAGCGCAGAATCACGGTCGGGATTCCGGGGTGCGGACCGCCTTCGCAGGGGAGCCCGGTGGGGCGGTCGGGCGGAAGCGGGTCCGCACCGCGTTGTCCATGGCCATCGGACGAGTTGTCTGATGACATTGGACGCTAGCCCCTGGCGCGCCCCGCGGCAAGCATTTCGCGGCAGTTCGGTCCGGCCGGCGTGGCACACCGGGGTGAAGGTGCAGGTGAGGGGGTGTGGGTCCGGGTCGGGTGGGTGGGGCCGCTGTAGACTCGATCTCACTCGTACGGGTCAACCGACGTGCTAGCAGGAAGAATCCATCCCGTGGTGAACGCACTGCAGG
>NZ_JBEXSX010000081.1:0-37127 GCF_040613835.1 Streptomyces sp. NPDC006207 | reverse complement strand
GCGCCCAGGCCCCGTCGGTCTCCACGTGCGACTCGGAGATCGGCGACCAGTCCGAGGGGGGACTTGAACCCCCACGCCCGATAAAGGGCACTAGCACCTCAAGCTAGCGCGTCTGCCATTCCGCCACCCGGACAAGGTGTTCGCCGCCCGGCACTCGGCCCGGCGACGTGGAAAACAATAGCAAACATCCGGAGGTCCCCGATCACGCGCTTCCCGTGACGGGAGCGTGACGGCCGACCCGGGGCCCTCGCGGGCCCCGGAGGGCGCGGGGGAGGATGGCCGTGACCGACGAACGAAGGAGACAGCGTGAGTGAGTCGAACTCGGCCGCCCGTACGACCACCGGAGAGGACGAGGTCGTCGACCTCTGCCGGGACCTCATCCGGATCGACACCAGCAACTACGGCGACCACTCCGGGCCGGGTGAGCGGGCCGCCGCCGAGTACGTGGCGGAGAAGCTCGCCGAGGTCGGCCTGGAACCGCAGATCTTCGAGTCGCACAAGGGGCGGGCCTCCACCGTCGCCCGCATCGCCGGCGAGGACCCCTCCCGCCCGGCCCTGCTGATCCACGGCCACACCGACGTCGTGCCCGCGAACGCGGACGACTGGACCCACCACCCCTTCTCCGGCGAGATCGCCGACGGGTGCGTGTGGGGACGCGGTGCGGTCGACATGAAGGACATGGACGCGATGACCCTGGCCGTCGTGCGCGACATGCTGCGCAGCGGTCGCCGTCCGCCCCGGGACATCGTGCTGGCCTTCCTCGCCGACGAGGAGGCGGGCGGCGTCTACGGGGCGCGGCACCTGGTCGACCGCCACCCCGGGCTCTTCGAGGGCGTGACCGAGGCCATCGGCGAGGTGGGCGGCTTCTCCTTCACCGTCAACGAGGACGTGCGCCTGTACCTGATCGAGACCGCCCAGAAGGGCATGCACTGGATGCGGCTGACCGTGGACGGCACCGCCGGCCATGGGTCCATGACCAACACCGACAACGCCATCACCGAGCTCTGCGAGGCGGTCGGCCGGCTTGGCCGGCACGAGTTCCCGGTGCGGGTGACCAAGTCCGTGCGCGGATTCCTGGACGAGCTGGGCGACGCCCTCGGTACCGAGCTCGACCCGGAGGACATGGAGACCACGCTCGCCAAGCTCGGCGGCATCGCCAAGATCATCGGGGCCACGCTGCGCAACACCGCGGCCCCCACGATGCTGGGCGCCGGCTACAAGGTGAACGTCATCCCCGGCCAGGCCACCGCGCACGTCGACGGGCGCTTCCTGCCCGGGTACGAGGAGGAGTTCCTGGCCGACGTCGACCGGATCCTCGGCCCCCGGGTCAAGCGCGAGGACGTCCACTCCGACAAGGCGCTGGAGACCAGCTTCGACGGCGCCCTGGTCGACGCCATGCAGGCGGCGCTGAAGGCCGAGGACCCGATCGCCCGCGCGGTGCCGTACTGCCTGTCCGGCGGGACCGACGCCAAGTCCTTCGACGACCTGGGGATCCGCTGCTTCGGATTCGCCCCGCTGCAGCTGCCGCCGGAGCTCGATTTCGCCGGAATGTTCCACGGCGTGGACGAGCGGGTACCGGTCGACGGACTGAAGTTCGGCGTCCGTGTTCTCGACCGGTTCCTTGCGAACTGCTGAAACGACGCTCGCATTATCGACATTTCTTGCCGCTTAGCCGAAAAGAGTGAATGAATCCCGGCGGCAGTAGCGCGCCTTCTTCCGAGTCGTTGGTTCGTGTGCGGTCCGAGGTCGGGGCCGTTTTGCCAACAAGGAGGAAAAATGATCAAGAAGGTCGTCGCTGCTGCCGCTGTCACCGGAGGGCTCGTGGCTGCGGGTGCCGGCGTGGCCGTCGCCGACTCCGGCGCTCAGGCCGCCGCTGTCGGTTCCCCGGGGGTCCTCTCCGGCAATGTGATCCAGGTGCCCGTCAACATCCCGGTCAACCTGTGCGGCAACACGATCAACATCGTGGGGCTGCTGAACCCGGCCCTGGGCAACGCCTGCTTCAACAACTGACGTCGCGGCGGGCCGCATCGTTGCAGGCCTGATCCCGGCGGCCCCGGATGCGCCATCTCCGCGTGCCGGGGCCGCCGCACCGGCTAGGGGTGGGACACCGGTTTTCCGGCCCCGGGGGGTCATTCATTCCCCCGGCGGGCGATTGTCCGCCGGTTTCCGTATCGGAAAAGCAAGAGGCAGGGACATTCAATGCGACAAGTCGCGAAAAAGGGGCTGCTCACCGCAGTCGCGACAGGCGGCGTGCTCGCCGTCACCGGCGGTATGGCCTACGCGGACTCCCACGCGTCCGGGGTCGCCGCCGGCTCTCCGGGCGTTCTGTCCGGCAACACCATCCAGGCGCCGGTGAACATTCCGATCAACGCCTGTGGCAACACCGTCAACGTCGTCGGGCTCCTCAACTCGGCGGCGGGCAACACCTGCGTCAACGGCTCCATCGACCAGGGCAAGGGCCATGGCTACGGCCAGGGCAAGGGCTACGGGAAGAAGGAGAGCGGGGGCTACGGCAAGAAGGACAGCGGCAGCTACCGCGACAAGGACGGCGGCAAGGGCCACGGCGGCGGCAAGGGCTACGGCCAGGGCGGCAGCAAGGGTTACGGCGGCGGCAAGGGCTACGGCAAGGGCCACAGCGGTGACGACGGCTACGGCTACGGTCACGGTGGCGGCGCCTCGGCGCGCGCCGCAGCGGTCGGCTCCCCGGGCGTCCTGTCCGGCAACGTGATCCAGGCGCCGATCAACATCCCGGTCAACGTCTGCGGCAACACGATCGACGCCATCGGGATCCTGAACCCGGCGGCGGGCAACGCCTGCGTCAACAACGGTGGCTACCACCACGGCGGCAAGGGCAAGGGTCACCACCACAAGCCCGGGCACCACGGCAACCGCCACAAGCCGGGCAAGGAGAACAACGGTGGTGGCAACGGCGGCGGTGGCGGCGGTGGCGGTGGCGGCGGCGGTGGCAACCAGCCGCAGTCCATGGGCCACGGCGGCGGTCCGTCCCTGGCCCGCACCGGTGCCGGCGACATCGCCACGGGCCTGCTGACCAGCGCCGGTCTCCTGCTGGGCGGCGCGGTGCTCTTCCGCCGCGCCCGCGCGGTCAGGAACTGAGCCTTCCGGTCTCACCCCTTCGAGCGGGGCCCCGCGGTTCGCGGGGCCCCGTTCGGCGTGCCGGCGACCTCACCAGGTGGCGCGTATCTGCCGGATGATCCGGCGGCGCAGCCGCACCCTGCGGCTGCCGTCCGGGTAGAGGCGGAGCCGGTCGAGCTCCCAGTGACCGTACTCGGCGTGGTCGGTCAGCAGGCGATGAGCCTCCTTGCGGGAGACTCCCCGTGGCACGTACACATCTCTGAATTCGTATTCAGGCATCGCATCTATTGTGCGGGGAGCGCCTCGGTACGGATAGCGTCTTCTGCATGTCTGATGCCGCGCAGCCCACCGTTGCCGAGGTACGAGCCGCCGTCGAGGCGGTGAAAGCCGCGCTGGACCGCCACCTGGACGCGATCGAGAACCGCACCGGGGAGGACGATCCCGCGGTCTACCAGGCCTTCGAGGGCCTCGCCTCGGCCGCCGAGGCCTACGACGAGCTGCTCTACGACACCTACGACGAGGTCACCCCCTTCGAGGTGCCGCTCGGGGACACCCTCCCCGACTACTCCGGCCCCGGTGAGCCGGGCGCGATCAGCGTCCTGATCCGCCGGGACTACACCGTGGCCGACCCGCAGCGGCTGCGCAGGCAGGCGGAAGGGGTCTCCGCAACCGCCGCGGCCGAGGGCGGGGACATCGGCGCGGCGGTGGGTGCCCTCTTCGGGGAGTACGAGCCCGAC
The DNA here is from genome assembly GCF_040613835.1 of Streptomyces sp. NPDC006207. Lineage (NCBI taxonomy): Bacteria > Bacillati > Actinomycetota > Actinomycetes > Kitasatosporales > Streptomycetaceae > Streptomyces > Streptomyces sp. NPDC006207. Next base: position 33,297 of record NZ_JBEXSX010000081.1, on the reverse strand, counting down.
GAGATCGCCGAGCGCCACAAGGAGTTCGGCCTGGAGGAGGGCGACTCCACGCTGTGGGTCACCGCGGCGGAGCCCGCCGAGCCGGGCGAGTGGCTCGCCGCGCCCTTCGACCAGGCGGACCCGCGGCATCTGCTCTTCCGCCTCGACGTCAGCGCGGTCTACGACGACGCTGACGCGGACGAGCTCGACCGGCTGGCCTGACCGGGCGCGGGCGCGGTTCCCGCGGGCCCGGGGGAGCCGCCCGGGCCCGTGCGGCGGATCACTCCGCCGCGGCGGCGGCCGCCTGCTCGCGCAGGATGTCCCGCAGGCGAGTCGTCCGGTCCCGGGCGGGAACCTCCGCCACCGCGTGGGGGAGTGCCTGGTCGACGCCCTGCACCACGGACAGATGGCGCTCCCCGCGGCTGAAGGCGGTGTAGATCCAGGCCCGGGTCAGGGCCGGGGTGGCGTCCCCCGGCAGGACGACGACGGCAGCTTGCCAGCGGCGGCCCGCCGCCTGGTGCGCCGTGACCGCCCAGCCGTGCCGCACCTGGGCGGTCACCGCGTCGGGCGCGACGACCACGGGCGTCCCCCCGCAGTCGAGCCGCAGCCCCTCCGTGTCGGCGGAGACGACGGTGCCCGGAACGGCCGTCCCGGGGGCCGGGGCGTGCACGATCCGGTCGCCCGGGTCGAAGCCGCCGAAGCGGCCGGGCCCGGGGTTGAGACGCTCCTTGAGTGCGGCGTTGAGCGCCCGGGTGCCGGCGGCACCGCCGTGGCCCGGGGTGATCACCTGGGTCTGCTCAGGGGGCACGCCGATGGCCCGGGGCACGGAGTCCGCGACGAGCTGGACCGTGCGGTGCACGGCCTCGCCGGCGTCCCGCACCGGGACGATCACGACCTCCTTCCCGGGGGCGTCGACGGTGGCCAGCTCGCCGAAGCCGATCCCGGAGACCAGCTCGCCGATGGGGCCGGGGTCGGGCGTGCGCGAGGCGACCTGAGGGCACACCTTCGCCGCGAGCAGGTCGGAGAAGACCCGGCCGGGGCCCACGGACCACAGCACCGCCGGGTCCCCGGAGAGCACCAGGCGCGCCCCGTCGGGCACGGATTCCACCAGGGTCGCGGCCGTCTCCACGTCGAGCTGGGGCGCGTCCAGCACCGCCAGCAGGTCCAGCGCCAGCGCGCCGTCCTCGTCCCGGCCGGGGCCCTCGTGGCCCGCCAGCAGCCCGGCGAGGGTGGCGGTCGCCTCCGCGTCCACGGACCCGGCCAGCCGCCGCCTGCCGTCCTCGGTGGCCGCGACGGCCCAGGCCCGCAGCCCCAGCGACCGGGCGGCCGCGACCAGCGCCGCCGGTTCCGCGCGGGCCGCCTCCGCGCCGGTGTGGGCGACCAGCCCGCTCCCGGCGACCGCCCGGACCAGCGCCGCGGCGGACGGGGACGGGGCCGCCGCGGCCGCGCCTTCCCAGTCCTGCGACTCGTCCGCGTCGAAGGTGTTGAGGAGCCTGCTCAGGCCGTCCGCGAGGCTCTCCTCGGCGAGCGCGTAGCGGTCCAGGCCGAGGAGCAGCCGCACCGGCGCCTCCGCGTCCTCCTCGTCGGCCGCCGGACGGGCGCCGGCGCTCTCGTCCGGCACGTGGAAGACCAGCACCAGGCCGTCCGCGACGGCGGCCTTCAGGGTCTCCTCGGCGTCGGTGACCCCGTTCTGCCCGAGCGCCGCACCGAGCGTGGCCCACTCGAGCGCGGTGTGACCCCGCTCGGCGGCCCGTTCCAGCAGCCAGACGACCAGCGCGCGCACCCGCCGCCCGTCGTCGGGGCCGCCCTCGCCGCCGAGCAGCGCCTTGGCGAAGCCGTCGGCCTGGTCCACCCGGACCCCGGCGAGCGCCAGCACCTGCCACGGGTCCTCGCGCAACGTCTCCCCGGCCCGCTCGCCCAGCGCCGCCACGGCGGCCTCGGCGAGGCTCTCCGGTGCCCCGCCCGCCGCGAGCACCGTCCGTGCGGCCGCCACGGCGTCCCCGCTGAGCTGCGCGGGCAGCACGGGCCGTACCACCGGGGCCGGCGCCGGGGCGGGGGAGGGCGCGGCCGCGGGCGGCGACGCCGCGGGACGTGCGGGCCCGCCGCTCCTCACGGGCGCCGCGGGGCGCTCGCCGCGTTCGATCGCCCGCACCGCCGCGGCCAGGTCCGTGAGTTCGGCGGGGAGCTGCGCACCGACGCCCTCGGTCGAGGGCCGGGGCCGCCGGGGAGCCGCGGTCTCCTCGCCGGCGGCGCCCTCGGGCTCGGCGCGGTCCTCGCGGTCGTGGTCGTCGCGGTCCTCGGTCACGATGGCCTCCGTTGTACGGCGGACTACGGTCGGGGCCCGATCACAGCGTGCTCCAGTCGTGGTCCGGATAGCGGTGCACCGGCGCAGAGACGTCGTCCAGCGCCTGGCAGATCTCATCCGGAAGACTAAGGGTCTCCACTGACAACGCCGCAGCGAGCTGCTGGGCGTTGCGCGCACCGACGATCGGCGCGGTGACGCCGGGACGGTCCCGCACCCAGGCGAGCGCCACCTGCAGCGGGCTGGCGGCCAGCCCGTCGGCCGCTATGGCCAGCGCGTCCACGATGAGCCGGGCCGTCTCGTCCAGGTAGGGGGCGACGAAGGGGGCCATGTCCTCGGAGCCGCCGCGGGAGTCCTGCGGGGTCCCGTGCCGGTACTTGCCCGTCAGCACCCCGCGTCCGAGCGGCGAGGACGGCAGCAGCCCCACCCCTAGGTCCAGCGCGGCGGGCAGCACCTCGCGCTCGATGCCGCGCTGCAGCAGCGAGTACTCCATCTGCGTGCTGGCCAGCGGTGTGCGCGTCGGCACGGCCTGCTGCCAGGTGGCCGCCTTGGCCAGCTGCCAGCCGCAGAAGTTGGACACGCCGACGTAGCGGGCACGGCCGGAGCTCACGGCCAGGTCGAGGGCCTGCAGCGTCTCGTCCAGCGGGGTGGTCGCGTCGTACGCGTGCACCTGCCACAGGTCGACGTGGTCCGTGCCGAGCCGCTGCAGGGAGGCGTCCAGGGCGGCGAGCAGGTGGCCGCGCGAGGCGTCGAAGCGGCGGTAGGGGTCGGGCACGCTGCCGGCCTTGGTGGCGATCACCAGGTCCGAGCGCGGCACCAGGTCCTCGACCAGCCGGCCGAGGAGGTACTCGGCGCCGCCGTCCCCGTAGACGTCGGCCGTGTCCACGAGCGTGCCCCCGGCCTCCCAGAAGGCCTTGAGCTGGTCGGCGGCGTCGAGTTCGCCGGTGTCGCGCCCCCAGGTCAGCGTGCCGAGCCCGAGCCGGGACACGCGCAGTCCCGTACGGCCGAGGTGCCTTTGCTCCATGAGGGGTGAGATTACTGTGCGTCCGGGACCTTTGGGCAGGAGTGACGTACCCGACAGGCGCCGGCGCGCGCCCGGAGCGATAAGGTCCGGGGAACAACGACGTTACTCATCGGTAAGGGGATCGCCATGCGGCTCGGGATCAACCTCGGCTACTGGGGCGCCGGGATGGACGCCGACAACCTCGCCGTGGCGCAGGAGGCCGACCGCCTCGGCTACTCCGTGTGCTGGGCGGCCGAGGCCTACGGTTCCGACGCGCCCACCGTGCTGTCCTGGGTCGCCGCGCAGACCGAGCGCATCGACGTCGGCTCGGCCATCTTCCAGATCCCGGCCCGTACGCCCGCGATGACGGCGATGACCGCCGCCACCCTCGACTCCCTGTCCGGCGGCCGCTTCCGGCTGGGCCTGGGCGTCTCCGGCCCGCAGGTCTCCGAGGGCTGGTACGGCGTGAAGTTCGACAAGCCGCTGGCGCGCACGCGCGAGTACGTCGAGATCGTCCGCAAGGCGATGTCGCGGGAGCGGCTGAGCCACGAGGGCGAGCACTGGACGCTGCCGCTGCCCGGCGGCCCCGGCAAGGCGCTGAAGCTGACCGTGCACCCGGTGCGCGAGCACATCCCGCTGTACATCGCCGCGATCGGCCCGAAGAACCTGGAGCAGACCGGTGAGATCGCCGACGGCGCGCTGCTGATCTTCCCCTCCGCCGCCCACCTGGAGGACACCGCGCTCCGCCACATCCGGGCCGGCCGCGAGAAGGCGGGGAAGACCATGGACGGCTTCGACGTCTGCCCGACCGTGCCGCTCGCCGTCGGCGAGGACGTGGACGCGCTGGCCGACCTCTTCCGCCCCTACACCGCCCTGTACGTGGGCGGGATGGGCAGCCGCAAGCAGAACTTCTACAACCAGCTCGCGCAGCGCATGGGGTACGAGAAGGAAGCCGCCGAGATCCAGGACAAGTACCTGTCCGGCGACAAGGAGGGCGCCGCCGCCGCGATCCCGCGCGAACTCATCGACTCCACCACCCTGCTGGGCTCCGTGGAGCGGATCGCCGACCGGATGCAGGCCTACGCGGCCGCCGGCGTCACCACGCTGACCCTGGCCCCGGCCGGGTTCACCCTGGACGAGCGGGTCGCGGCGCTGCGCGCGGGCGTGGAGGCGCTGGAGCGCGCCGGACTCGCCGGCTAGGGGAGCGGGCGGCCCCTCGGCGCCGGTCCCGGGCTCAGCCCGGGACCAGGCGCCCCATCATCCGCCCGAAGGCGATCAGGCGCGCTATCTGGCCGGGGCCGCCGTCGTCGAGGGACTTGCTGAACCGGAAGGCCTCCGGCCGGAAGCGGGCCGAGGTGACGCCGCCGTCGGCGTCGGCGTGCACCGCGCTCAGTTCCTGCGGCGTGGCGGTGGCCAGCACCACGAAGACGCCGCGGTCGATCCGCCGGCCCTGCTCGTCGCGGCCGACCAGGGTGCGCATGCCGACGTGGCCGATCGAGTCCAGGGGCAGCACCTGCACGGAGGAGTCCAGCACCCGTCCACCCGGCGCGTCCTCGTCGGCGACCTCCTCGCTGTGCCACAGGATGAGCCGCCGACCGTCGCAGACCGCGGCCTCCTGCCACACCGAGGTGCCGGCCTCCGTCAGGTCGACGACGCGTTCGAGGGTGAAACCGCGGACCCGCCGCCGGCCCAGGACGCCGCCGATCGCATCGAGGGCCACGTCCGCGTGGAGGAAGTAGGCGCGGGCCGCGTCGTCCAGGCGCGCGTAAGGGGCCCAGTCCGAGCCCGCCGGGCCTTTGGGGCGTGCCGTCGTCCGGCTGCGCGTCGCCTTGCTGAACATGACTTGGTCGTGACCCCTCCGAGGGGCTATGAAATCACGGGCACTTCGGCCGGCGGCGGGGCCCCTCGGTTTCCGCGGCCGTGGTGGGGGCTCGGGGGTCTTCCCCGCCACGGCCGTCACCAAACACAACGCTCGGAAGGGCCAGGGGTTACGTGCCCGGTGCCGGACGGCTCTCATCCGTTCGGCCGAGTTGACGCCCGGGCCTGTTGCCTCATGCTTTGCGGGCGACTTGACTTTTCTTTTGCGGATGCCCGATTCGCGCAGGAGGTACGTCATGCTCTCCGCCCGGAGTCTGTTCCAGGAGATCCTCGACAACGACGACTCCTTCCGGCTGTTCTGCTCGATCGCCGCCAGCGGTGAGTCGCAGGGCGGCTGGGAGAACGGCAGGATCGCCGCACTGGTCCCCGAGTCCCAGCGTGAACTGGCCCCCAAGATCGCCCGGCACGGCGCCGACGAGGACAAGCACGGCCGGATCTTCCACGCCCTGATGCGCAAGCGCGGTCTCGAACCCGTCCCGGTCCCCCCGGACACCGACTACACCGTGCTCCTCGAACGCGGCGGCATCGGCCTCGCCCACGACAAGCTGCGCCGCGACGAGCGCCTGACCGTGCGGGACATCGTCACCTACCTCGCCCACAGCCGGGTCACCGAGCAGCGCGCCTCCGAGCAGATGGCCCTGCTCACCAGGTACTTCGCGGACCACCCCGACATCGGCAGGGCGGTCCGCATGATCTCCGCCGACGAGGACAACCACCTCGCCTACTGCCACGAGGAACTGCTGCGCTTCGCCCACGCCGGCCACGGCGCGACCATCCAGCGGGTGCTGCGCGAGTGCGCCCACGCCGAGATCCGCATCTACCGCGACGTCAGCCTCGCCGTCATGGACCACATGGGCCGGATCCTCGGCTGGTCCGGGGCGAAGGCCGCGGTGCTGCGGGCCGGGATCCACGGGGCGTACGCGTACGAACGCCTCGGCGGCTGGCGGCGGATGGTCAGGCTCGCCATGCCCCAGCGCCTCGACGCCCTCGGCGGGCCCGAACCCGCGGCCGAACCGGCGGTCTGAGCCGCCCCCCGGCCGTTCGCCCGCACCCGCGTGGGGCCGGGAGACCGCTCAGAGCCAGCCGTGCCGTTTGAACGTCCGGTACAGCAGGATCTCGGACACGGCGATGACCGCCAGGACCGCGGGATACCCCCACACCTGGTGGAGTTCGGGCATGTACCGGAAGTTCATGCCGTAGATCCCCGCGATCATGGTGGGTACCGCCGCCATGGCGGCCCACGCCGAGATCTTGCGCATGTCGTCGTTCTGCCGTACCCCGACCTGGGTCAGATGGGAGCTCAGCACGTCGCTGAGCAGCCGGTCGAGGCTGTCCACCAGCTCGTTGGCCCGCGTCAGGTGGTCGGCCACGTCGCGGAAGAAGGGCTGGGTGCTGGGGGCCACGTGCGGCACCGTGCCCGCCGAGAGCCGGATCATCGGCTGCATCAGGGGCGCGGTCGCCCGCCGGAACTCCAGCAGCTGGCGCTTGAACCCGTAGATCCGGCTCGCCGTGCTCTCGGCGCCCTGGCGCGCGACGGACCTGCGCACCTCCGGGGCGAAGACCTCCGTCTCCAGGTCCTCCAGGTCGGCCTGGAGATCGGCCGCGACCACCATGTAGTCGTCGACCACGGTGTCGCTGATGGCGTACATCACCGCGGTCGGTCCGTGCTTGAGGATCTCGTGCTCCGCCTCCAGACGGTGCCGGATCTCACCCGGGGCGATCGCCTCGCCGTGGCGCACGGTGACGACGAAGCCCTCCCCGACGAAGATCATCAGCTCGCCCGCGGAGACCGTGTCCCGCTCGTCGTCGTACGAGACCGGCTTGAGCACCAGGAAGAGCGAGCCCTCGTACACCTCCAGTTTGGGCCGCTGGTGGGCGCAGAGCGCGTCCTCCACGGCCAGCGGGTGCAGCCCGAACTCGCGGCTGACGAGGTCGAACTCCTTCTCCGTCGGCTCGTACAGGCCGATCCACACGAACGCCCCGTCCGTCGCCCGCGCCGCGTCCAGCGCGTCGGAGAGGTCGTCGGGGGCCGAGGTGCGCTCCCCGTCGCGGTAAATGGCGCAGTCGACGATCACACCTGTCTTCTTCCGCGCTACGTCGGCGCCACACCGGACAACCCGGGGTCGTATGGTGGCGGTCATGCCCACCGTGATCCTGGTCCGGCACGGCCGGTCCACCGCCAACGCGGAGAAAGTGCTGGCCGGACGGCTCCCCGGAGTCGCCCTCGACGAGACCGGACGTGACCAGGCCGCCGCGCTGGCCGCCCGGTTGGCCGGACTGCCGCCGGCCGCCGTGGTCACCAGCCCGCTGCAGCGGTGCCGGGAGACCCTGCAGCCGCTCCTGGACGCGCTGCCCGACGTCCCGCTCCACGTCGAGGAGCGCATCTCGGAGTGCGCCTACGGCGACTGGAGCGGTCGCAAGATCGCCGAGCTGGCCGACGAGCCGCTGTGGGGCGTGGTGCAGCGCTACCCCTCGGCCGCCGTCTTCCCCGGCGAGGGGGGCGAGTCGGTGCGCGCCATGCAGGCCCGCGCGGTCGACGCGGTGCGCGAGTGGAACGCCCGCATCGAGGAGACCCACGGACCCGACGCCCTCTACGTGATGTGCTCCCACGGCGACATCATCAAGTCCGTCGTCGCCGACGCCCTCGGCATGCACCTGGACCTCTTCCAGCGCATCGCCGTCGACCCCTGCTCGGTCACCGCGATCCGCTACACCCCGGAGCGGCCCTTCCTGCTCCGGCTCGGCGACACCGGCAGCCTGGAAAGCCTGCGCCCGAGGGAGCGGCCCACCACGGCCCCGGGCGACGCGGAGGTCGGGGGCGGTGCGGGCGCACCGTGATCAGCTTCCGCAGTAGGGTGGACCGGACCCCGAAGACACCGAGAAAACGGAGCAGGACGTGCCTCGTCAGGTGTTCCTCTACGACAAGCCCGAACGCTTCGTCGCCGGCACCGTAGGCCAACCGGGCCAACGCACCTTCTTCCTGCAGGCGAGCGCCGCCGGCCGGACGACCAGCGTTGCGCTGGAGAAGACCCAGGTCGAGGCACTTGCCGAGCGCATCGACGAGCTGCTGGACGAGGTCGTGCGCCGCACCGGCGGTTCCGCCCCCGTGCCCGCCGTGGCCCCCACGGAGCTGCTCGACAACAGGCCGCTCGAGGTCCCCGTCGAGGAGGAGTTCCGGGTCGGCACCATGGCCCTGGCCTGGGACGGCGCCGAGGAACGGATGATCCTGGAGGCCCAGGCGCTGGTCGAGATCGAGGCCGAGGACGAGGACGACCTCGAGGCCGCCGAGGAGATGCTCCTGCAGGACGAGGAGAACGGCCCGCCGCTGCTGCGGGTGCGCCTGACCGGCGCCCAGGCCCGCTCCTTCGCCAAGCGCGCTCTCGACGTCGTCGCGGCCGGCCGCCCGCCCTGCCCCCTGTGCAGCCTGCCCCTGGACCCGGAAGGACACGTATGCCCGCGTCAGAACGGGTACCGGCGGTCGGCGACGGCCTGAGCGGGGACATAGCCGCCGAGCTGCTCACGCACGGAGAACTGACCGTGCGCGGGCGGCTGCGCGACGCCTCCAACGCGGTGCTCTACTGCGCGGTCGAGCACGAGGGCGTGCGCGCCCACTGCGTGTACAAGCCGGTGGCGGGCGAGCGGCCGCTGTGGGACTTCCCCGACGGGACGCTCGCCCAGCGCGAGGTCGCCGCCTACCTGGTCTCCGAGGCCACCGGCTGGGGCCTGGTGCCGCCGACCGTGCTGCGGGACGGCCCGTACGGCGAGGGCATGGTGCAGCTGTGGATCGAGACCCCCGAAGAGGCCGGCGAAGGGCTCCTCGCCCTCGTCGAGGGGGACGAACCGGGCGACGGCTGGAAGGCCGTCGGCTTCGCCGAGGTGGGCGAGGGCCGCACCGCGCTGCTGGTGCACGCCGACGACACCCGGCTGCGCCGGCTGGCCGTCCTGGACGCCGTGATCAACAACGCCGACCGCAAGGGCGGCCACCTGCTGCCGGCCGCCGACGGGCACCTGTACGCCATCGACCACGGCGTGACCTTCAACACGGAGAACAAGCTGCGCACCCTCCTGTGGGGCTGGGCCGGCGAGCCGCTCACCGACGAGACCGCCGAGGTCCTCGGCAAGCTCTCCGCGGAGCTCGCCGACGGGGGTCTCGGGGCCCGGCTGGCCGAGCTCATCACGCCTGCCGAGCTCGACGCCCTGCGGGCCCGCGTCGCCGCGCTGCTGGGCTCAGGACGTCATCCCGAGCCCTCGGGGGAGTGGCCCGCGATCCCCTGGCCGCCCATCTGAAGGCCGGGGCCGGCCGTCCCGGGAGGACCCACCGTTCGTTTGTGGATCACGCGGGCGGTTAATCTCATGACATGCATGCCTGGCCCGCTTCCGACGTCCCTGCCCTCCCGGGCACCGGGCGCGACCTCCGCCTCCACGACACCGCGACCGGTGGCCCGGTAACCCTGAGCCCCGGTCCGGTCGCCCGCATCTACGTGTGCGGGATCACCCCCTACGACGCCACCCACATGGGTCACGCGGCCACCTACAACGCGTTCGACCTCGTGCAGCGCGTGTGGCTGGACACGAAGCGCCAGGTCCACTACGTCCAGAACGTCACCGACGTCGACGACCCGCTGCTGGAGCGGGCCGACAAGACCGGAGAGGACTGGACGGCCCTCGCCGAGCGCGAGACCACCCTGTTCCGCGAGGACATGACCGCGCTGCGGATGCTGCCGCCCGCCCACTACATCGGCGCCGTCGAGGCCATCCCGGGGATCGTCCCGCTGGTCGAGCGGCTGCGCGAGGCCGGTGCGGCCTACGAGCTGGACGGCGACATCTACTTCCACGTCGACTCCGACCCGCACTTCGGCAGCGTCTCCCGCCTCGACGCGGCCGCCATGCGCGTGCTGTCGGCCGAACGCGGCGGCGACCCGGATCGCCCGGGCAAGAAGAACCCCGTCGACCCCGTGCTGTGGCTCGCCGCCCGCGAGGGGGAGCCCAGCTGGGACGGCGGCAGCCTGGGCCGGGGCCGCCCCGGCTGGCACATCGAGTGCGTCGCCATCGCCCTGGACCACCTCGGCATGGGCTTCGACGTGCAGGGCGGCGGCTCCGACCTCGCCTTCCCGCACCACGAGATGGGCGCCTCGCACGCCCAGGTGCTCACCGGCGAGTTCCCCATGGCGAAGGCCTACGTGCACGCCGGCATGGTCGCGCTGCACGGCGAGAAGATGTCCAAGTCCAAGGGCAACCTCGTCTTCGTCTCCCAGCTGCGCCGCGACGGGGTGGACGCGGCGGCCATACGGCTCAGCCTGCTGGCCCACCATTACCGCGAGGACTGGGAGTGGACCGACGCCGTGCTCGCCGACGCGGTGGAGCGGCTGGCCCGCTGGCGCGCCGCCGTCTCGCGGCCCGACGGCCCGCCGGCCGAGGCGCTGCTGGAGGAGATCCGCGAGGCGCTCGCCGACGACCTGGACGCCCCCGCCGCGCTCGCCGCCGTGGACCGCTGGGCCGCCCGGCAGGAAGCCGAGGGCGGCACGGACACCGGTGCCCCCGGCCTGGTCTCCCGCGCCGTGGACGCCCTGCTCGGCGTCGCGCTCTGACGCCGCGGGAGCTGCCCGGCCCACCGCCTCCCCGGCTCCCCTGACGAACGCGGACGGCCCGGCCGCCGCCCCTGTGCGGGGCGGCGGCCGGGCCGTGTCCGACGCGTGCCGGTCGGGTCACTCCCCGTCGGCGCCGTCCTCCTTCTCTTCCCGGTCGTCCTTGGGCTTCTGCGACATGTCCCGCAGGTAGGGGCCCGCGTCGGACTCGCCCGACTGCGGGTCACGGCGCCGCAGGTAGCGCTCGAACTCGCGGGCAATAGCCTCGCCCGAGGCCTCCGGCAGCTCCGCCGTGTCGCGGGCCTCCTCCAGCGTCTGGACGTACTCGGCGACCTCGCTGTCCTCGGCCGCGAGCTGGTCCACGCCGACCTGCCAGGCACGCGCGTCCTCCGGCAGCTCGCCGAGCGGGATGCGCAGGTCCAGCAGGTCCTCCAGGCGGTTGAGCAGCGCCAGCGTCGCCTTCGGGTTCGGCGGCTGCGACACGTAGTGCGGCACGGCGGCCCACAGGCTCACCGCCGGGATGCCGGCGTGGGTGCAGGCCTCCTGGAGGATGCCGACGATGCCGGTGGGGCCCTCGTACCGGGACTCCTCCAGGCTGAGCGCGGTCGCCAGGTCCGGGTCGGAGGTGACGGCCGTGACCGGCACCGGACGGGTGTGCGGGGTGTCACCCAGGAGGGCGCCCATCACCACCACCATCTCGATGCCGAGCTCATGGGCGAAGCCCAGGATCTCGTTGCAGAACGAGCGCCAGCGCATGCTGGGCTCGATGCCCCGTACGAGGACGAGGTCTCGTGGCTTGGGGGTCTCGATGCGGATGACGGACAGCCGCGTGGTGGGCCAGGTGATCCGTCGCGTGCCGCCGTCCATCCAGACCGTGGGGCGGTTGACCTGGAAGTCGTAGTAGTCCTCGGCGTCCAGCGCGGCGAACACCTCGCCCTTGAACTCCCGGTCCAGATGCCCGACCGCGGCGGAGGCGGCGTCCCCGGCGTCGTTCCAGCCCTCGAACGCGGCCACCATGACCGGGTCGATCAGCTCGGGAACCCCCTCGAGCTCGATCACCCAGCGCCTCCTTCCGGCCGGAAGGGGGATGGTGCCACCCCCGCCGGCTGCCGTTCCTTCGCGTGCTGCACCAGCCTACGGCTTCACGAGACAGGTGCCGCCGCCTTCGTAGGGGGATGATCCCCAGAGTCATCCGACGTACGCGTCCGGTCAGCCACCGCTCCACGCCGAGCGGTACGCGGCCCAGTCCGAAGGCGTGGCAGCGAAGTCGACGTACAGGGCGAGCCCGAAGCGCTCGCGGGCGGGCGCCTCGCGGGCGAGGCCGAGCCGGGCGCCGCGCACGGCGGCCGTGACCGTCTCCGCCCAGGCGTGCCGGCCCAGGTTGTTCGTGTGGTACCCGGGCAGGCCCACGAGCAGGTCGGTGCCCGGCGGCGTCACCTCCAGGGCGAGGGCGGTCTGCTGGGCCACGTAGCCTCCGTAGAGGCCCTCCAGGGGGAGGGCGGTGTCGTAGGTCATCATCGCGACCTGGTCCACGCGCCGGGCCACCTGCCCGAAGTACCGCTGCGACCACCACTTGGGGTGGTGGAACAGCGGGCCGCTCACCGAGTGCAGGGAGGGCAGCGGGTCGATCTGGTGCGTCGCCACCGACAGCGGCACGCCGCGGGTGGCGGTGAGCCGGTGCACCGAGTCCAGCAGCGAGAGGAAGCCCTCGTCGTCGGAGTACATCGGCTCCAGGTCCAGGTGGACCCCGTCGAAGCCGGCGGCCAGCACCTGGGCCGCGCTGTCCCGTACCCGGGCGCGGGTCGCCGCGTCGTCCAGGTGCAGGCCCTCGGAACCGTCGTGCGACAGGACCTGGCCGAGCCACGCCTGGACGCGCACCCCGGGCAGCGCGGTGTGCATCCGGCGGATCATGTCCCGCGCTCCCGGGTAGAGACCCGCGTCGAGGCGGCCGTCGAACTCCAGGGGCCCGGTGTGCACGTACAGGTCCCGGGTGCCGCTGCCGCGCAACTCCCGGGCCAGCGTCTCGAGGTCGGCGTCGTCGCGGCCGCCGTCGACCCAGGCGTGCCCGAGCCACACCGCGTTCCGGTCACGGTTGGCGCCGGCGCCGGACGGGTCGCCGGTGTACTCCAGGCGCAGGGCGACCCCGGCGGCGAGCACCGGGAGCAGGACGGCGAGGACGACCAGCAGCGCGCCGCGGCGCAGCGTACGGGCCGAGGGGCGGCGCAGGCGCAGCCGGGGGCGTGGATTCATCCGATCCCTCTTTTCGATCACTCTGACGAATGACCGGACGCACCCGGGCCCGGGGTGGTTCGCCCGCCGGCGGGATCCCGTGGGGACCCGCCGGGCCTCAGAGCGTGGACCGCAGCCACTGCTCCACGCTCGCGACGTGCACCGTCGCCCAGGACCGCGCCGCCTCCGCGTCCCGGTCCCGCAGGGCCGCCAGGATCGCGCGGTGCTCGTGCAGGGTGCGGCTCACCGCGTCCTCCTGCGTCAGCCCGCGCCAGATCCGGGCCCGCGTGGTTGGCCCGGACAGCCCGTCCAGCAGCGAGCACAGCACCGAGTTGCCCGAGGCCTGGACGATGCCGCGGTGGAACTCCAGGTCGCACGCGACCAGTTCCTCCACCGACGGTGCCGCCCCCAGTGCCTCCAACTGCTCGGTCAGAACGTCCAGCTGGGACTCGGCGATGCGCGCCGCCGCCATCGCGGTGGCCGCGGGCTCCAGGATGCGGCGCACCGCGAGGAACTCCAGCACGGTGTCGTCGCGGTGGAAGTCCACCACGAAACTCAGCGCCTCCAGCAGCAACTGCGGGTCCAGGCTGGTGACGTAGGTGCCGTCGCCCTGCCGTACGTCCAGGATCCTGATCAGGGACAGCGCGCGGACCGCCTCGCGCAGGGAATTGCGCGACAGCCCGAGCTCCGCGGCCAGTTCGCTCTCCTTGGGGAGCCGGTCGCCGGGCCGCAGCGCGCCGGAGACGATCATCCCCTTGATCTTCTCGATCGCCTCGTCGGTGACCGCCATGAGCCCCTCGCCTCCCCGGACATCCGATGTATCGGGCCATTATGCCCGCACCGCCGAAGAGCCGGGGCCTTCTGGCGGAGGTCCGATCCGCCGCCCCGCGACGTCCCGAACCGCGGAACGCCGAAAGGCCGTGCCCGCTGTCGCGGACACGGCCTTTGGCGTGTGAAATCACCGTCGGGACGACAGGATTTGAACCTGCGACCCCTTGACCCCCAGTCAAGTGCGCTACCAAGCTGCGCCACGTCCCGGTGACGTTCCCCGGGGCGCCGCCCCGGAAGATCACGTACAGAGGAGGATACCCGAACCTCGCTGATCAGCCGAATCGCTCGATGCGGATCCGGTCCAGCGGCTGTCCGGAGGCCGCCAGCAGGCGCGAGGCGTGCTCGGCGAAACCGTTGCCGCCGCAGACGTAGGCCTCCCAGCCGCCCGGTGGCGGCTCCGCGAGGTGCGGGGCCAGGTGGGCGGCGGTGAGGCGGCCCTCGGTGCGGGTGAGCAGCACGGTCGTCTCCGGACCGTACTCGGCGGCGTAGATCAGGTCCTCGCGGGTGCGGGCCGAGACGATCAGCCGCAGCGGCACGTCCAAGCCGCGCAGCCGGCGGTGGCGCACCATCGACATCAGCGGGACCACCCCCGATCCGGCGCCCAGCAGCAGCGCCGGATGGTCCCCCGTCCAGGCGAAGAAGCCGCTGTGCGGGCCGCGGACCTCGACGGAATCGCCCGGCCGGGCGACGGTGTGCAGGTGCCCGGACACCTCGCCGCCGGCCACGTGGTCGAGGGTCAGTTCGATGTGGCCGGAACCGTCGGGGGCGGAGGCGACCGAGTAGTTGCGCTGCGCCGTGTAACCGTCGGGGGCCGTGAGGCGCAGCGTCAGGTACTGGCCGGGCAGGTGGCCCGCCCAGCCGGGCACCGCGAGCCGGAAGGTGGACGTGCGCGGGGTCTCGCGGCGGATCTGCGTGATCACCGCGCGCCGCCAGACCGAGGAGGCGGCCTCGGGGACCGCGATGCGGCCGGGCACGGCGAACCGGGCCGGCGGGACGAACGCCGGGGCGGGCGCGGGGGTGGAGAGGTCAGTCATGGGCGTAGCGCTGCTCCTGCCAGGGGTCGCCCCGGTGGTGGTAGCCGTTCTGCTCCCAGAAGCCCGACTCGTCGTGGTCGAGCAGGCGCAGGCCCGCGATCCACTTGGTGCTCTTCCAGAAGTACAGGTGCGGGACGATCAGCCGGGCCGGGCCGCCGTGCTCGGGGGCGAGGGGAGCGCCGTCGTACTCCCAGGCGATCCAGGCGCGGCCGCCGGTGACGTCCGCGAGCGGCAGGTTGGCGGCGTAGCCGGTGTGGGACCAGGCGACGACGTGGGTGGCGGCGGGGGAGGGGCGCACGGCCTCCAGGAAGGCGTCGACCGACACCCCGCCGAAGCGCACGCCGAACTTGGACCAGCCGGTCACGCAGTGGATGTCGCCCCGGTACGCGGAGCCGGGCAGCGCGTGGGCCGCGTCCCAGTCCCAGGTGTGCGGGCGGTCCACCAGCCCGTCCACCCGGAACGTCCAGTCCCCGGCCGCGATCGTGGGCGTGACCTCGGCGGACAGGACCGGCCACGTGTCGCGGGCGTCGTACTGGCCGGGCGGCAGCCGCGGGTCGCGGTCGGCGGCGCGGCCGCGCCCGGTGAAGCCGCGGGTGGGTTCGACGGCCGAGGTCATGCGGGGTGCTCCAGCTCGAGCTCCTCCAGCTCGCGCAGCGCGGCCGGTTCGTCGAGGGTGAGCAGCACACGGTCGCGCATGAGGACCCGGCCGTCGACGACGGTGTCCCGTACGTCCGCGGCCGCGGCCGCGTACGCCAGCATCGACCAGGGGTCGTGGCGCGGCGTGAGGTGCGGCCCGCCGAGGTCGAGGACGGCCAGGTCGGCGCGCTTGCCCGGCTCCAGGGAGCCGAGGTGGTCGGCGAGGCCCAGCGCGCGGGCGGCCTCGATCGTCGCCATCCGCACCGCCTGTTCCGCGCCGACGGCGGTGGGGTCGCCTGCGGCCTTGTGCACCAGCGCGGCGGTCCGCACCGCGCCCAGGACGTCGAGGGTGTTGGAGCTCACCGCACCGTCGGTGCCGAGGCCCACGGTGACCCCGGCGGCCAGCAGCTCCGGGACACGGGCGATGCCGCAGCCCAGCTTCAGGTTGGAGACCGGGCAGTGCGCGACGGACGTGCCGGTCCTGGCCAGGGCGGCGACCTCGTCGTCGGTCAGGTCCACGGCGTGCGCCAGCAGCACGTCGGGCCCGAGTACCCCGAGGGAGTCCAGCAGCTCGACCGGCCGCTTGCCGTGCGCCCCGGCCACCATCGCGACCTCGGCCGCGTTCTCCGCCGCGTGGACGTGCAGCAGCGCGCCGTGCTCGCGGGCGAGCGCGGTGATCGCGACGAGCTGCTCGGGGTCGAGGGTGTAGGCGCTGTGCGCGAAGACCACCGGGCGGGTGCCCGGCGCCCGGCCGGTGCGCGCGGCCAGGTCGGCCGCGGCCCAGGCCATGCGGTCGCCGTACGGCCGGCCGTCCGGCGGCCCGGGCACGTCCATGAAGGTCGGACCGGCCAGCAGCCGCCAGCCCGCCGCCCGCGCGGCCTCCTCGGCGGCCTCGTGGAACCAGTACATGTCCAGGCCCGTGGTGACCCCGGCCCGTACGCTCTCCGCCACGGCCACCCGCACCCCCGCGGCCACCGCCCGCGGCGACAGCAGCTCGGCCTCGCGGGGGATCACCCGGGCCAGGAACTCCTGCAGGTCGACGTCGTCGGCGCAGCCCCGCAGCAGGGTCATCGCCAGGTGGGTGTGCGTGTTGACCAGCCCGGGGAGCACCAGGCACCCCGAGGCGTCGATCTCCTCGGCGGCCCGGTACGCCGCGCGCACCTGCGCCGTCGGTCCCACGGCGAGGATCTCGCCGTCCCGGACGGCGACCGCGCCGTCGGTGACGACGGTGCCCGCCGCGTCGACGGTCAGCACATCGCCGCCGTGCACCAGCAGATCGGCGTCCTGAGCGCTCACTTCTCGTCGCTTCCGTACTCGGTGGCCAGCAGATGCAAGGCGTCCAACGTTACCCGGCTGCCGCGGGCGACCCCCTCGGCGACCACCGCCCGGTGCGGGTCGTAGCCGCCGGTGGCCTCCACGTCGACCAGGTCGTCGGCGTTGGCGCCGTCGACGACGAGCGCGCCGCCGGCCACCAGGCCGCGCGTCGAGGCCAGCACCAGCAGGGCTGACAGCTCCATCTCGATCGCGGCGATCCCTGCCGCCACGTACGCCGCGCCGGGCAGCGGCAGGAAACCCGGCTGGAAGGCCGCACGCGTCCACACCACGCCCCGGTGGTGCGGCGCCCCCGCCGCCCGTGCCGCCCGCTGCAGCGCCAGCACCGCCTCCGGCGTCGCGAACGCCGGGTACTCCGGCGGCAGCAACTGCTGGGTGACCCCGTCGTCCCGCACCGCGGCCTCGGCGATCACCAGGTCGCCGTCCCCTATCCCGGCGCGGATCGCGCCCGCCGTGCCGAGGCGCAGGATCGTACGGACGCCGGCGTCCGCCAGCTCCTGGAACAGGCACATCGCCCCCGGCCCGCCGACCCCGTGCGAGGACACCACGACGGGGGTGCCCTTCCAGGCGCCGGCGAAGGTGCGGTACTCGCGGTGGTGCGACACCTCATGCGGGTCCGTGAGCAGGGAGGCCACCTCCGCCGCGCGCGCCGGGTCGCCCACGACGACCGCGTGCGCGGGCAGCCCGGAGCGCGGGATGCGGGAGATGGGCAGCTGATCCGTGGTCATCGGGCCTCCGGGCCGGGCGGGACGATGCTGTGCGGATCACCTTAGGACCCCGGCTCAGGCCGTCCGACGCCGGAGCAGCGCGAAGCAGGCCCAGCAGGCCAGGGCGGCCAGGGCCAGCACGATGCCGGTCTCGACGAGCTGCAGGGGCCAGTAGTGCGAGGCGGGATGGACGAGCGCCTGCGCATCCCCGAGCCCGACGCCGTCGACGGGCTTGTCCACGCGCTCCGCCGTCCAGTCCGTGGCACCGAGGTGTGACAGGCCGGTCCGGACCTTCGGCCACAGCGCGGAGCGGTACAGCCCCGCCGTGACGAGCACGAGGGAGGTGCCGAAGAAGGCCAGGCCCAGTCCGCTGAGCGTGCGCCGCATCAGCATCCCGGCCAGCGCGCCCAGAACCAGGGCGAGCAGCACGTGCGCGACCAGGACCGGGCCGGTGGAGAGGAAGATGTCGTTCTCGTACCAGCCGGGGCGGTCCTGCGGGTGGCCCGTGCTCCACACCCACCGGAAGAGCAGCGTCAGGCCGGTCGTGCCACCGGTCAGCAGCAGGGCCGGTACGGCGAGCTTGGCGGCGAGCCAGCGCGTGGGGGTGACCGACTGGACCCAGGCGAGCGCGGCGGTCCCCCGCTCCAGTTCCCGGCCGACGAGGGCGCCACCGGCGAACACCGCGACGGCGAGCGGAAGGAGCGCCATCACGCGGCCCTGCAGGTGGAGGGGGACGTAGGCGTCGAACGGCTCCGGGTCGATGCAGCGCGGGGCGCAGGCGGGGTCGTACCGCGGGTCCCCCGCGCTCAGCCACAGGGTGTGAAGGAGCCAGCCGGATCCGGCCGCCACGAAGGCGATCCACAGCCACAGGGCCACGCGGTGCAGGCGCACCACCGACCGGGTCAGGCCGGACAGGACGGGCGGGCGCGGCGATGGGGCGACGGCGGTCATACGACGGCCTCCTGGCGGGACACGGGTGCGGGCGTGGCGTCGGCGGTGAGCAGGGCGGGCGCCCCGGGGTTGCGCAGATGGGCCAGGACCAGCTCCTCGAGGGTGGGTTCCTCCACCAGCCAGTCGCCGTCCTCCAGCGCTCCGGCGGGGCGGACCAGCGCGGTGCGTCCGCGCCCGTTGACGTGTTCCTGGACGACGGTGTGGGGGCCGAAGTCCCCGCCGGTGCCGGTGACGCGGCGGTGCGCGGCCAGCAGGTCGTCGGTGTCGCCGGCCAGCCGGACCCGGCCCTCGCCGAGGAGCAGCAGGTGGTCGCAGACGCCGTCGAGTTCGGCGACGACGTGCGAGGAGATCACGATGGTCGTACCGCGCTCGGCCGCCGTGGCCATGAGGGCGCCGGTCAGCTCGTGGCGGGCGAGCGGGTCGAGGTCGGCCATCGGCTCGTCCAGGAGCAGCAGTTCGGCCCGCTTGCCCAGGGCCAGGGCGAGCGCGACGCGGGTGCGCTGACCTCCCGACAGGGCACGGACGCGGTCGCGGGGCGTCAGGCCGCCGCCGTACGCGACGCGTTCGGCGGCCTCCCGGTCCCAGTGGCCCGGGTTGAGCTCGGCGCCGAGCCGCAGCGTCGCCGCCACGGTGAGCTGTGGGTGGAGCGGCTTGTCCTGGGCGACGTAGGCGAGCCGGGTGCGGGCCGCGCCGGGGGTCGTACCCCACACGCGCAGCTCCCCCTCGGTGGGCCGCAGCAGCCCCGCGGCGAGCGCCAGCAGTGTCGACTTGCCCGCGCCGTTGGGCCCGACGAGCGCGCAGATCCGGCCGGCCGGCAGCCGGAAGGAACAGTCCCGCAGGACGGGGTCCCGTCCCCACGCGTACCGCAGACCGAGCCCGGCCGCCTCCACGGCAGCCGTTTCCTGATTCATCTCTCCCCCTCGGAGAACTCCTGGTCGAGCACGGAGTGGAACAGCGCCGCGGCGTCCTCGCGATCGAGCCCGGCGGCACGCGCGCGGCGCATCCAGTCGGTCAGTTCGCCCGCGAGCGGCGAGTCGGCCGGGCCGGCGCCCAGCGACTTCTGGACGAAGGTGCCCAGGCCCCGGCGCGCCTCCACCAGGCCCTCGCGCTCCAGTTCGCGGTAGGCCTTGAGCACGGTGTTGGGGTTGACGGCGGTCGCCTCGACGACCTCGCGGGCCGTCGGCAGCCGGTCGCCGGGCTCCAGCAGGCCCAGCCGCAGGGCCTGTTTGGTCTGCTGGACGATCTGGAGGTACGTGGCGACACCGCTGCGGCGGTCGATGCGGAACTCGACCATGCGCGAAACACCCTTTCACTAAGCAAGTGGTGAAAGGGTGGGGCCTGGACTGACGTCCTGTCAAGCCGCAGGCGGGGGCGGGGCGGGGGCGGCCGGCCGGGACGCTTCGGCGTGCGCCGAAACGTCCGGGGGCCATGCTGGGGACATGGTGCGAAACGACCACGCGGGAAGTGCCCTCGCCGCCCTCGCGGCACTGCTCGCCGACGAGACGCGGGCCGCGATGTGCCTGGCGCTGCTCGACGGCCGGGCCTGGACCGCGGGGGAGCTGGCCCGCCACGCCGGAGTGGCGCCCTCGACCGCCAGCGAGCACCTCGGCCGGCTCGTCGCGGGCGGGCTGCTCACCGAGGAACGCCAGGGCCGCCACCGCTACGTACGCCTCGCCGACGCCCGTACCGCGCAGCTCGTCGAGGACCTCGCCGCGCACGCCGGGCCGCCGCCCGCCGCGCCCCGCACCCTCGGGCAGGCGGGCGCCGGGAGTGCCATGGCCCGCGCCCGTACCTGCTACGACCACCTCGCCGGACGCCTGGGCATCCTCGTCACGGACGCCATGACCGACCGCGGACTGCTCCGGCAGAGCACCGGCTTCGCCCTCACCGACGCGGGCGTGGAGTGGTTCACCGGGCTCGGCGTCGACCTGGCCGCCGCACGCACCGGCCGCGGTCCGCTCGCCCGGCCCTGCCTGGACTGGACGGAGCGACGGCCGCACCTGGCGGGCGTCGCCGGGGCCGCGCTGTGCGGGCACGCCCTCGCGTCCGGCTGGTGCGTGCGCATCGGCAGCGGCCGCGCCGTCAAGCTCACCGCGCGAGGCCGCACGGCCCTCCACACCCACCTGGGCATCCCGCCCGACGCCCTGGAGGCACCCACCCCATGAACCGCTTCGAGGCCTTCCGCGCCCTCCACCGGGCCGGGCGCCCGCTCTTCCTGCCCAATGCCTGGGACCGCGCCTCCGCGGCCGCACTCGCCGCCCGCGGCTTCCCCGCGATCGGCACCACCAGCCTGGGCGTCGCCGCCGCGGCGGGACTGCCGGACGCGGCCGGCGCCACCCGCGAGACGACCCTGTGGCTCGCCCGCGACCTCGTCCGGCTGCCCGCCCTGGTCAGCGTCGACATCGAGGGGGGCTTCGGCTCCACGCCCGAGGACGTCGCCGAACTCGCCGCCGCCTTCGAACGGCTGGGCGTCGCGGGCGTCAACATCGAGGACGGCCGCCCCGGCGGAGCGGGCCTGACCGACCTCGCCGAGCAGGGCGAGCTCATCGCCGCGGTCAAACGCACCGCCCCCGGGCTCTTCGTCAACGCCCGCACCGACACCTACTGGCTGGGCACCGCCGGGCAGGACCCGCAGCACGAGACCCGCCGCCGTGCCGCCGCCTACCTCGCCGCCGGCGCCGACGGGATCTTCGTGCCCGGCCTGGCGGACGAGAGTGTCATCGCCGCGCTCGCGGCCGGCCTCGGTGCCCCGCTCAACGTCCTGCTCCCGCCGGGCGGCCCCGGGCTGCCGCGCCTTGCCGCCCTCGGGGTGAGCCGGGTCAGCACCGGCTCGCTGCTCTTCCGCGCCGCGCTCCACGCCGCCGTGGAGACCGCCGGGCACGCCGAGCGCGGCACGCCGCTCCCGGCGGGACTGCCCTCGTACGCCGACGCCCAGGACCTCGCGGCCGCCTACGCGCCGGTGGAAACGCGGCGGCCCGGGCGTCCGGGGTGAGCGGGGAGGTCCTGCCGCTCACCCCGGGGCGCCCGGGCCCACGGGTCGGGGGTGTCAGTCGCGCCGGCCGGCCAGCAGCGACTCGACCCGCTCCCGGACGTCCGCGGTGTCCAGGCCGCGCACCGTCACGGTGGTGCGGCGACGCAGCACGTCGTCCGCCGTCTGCGCCCACTCGTGGTCGCGGGCGTACACGACCTGGGCCCAGATCTCCGGGCCCTCGGGGTGGATCCGCTCCCCGAGCGCCGGGTCCTCGTTGACCAGCCGGGCGATGTCGAAGGACAGCGCGCCGTAGTGGGTGGCGAGGTGGCGTGCCGTCAGCGGGTCCAGGCGCCGCCCCGGCTCCCGGTCGACCAGCAGCCGGTGGGCGACCGCGTTGGGGTTGGCGACGCCCGGCAGCGGGACCCGCCTGGGCAGGTGGTCCAGCGGCTCCATGTCCTCGTTCAGCGGACCGCCGGGCAGCTTGGCGAGCTTGGCCATCACGGTGCGGCCGATGTGCCGGTACGTCGTCCACTTGCCGCCCGCCACCGACAGCATGCCGCCGCTGCCCTCGGTGACGACGGTTTCGCGCTTGGCCTTCTCCACGCCGCCGGGGCCGCCGGGCAGCACCCGCAGGCCCGCGAAGGCGTAGGTGATCAGGTCGCGGGACAGGTGCTCGTCGCGCACCGAGTGGGCGGCCTCGTCCAGGATCTGCGTGATGTCGGCCTCGGTGGCCCGCACGTCGGCCGGGTCGCCGGTGTACTCCTCGTCGGTGGTGCCCAGCAGCAGCTGGTCCTCCCACGGCAGGGCGAACGTGATGCGGTACTTGTCGATGGGGGTCGCCATGGCGGCCCGCCACGGGGCCTTGCGCTTCAGGACGATGTGGGCGCCCTTCGACAGCCGGATGCTGGGGGCGGCGCCCTTGTCCTCCATCCGCCGCAGGTGGTCGACCCACGGGCCGGTCGCGTTGAGCACCAGCCGCGCGTCGACGCCGAACTCGGTGCCGTCCAGACGGTCCTTCAGGTCGGCGCCGGTGACCCGGCCGTGGGTGAAGCGCAGGCCGGTGACCTCGGCGTGGTTGAGGACGACGGCGCCCGCCTCGACGGCGGCGCGCACCGTCATGACCGCCATCCGCGAGTCGTTCATCTGGTGGTCGTAGTAGACCGCGACGGCCTTGAGGTTCTCCGTGCGCAGGGCGGGGTTGGCGGCCGCCGCCCTGGCCGGGGAGATGATCCGGCCGACCCCGTCGCCGAAGGCGGACAGCGCCGAGTAGGCGAAGACTCCCGCCCCGAGCTTGGCGGCGCCGACCGGGCCGCCCCGGTAGACCGGCAGGTGGAAGGTGAGCGGGTTGACCAGGTGCGGAGCCACGTCCCTGGCCAGGACCCGCCGTTCCATGTGGTTCTCCGCCACCAGCTTGACCGCGCCGGTCTGCAGGTACCGCAGACCGCCGTGGACGAGCTTGGAGGAGGCGGAGCTGGTGGCGCCGGCGAAGTCGCCGGCGTCCACCATCGCGACCCGCAGCCCCGACTGCGCGGCGTGCCAGGCCACGGAGGTGCCCAGGATGCCGCCGCCGATGACCAGCAGGTCGTAGGTGGCGCGGCTCAGCAGTTCCCGGGTCTCGGCGCGGCCCGGGTTACGGCCGGCGGTCGGACGCGTCCCGAGGGCCGGGACGCGCTGCAGCGTGGTCATGATCGGTTCACTTCTCCTCTTCGATCCAGCCCATGGTCCGCTCGACGGCCTTGAGCCAGTCCTTGTACTCGCGGTCGCGGACGTCGGCGTCCATGCGGGGGGTCCATTCGGCGGCCCGGCGCCAGTTGGCGCGCAGTTCGTCGGTGTCCGACCAGAAGCCCACGGCCAGACCGGCGGCGTAGGCCGCGCCCAGGCAGGTGGTCTCGGCGACCAGCGGACGCACGACGGGCGCGTCCAGGAAGTCGGCGAGGGTCTGCATCAGCAGGTTGTTGGCGGTCATGCCGCCGTCGACCTTGAGCGCGGTGAGCTCCACGCCCGAGTCCTTGGTCATGGCGTCGACGATCTCCCTGGTCTGCCAGGCGGTCGCCTCCAGCACGGCGCGGGCGATGTGGGCCTTGGTGACGTACCGGGTGAGGCCGGCGATCACACCGCGGGCGTCGGAGCGCCAGTACGGGGCGAACAGACCGGAGAAGGCGGGCACGAAGTAGGCACCGCCGTTGTCCTCGACCGACAGGGCCAGGGTCTCGATCTCGGCCGCGGTCTTGATCAGGCCCATCTGGTCGCGCATCCACTGCACCAGCGAGCCGGTGACCGCGATCGAGCCCTCCAGGGCGTACACCGGCTTCTGGTCGCCGATGCGGTAGCCGACGGTGGTGATCAGGCCGTTGTAGCTGTTGATCGGCTTCTCGCCGGTGTTCATCAGCAGGAAGGTGCCGGTGCCGTAGGTGGACTTGGCCTCGCCCTCGGAGTAGCAGGTCTGGCCGAACAGGGCCGCCTGCTGGTCGCCGAGCGCGGACGCGACCGGCACGCCGGCCAGGGCGCCGGAGGCGGCCGTGCCGTACACCTCGGCGGAGGAGCGGATCTCCGGCAGCACCGCGGCGGGCACGCCGATGGACTCCAGGATCTTGTGGTCCCAGTCGAGGGTGTGCAGGTTCATCAGCAGCGTGCGGGAGGCGTTGGTCACGTCGGTGACGTGGTGTCCGCCGTTGACCCCGCCGGTGAGGTTCCAGATCACCCAGCTGTCCATGGTGCCGAAGAGGATCTCGCCGGCCTCGGCGCGCTCGCGCAGGCCCTCGACGTTGTCGAGCAGCCAGCGGATCTTCGGGCCGGCGAAGTACGAGGCCAGCGGCAGGCCGGTCTCGCGGCGGAAGCGGTCCTGGCCGACGTTGCGGCCGAGCTCCTTGCACAGGGCGTCGGTACGGGTGTCCTGCCAGACCAGGGCGTTGTGCACCGGCTCGCCGGTGTTCTTGTCCCACAGGACGGTGGTCTCGCGCTGGTTGGTGATGCCGATCGCCTTGACGTCGGCGGAGGTGATGCCGGCCTTGCTGACGGCCTCCTCGACGACCTCCTGGACGTTCCTCCAGATCTCGGCGGCGTCGTGCTCGACCCACCCCGGCTTGGGGAAGATCTGCTCGTGCTCCTTCTGCCCGACCGAGACGATCCGGCCGTCCTTGTCGAAGATGATGCAGCGCGATGACGTGGTGCCCTGGTCGATGGCCGCGATGAACGGGCCTGTGGTGTGGGCGTCGGTCACGGTGTGCTCCTCAGGTCCTTGGGATGTCGGGGGCTGCTTCTCAGAATGCGATCTTGTAGAGGCCGGCCGCGAGGACCGAACCCACGATCGGGCCGACGACGGGTATCCAGGCGTAGCGCCAGTCGGAGCCACCCTTGTTGGGCAGCGGCAGCAGTGCGTGCACGATGCGCGGACCGAGGTCGCGTGCGGGGTTGATGGCGTACCCGGTCGGCCCGCCGAGCGAGAGGCCGATGCCGACGACGACCAGTGCGACCATCAGGGTGCCGGTACCGGAGACCGCCAGGCCCTTGGTGAGGCCGAGGGTCAGGATGAACAGCACCAGGACGAAGGTGCCGATGATCTCCGTGGCGAGGTTCTGCGCGACGTTGCGGATCTCGGGGCCGGTGGAGAATACGCCCAGCACCGGGCCGGGGCCCGTGGTCTGCTTCTCGGCCGCCGCGGTGGCCTGCGCCCCCGGACCGCCGGTGATCTCGGCGTCCGTCAGGTGGGCCTGGAACTGGCCGTAGTAGGTGATCCACACCAGGGTCGCGCCGATCATCGCGCCGAGCATCTGGCCGGCCAGGTAGACCGGGACCTTGCTCCACTCGCCGCTGTCGACCGCGAGGCCGATCGTGACGGCCGGGTTCAGATGGGCGCCGGAGAGGGAACCGGAGATGTAGGCGCCGGCCAGGACCGCGAAGCCCCAACCGAAGGTGATGGCCACCCAGCCGGCGTTACGGGCCTTGGAGCTCTTGAGGGTGACAGCCGCGCAGACGCCGCCGCCGAGGAGGATCAGAACAGCGGTACCGATGGTCTCGCCGATGAAGATGTGCTCGCTGGACATGCGACTCCTTTGTCCTTCGTCCAGGGGAAGGCGAACTCCGGTCCCGTTCCGGAATTCGTGGGCCTGTCACCAGGCCCTCGGCGGTCCCACGGTTACGTCCACCTTACCGACTCCGTCGGCTGGTGTTCGACAATGTCGACCGTCGAACGAGAGTGTTCTCCTGCGCAACCACGCGCGTCAAGGGTTCGTCAGGTTGCGGAAAGGTCTCCGAGTCGGGTCCCGGCCGGCGTCAGAAGCGGCCGGCGCCCAGGTCACGGGAGACCGCCCTGGCGCAGTCCCGCACCGCCGCGACCAGCTGCGGCCGGATCTCGCCGTCCGCGCAGACCCGTTCGACCGCCCCGGTGACGGCCACCGCGCCCACGGGCATGCGGTGCCGGTCGTGGATGGGGGCGGCGATGGACGCCACCCCGTCCCAGGTCTCCTCCAGGTCCGAGCCCCAGCCCCGGGCGCGGGTGAGGTCCAGCACACCCTCGAAGTCCGCGTCCCCGGTGATCGTGCGCGCGGTCAGCTGCTCGCGCTTCAGCTCGACCGCCTCGCCGTGCGCCACCGGGTCGTAGGCCGAGAGCACCTTGCCCAGCGCGCTGCTGTGGAGCGGGTGCATCGCCCCGACCTCCAGCACCTGACGGCTGTCGTCGGGGCGGAAGACGTGGTGGACGATGAGCACCCCCTGCTGGTGCAGCACGCCCAGGTAGACCGCCTCGCCGCTGGAGCGGGCCAGGTCGTCGGTCCACACCAGGGCGCGGGCCCGCAGCTCGTGCACGTCCAGGTAACTGTTGCCCAGCCGCAGCAGCTCGGCCCCCAGCTGGTAGCGGCCCGAGACCGGGTCCTGCTCGACGAAGCCCTCCTGCTGCAGCGTGCGCAGGATGCCGTGCGCCGTGCCCTTCGCCAGGCCCAGGGAGGAGGCCACGTCCGACAGGCCGAGCCTGCGCTCGCCGCCGGCCAGCAGGCGCAGGATCGCGGCCGCCCTGGCGAGCGACTGGATGGGACCTGGCATGAACAACCCCTCCGTAAGGAACGACCAAACGCCGAGATACAGGTTCGACAATGCTGAACGCTGTCAGACGATGCCGACCGTCATCATCCCAGAGAAGAGTGTGACACCGCCGTCCGCCCCTCGGAATGCCCCGCGGCGGAATCCGGGGTCTTGGCTACGCTGGCCTGGTGTGTACCAGCAGCACCGGCGCACACCAAGCCGACAGCCGTCGCACTCCAGGGAGCACACCCATGGCCCAGCCGTCCCTTCCGTCCAACAGCGGTGCCCGAGGCGCAGCACTGCGAGAGGCCCTGGCGACCCGGGTGGTCGTCGCAGACGGGGCGATGGGCACGATGCTCCAGGCGCAGAATCCCACCCTCGAGGACTTCCAGGGGCACGAGGGCTGCAACGAGGTCCTCAACGTCTCCCGCCCCGACATCGTCGCCTCCGTCCACCGCGAGTACTTCGCCGTCGGCGTGGACTGCGTGGAGACCAACACCTTCGGCGCCAACTTCTCCGCCCTCGGCGAGTACGACATCCCCGACCGGATCGTCGAGCTGTCCGAGGCCGGCGCCCGGATCGCCCGCGAGGTCGCCGACGAGTTCACCGCCGCGGACGGCCGGCAGCGCTGGGTCATCGGCTCCATGGGGCCCGGCACCAAGCTGCCCACCCTCGGCCACATCGGCTACGGCGCCCTGCGCGACGCGTACGAGCAGAACGCGGCCGGGCTCCTCACCGGCGGCGCCGACGCGCTGGTCGTGGAAACCACCCAGGACCTGCTGCAGACCAAGGCCGCGGTCATCGGCGCCCGCCGGGCCCTGGAAGCGGCCGGTCTCGACGCGCCGCTGATCTGCTCGGTCACCGTCGAGACCACCGGCACCATGCTGCTGGGCTCCGAGATCGGGGCCGCGCTCACCGCACTGGAACCGCTCGGCATCGACATGATCGGCCTGAACTGCGCCACCGGCCCCGCCGAGATGAGCGAGCACCTGCGCTACCTGGCCCGGCATGCCGGCATCCAGCTCTCGTGCATGCCGAATGCGGGCCTCCCCGTCCTCGGCAAGGACGGCGCACACTACCCGCTGACCCCCAGCGAACTCGCCGACGCCCAGGAGGCCTTCGTCCGCGAGTACGGGCTCTCCCTGGTCGGCGGCTGCTGCGGCACCACCCCCGAGCACCTGCGCCAGGTCGTCGAACGCGTCCGCGGCCACGAGATCACCCCGCGCGCGCCGCGCCCCGAGCCGGGCGCCTCCTCGCTCTACCAGACCGTCCCCTTCCGCCAGGACACCTCGTACCTCGCCATCGGCGAGCGCACCAACGCCAACGGCTCCAAGAAGTTCCGCGAGGCCATGCTGGACGGCCGCTGGGACGACTGCGTGGAGATGGCCCGCGAGCAGATCCGCGAGGGCGCCCACCTGCTCGACCTGTGCGTCGACTACGTCGGCCGCGACGGCGTCGCCGACATGAACGAGATCGCCGGACGCCTGGCCACTGCCTCCACCCTGCCGATCGTGCTGGACTCCACCGAGCCCGAGGTGCTCCGCGCGGGCCTGGAGAAGCTCGGCGGCCGCGCCGTGATCAACTCCGTCAACTACGAGGACGGCGACGGCCCCGACTCCCGCTTCGCCCGCACCACCCGCCTCGCCGCGGAACACGGCGCCGCCCTGATCGCCCTCACCATCGACGAGGAGGGCCAGGCCCGCACGCCCGAGAGCAAGGTGGCCGTGGCCGAGCGGCTCATCGCGGACCTGACCGGCAACTGGGGCATCGACGAGAGCGACATCATCGTCGACTGCCTGACCTTCACCATCGCCACCGGCCAGGAGGAGTCCCGCAAGGACGGCATCGCCACGATCGAGGCGATCCGCGAACTCAAGCGCCGCCACCCGCAGGTGCAGACCACGCTCGGGCTGTCCAACATCTCCTTCGGCCTCAACCCGGCCGCCCGCATGGTGCTCAACTCGGTCTTCCTCCACGAGTGCGTCGAGGCCGGCCTGGACTCGGCGATCGTGCACGCCTCCAAGATCTCGCCGATCGCCCGCATCCCCGAGGAGCAGCGCGAGGTCGCCCTGGACCTGGTGTACGACCGGCGCCGCGAGGGCTACGACCCGCTGCAGCGCTTCCTGGAGCTCTTCGAGGGCGTCGACACCAAGTCCGTCAAGGCCGGCCGAGCCGAGGAACTGGCGGCGCTGCCGCTGGAGGAGCGCCTGCAGCGGCGCATCATCGACGGCGAGAAGAACGGCCTGGAGGCCGACCTGGACGAGGCCCTGACCTCCCGTCCCGCCCTCGAGATCGTCAACGACACCCTCCTGGAGGGCATGAAGGTCGTCGGCGAGCTCTTCGGCTCCGGCCAGATGCAGCTGCCGTTCGTCCTGCAGTCGGCCGAGGTGATGAAGACCGCCGTCGCGCACCTCGAACCGCACATGGAGAAGTCCGACGCCTCCGGCAAGGGCACCATCGTGCTGGCCACCGTCCGCGGCGACGTCCACGACATCGGCAAGAACCTCGTGGACATCATCCTGTCCAACAACGGCTACAACGTCGTCAACCTCGGCATCAAGCAGCCCGTCTCGGCGATCCTCGACGCCGCGCACGAGCACTCCGCCGACGTCATCGGCATGTCCGGCCTGCTGGTGAAGTCCACGGTGATCATGAAGGAGAACCTGGAGGAGCTGAACCAGCGCGGCCTCGCCGCCACCTACCCGGTCATCCTCGGCGGCGCCGCCCTCACCCGGGCCTACGTCGAGCAGGACCTCCACGAGCTCTACCAGGGCGAGGTCCGTTACGCCCGCGACGCCTTCGAGGGACTGCGCCTGATGGACGCCCTCATCGCCGTCAAGCGCGGAGTGCCGGGCGCCACCCTCCCCGAGCTGAAGCAGCGCCGGGTGGCCGCCCGCGCGGGCGTCGTGCCCGAGCCCGAGGAGAACCGGGGCCAGATCCGCTCCGACGTCGCCGTCGACAACCCGGTGCCGACCCCGCCGTTCTGGGGCTCCCGCGTCGTCAAGGGCATCCCGCTCAAGGACTACGCGTCCTGGCTGGACGAGGGCGCCCTGTTCAAGGGCCAGTGGGGGCTCAAGCAGTCCCGTACCGGCGGCCCCACCTACGAGGAGCTGGTGGAGACCGAGGGCCGTCCGCGGCTGCGCGGGCTGCTGGACCGCCTGCAGAGCGAGGGGCTGCTCGAGGCCGCCGTCGTCCAGGGCTACTTCCCCTGCGTCTCCAAGGGCGACGACCTGATCATCCTCCACGAGGACGGCACCGAGCGGACCCGGTTCACCTTCCCGCGCCAGCGCCGCGGCCGCCGGCTGTGCCTGGCCGACTTCTTCCGTCCCGAGGAGTCCGGCGAGACCGACGTGGTCGGCCTGCAGGTCGTCACCGTCGGCAACCGGATCTCCGAGGCGGCCAACGAGCTGTTCGCCGCCGACGCCTACCGCGACTACCTCGAGCTGCACGGCCTGTCCGTCCAGCTCGCCGAGGCCCTGGCCGAGTACTGGCACGCCCGGGTCCGCGCCGAGCTCGGCTTCGCCGGGGAGGACCCGGCCGCGATGGAGGACATGTTCGCCCTGAAGTACCGGGGCGCCCGCTTCTCGCTGGGCTACGGCGCCTGCCCCGACCTGGAGGACCGGGCCAAGATCGCGGAGCTGCTGGAGCCCGAGCGGATCGGGGTCCGGCTGTCGGAGGAGTTCCAGCTCCATCCGGAGCAGTCCACCGACGCGATCGTCATCCATCACCCGGAGGCCAAGTACTTCAACGCGCGGTAGTCGGACGTACGTCGTACACTGGACGGTCCGATACGGCACCTGGCCGGTCGCACGCCCCCACCACCCGGGCGCGAGGCGACCGGCCTTTGTGCCCCCTGAACGCAGAGGAGTGGGGCGCATGACGAGCGGTATTCCCGCCACCGAGATCCGGCCGGCCCGGGAGGCAGGCCTGCAGGCCGTGCTCCTGGACATGGACGGCACGCTGGTCGACACCGAGGGTTTCTGGTGGAACGCGGAGGTCGAGGTCTTCGCGGAGCTCGGCCACGTGCTGGACGACACCCACCGTGAGGTCGTCGTCGGCGGTCCCATGACCCGCAGCCTCGGACACCTCATCTCGGTCACCGGGACGGACGCCACGCTCGCCGAGCTGTCCACGCTGATCAACCTGCGTTTCGTCGAGCTCATCGGCCGCGGCGTGCCGCTGATGCCGGGCGCCCAGCGCCTGCTCACCGAACTGGCCGCGCACGGGGTGCCCGCCGCCCTGGTCTCCGCCTCCCACCGGCGCATCATCGACGCCGTCATGCTCTCCCTCGGCTCCCACCACTTCGCCTTCTCCCTCGCCGGGGACGAGATCGAGCGGACCAAGCCGCACCCCGACCCGTACCTGACGGCCGCGGCACGGCTGGGCGCGGACCCGGCACGGTGCGTGGTCGTCGAGGACACCCCCACCGGGGTCGAGGCCGCCGAGGCCGCCGGCTGCCAGGTCGTGGCCGTCCCGTCCATCGCCGCCATCGCACCTGCCCCCGGGCGGACCGTGGTGACCTCCCTGGAACGGGTGGACGTGCCTTTTCTGCGCTCTCTGATTACGTCCGTTCACTGAGCGTCGCCGTGAATTGAGCGGAAACTCTGGGCGCTTGCCCGGCTATTTTGCGTGACGATTCGGAGCGTCGAATTGTTTACCGGCCAGTACGCCGGGACGTGATACTTTTCACGTCGACGGCAGTCGACAGCGCGCGCCGGACGTGCTCCACTCCGTCAAAACGCGGTGCGGTCGGGGTGGTTGTGTCCGGATTGCGGAACACCGCGCTGTTCGTTCCGCCGTCCGGATATCGGTACGGCACTCCTTGTTATCTGCCCGTGACGCGGGCTCAACTTCTCCGTGTTCGGGGGCGGTCCACCGGAATGCCGGTCCCCAGCAATTACGGGTATCGTCGCCCCGCTCAACACTGCACGGCCGAGGGCCGGAAGAGGGAGAACAACGAGGATGAATCGCAAGCTACTGGTGCTGCCGGCCCTGCTGGGCCTCGCCGCGCCCGTACTCGCCGGGTGCGGTGACTCGACCGGCGGTGGCGGTGGCGGTGACGCGGTCGTCATCGGCACGACGGACCACATCGAAGTGTCCGACGAGCTGCCCTCTCCCGTGGACCCGGCCACCTCGTACGACGGTGGCACGTACAGCTTCTTCAACAACACCTTCCAGATGCTGCTCGGTTACTCTCGCAGCTCCACCACCCCCGAGCCGGACGCCGCCAAGTCCTGCGGCTTCACCGACACCAAGTCGGAGGTGTACCGCTGCACGCTGCGGGACGGCCTGAAGTTCGCCAACGGCCACGACCTCACCTCGGAGGACGTCAAGTTCTCCGTCGACCGTGTGCTGAAGATCAAGAGCGACTTCGGCCCCTCCAGCCTCCTCGCGAACATCGACAGCGTCGAGGCCCAGGACCCGAAGACCGTCGTCTTCCACCTCAAGGCCCCCGACGCGACGTTCCCGTACCGGCTGGCTACCCCGGCCGCGGCCATCGTCGACAGCGAGGTCTACAGCGCCACCCAGCCGCTCAACGGCCTGAAGATGGAGGGCTCCGGCCCCTACAAGCTCGACTCGTGGGAGGACGGCAAGGCCGTCCTCAGCGCGAACCCGAACTACAAGGGCCTGGTCAGCAACCGCAGCAACGACAAGGTCGAGGTCCGCTTCTTCGCCTCCGCGAAGGAGATGATGAAGGCGCTCACCGACGGCGAAGTCGACCTGGTGAACCGCACCCTCACGCCGGACCAGATCAACGCGGTCGAGCAGGGCACGGTCGAGAAGGTCAAGCTGACCGAGACCCCGGGTGGTTCGGTCCGCTACATGTTCTTCAACATCGACGACCCGTCCGTGAAGCCCGAGGCCGTCCGTGAGGCCATCGCGCGCGTCATCGACCGTGACACCCTCACCCGTGACGTGACCGGCCGCACCGCCTCCCCGCTGTTCGGCGCCGTTCCGACCGGCATCACCGGCCACACCAACTCGTACTTCAACGTGTACGGCGAGCCCAACCGGAACAAGGCCGCCGAGGTGCTGTCCTCCGCCGGCATCAGCACCCCGGTCAAGATCACCTACTCCTACCCGACGGACCGCCCGGCCACCCCGAACAAGGAGGAGGCCGAGAACGTGAAGAAGCAGCTCGACGCCACCGGCCTGTTCGACGTGACCCTCAAGGGCAGCCCCTGGAAGACCTTCCTGCCGGGCGCCGTCAAGGGCAAGTGGGCCGCGTACTCGCTCAGCTGGCTCCCCGACTTCCCGGACGCCGACACCTACATCGCGCCGTTCTTCGCGGAAGGGTTCCTCGACCTCAACTACGGGGCCGGGGACATCAAGAACTCGCTCCTGCCGGCCACCCGCCAGTCCGCGAACCGCAGCAAGACGGACAAGGACTTCTCGCAGATCCAGAACATCCTGGCGCAGGACCTCCCGATGATCCCGCTGTACCAGGACAAGCAGTACGTCGCCAGCCGCGACGGCATCACCGGAACCGAATGGTTCCTCAATTCCTCCTCGACCGCCCAGTTCTGGGAGATTGGTCGCGGTGTGACAGGATGAGCCACCCGCTGGGCGGACCCGGGAATTCCCCCGGTCCGCCCGGCCGGGGCCGGCCCCGTACGACGAAGCTGTGAGGGAAGTCTCGTGAGGAATCGAGTCCAGCGACTGGCGCTCCCACTCTCCGCGACCTTGACGGCGGTCGTGGTCGTCGGCTGCGGTTCGGGAGGGTCGGACGGCGAGGCCTCCGGAGAGCCCCTCACGATGGGGATCACGGACAAGGTGACGGCGGTCGATCCGGCCGCCGGTTACGACGTCGGCTCCTGGATCGTGTTCAACAACGTCTTCCAG
>NZ_JBEXSX010000080.1:0-37246 GCF_040613835.1 Streptomyces sp. NPDC006207 | reverse complement strand
ATCCACACCAGGCCAGAAGGCCCTCACCCATTTCAAGATCCCTCAACCGAGACCTGCATCACCCGTCCACAACCTCCCGGGACAGAACACCTAGGTCGCGCGGCCCTTCGGAGCCCTTCGGAGCCGTTCGGATCCCTTCGGCCCGGGTTCAGGCGCGCCCGAAGGAATCCGCCAGGGAGTCGATCCGGGCGGTCAGGAGCGTGGCGCCGCTGTGGCCCATGCCCTCGAGCTGGCCGGCCGTCTCCAGGCCGACGGCGCCGTGCAGGTGGGACCACGCGAGCACGGCGCCCGTCAGCGGCACACCGGGGGCCGCCGCGGCGCGCTCCCCGGTATGGGTGGTCACCCAGGCGGCGACGGCGTCGTCGCGGCGTGCCCAGCTGTCCGTCTCCTCGACGACGGGGAGGACGGCCGCGGTGGGGGAGGCCGTGGCGAAGACCTCCAGGAAGGGTCCCAGGGCCGCCCTGGCGCGCTCCACGGTGTCGGCCGGGGCGGTGCAGCCGGGGACGGGCGTGCCCTGGACCAGCAGGTAGCGGTGGGGCCTGCGGACCGCCCACGCGCGGTACGCCTCGGCCAGCGCGCACACCGAGCCGCAGGTCATGGACTCCTCGGCCTTCGAGCGGGCCTTCGGCACGGGGCCGGCACCGCTCGGCGAGGCGCTCGACGCCACCGTCGCCTGGTACCGCGGGCTGCTCGCGGGCACGTGGCGGCGCCGCCTTACCGGCGCCGGGCCCTCGCCCTACGGGGCCGGTACGAGCCCGTCGGCGACGAGGCCGGCCAGGACGGCCTCCCCGAGCGCGTGCACCGCGGACTGCGGGCGCACCATCACGGTGAACTCCTTGACCAGGCCCGCCTCGTCGACCTGCAGCAGGTCGATGCCGTGGATGCTCTTGCCGCCCACGGTGGCACGGAACACCAGCACCGTCGACGGTGCCTCGGTGCCGTCGGCGCTCGTCTCGACCGTGCCGTCGAGGGTCCCCACGTAGTGGAAGTCCTCGAAGGTGCGCAGCAGGACGCCGAAGAGCCCCAGCACCATGGGCTTGCCCTCGAACGGGGTGAACTTCACCGGGCTGTAGAGGCGGATGTCGTCGTGGAACAGTTCGTCCAGCGCGCTGAGATCGCGGCGCTCGACGGCGGACCGGAAGCGGTCGGCGGCTGTCATGGCTCCTCCTGGTCGTCCGGCTCCGGACGTCGACACTCAGAAAATTGATTACTCAGTTTCTTGAGTATCATGAGGAGCGGTCACACGGAAGAGCACGGCACGGCGGGACAGACGTGACGACGGACGGAAGGGGAGCCGGGATGGCCCTGCGGCACGCGGTCCTGGCCGCACTCCTGGACGGGGAACTCAGCGGCTACGAGCTGACGAAGGCGTTCGACATCGGGGTGGCGAACTTCTGGCACGCCCTGCCGCAGCAGCTCTACGCCGAACTGACCAGGCTCGAGAAGGAGGGGCTGATCGCGGGCCGTGAGGTCGTGCAGGACAGCCGGCCCAACAAGCGCCTCTTCCACGTCACCGAGGGCGGGGTCGCCGAGCTGGAACGGTTCGCGGCGGCGGTCGGCAAACCCTCCTTCATCCGCGACGACCTGCTCGTGGCGGTGCAGGCCGCGGACGTGGTCGACGCCGGGGAGCTGATCGCCCGGCTCGGCGAGCGGGCCGCCTTCGCCGACGCCAAGATCGAACTGTTCGAACGGCTCCTCGCGCGGATGCGCGGCGGCCGCACCGAGGAGGAGTTCCTCGGTCGCGGCCGCCGCGTCGGCCCCTACCTCACCTGCCTGCGGGGCCTGGCCTTCGAGGAGGGCAACCGGGACTGGTGCCGGCGGGCCGCCGAAGTCCTGCGGCAGCGGGCTCGCGTCGCCGAGGAACGCTGACGGCCCGCGACGCCCGGCCTCATCCCGTCCGCAGGGCGGCCGTCAGCCACGCCACCGCCGGGGCCAGCGCGGGCGGCGCCTCCTGCCCGCCCACCCGCGCCAGCAACTGCCAGTAGCGCTCGTAACGGGAGTCGTGGGAGATCTCCAGCCGCTCGGCCAGCCATCCCCGGAACTGCGGGCCGTCCGCCCGGCCGGACAACTCCGCGTACGCGCGGACGAGTTCCTCCACGACAGGACGGGCCGCCGGTGATGCCGGGCCGATGCCCGCCGCCACGGCGCCGCCCGCGCGCTCCCGCAGCAACTCGGCCGTCCGGCGGGCCGCCGCCGGGTCCGGCTGACCGCCCTTCGCGAGGGCGCGGCTCTGGTCGGCGACGGCGCGGCGGACGCCGGCCCTGAAGTCCTCGTCCTGGATCAGCTCGGCCAACTCCACCCAGGCGCTCACCTGCTCCGGCGAGGCCTCGTCGGGGAGTTCGGGCATCGCGGCGCGCATCATGGCCGGGAAACCGGGGTCGACGTCGATGCCGCTCACGACGTCGTCGACGAACTCGTCGACGAGGCGGCGGCGTTCACGGTCCGAGAGGGTGGCGAGTCGGTGCATCAGTTCCGTCTCCTGTGGTGAGGCCCCGCGCCCCGCGACCGTCCGCAGCACCGCCTGGCGGACCCGCA
This sequence comes from Streptomyces sp. NPDC006207, assembly GCF_040613835.1. Classification (NCBI taxonomy): domain Bacteria; kingdom Bacillati; phylum Actinomycetota; class Actinomycetes; order Kitasatosporales; family Streptomycetaceae; genus Streptomyces; species Streptomyces sp. NPDC006207. Next base: position 34,711 of record NZ_JBEXSX010000080.1, on the reverse strand, counting down.
GGGTGCGGATCTGCACCTCCAGCGCCTCGGCGTGGGCAGCGGCGACCTCGGCGACGGTGACCTTCCTGTCCAGGATGGAGTGGACGGCCGCGAGGTCGATGCCGAGGTCGCGCAGCGTGCGCACGAGGGCCAGACGGTCCAGCGCGGCCCGGTCGTAGAGCCGGTAGCCGGCGGGTGTCCGATCGGTCGGCGGCACCACTCCGGTGTCCGACCAGTACCGGATGGTCTTCACGGTCAGACCGGTTAGCCGGGCCAGGTCACCGATGGTGTGGAGGGTGTCGTCGTCCATGTCCGCCATCCTGGGGTCTCCCGCCGCGGGAGACTCAAGCATGCGCCCCGGGCGGCGCCGCGCCTCACCAGGCGCGGGCCTCGCGCAGCAGCAGGTCGCGGACGAGGCCGAGGTGCGGGTGGTGGTCGGCGCCCGGGCGCTGGACGAGGTAGGCGGTGTTGATGGGCGGGTCGTCGGGGTCGAGCAGCGGGACCACGGTGCCGTCCGCCAGGGCCGCCGCGCACAGGTAGCGGGGGAGGACGGTGAAGCCCGCGCCCGCGGCGACGGTGGCGAGCACGCCGCGCAGGTCCGGGACGGTCACGGCGGCGTGGCCGGTGAGACGGAGGCCGAACACATGGCGCCAGTAGCGGCGCGCGATCGGCAGGTCCTCGGCGTACGAGACGAGCGGGACGCCGCTCAGCGCGCCGGGCCCGCCGGAGGCCACGTCCAGCCGGGCGGCCCGGGACGGGGCGGCCACCAGCACGAACTCCTCGTCCATCAGGGGCACGGCGCTGAGCAGGCGCCCGCGCGGGCGGTGCGTGGAGATCACCAGGTCGTGCTGCCCGGCCCGCAGCGACTCCAGCAGGACGTCGGTGAGCCCGGTGCCGATCCGCAGCCGTACGCCGCGCTCGACGAGCGGTGCGAGCGCGGGCAGCGCGCGCTCGCACAGCAGCTCCGCGGGGCCGCCGAGGCGGACCGGCTCGGCGGGCAGGTCCGCGTCGCCGTGCCCGCGGTCGGCGACGGCGGCCAGCGCGTCGAGCGGCTCGGCCACCCGTCCGGCGAGCTCGTCGGCGAAGGGCGTGGCGGCGACGCCACGTGGCAGCCGCTCGAAGAGCTCGCGGTCCAGTTGGCCTTCGAGCGTACGGATCTGGGTCGTCACCGTCGGCTGGGAGAGCCCCAGGAGCCGCGCGGCCGCGGTGAAGGAACCGGCGCGGTGCACCGCCAGGAAGGTGCGCAGCAGCGCGAGGTCCAGCGACCCCCCTCCAGGGCCCCCGCCCCCGTGCCCCGGGCGTATTCCCGGCGACCCATTGGAAACCGTATGGCTCATGATGGCGATCCTATTGGATGCCAATGGGAGGTCCGCCCTACCGTCGAGCCGTCCGGCCCGCTCCGACGCGGTCCGGTGGCAACCGAGCACACCAAGGAGACCTGACATGGCGAAGATCCTGTTCGTCCTGACCGGCGCCTCGTCCTGGACGCTGTCCGACGGCACCGAGCACCCCACCGGCTTCTGGGCCGAGGAGGCCGCGACCCCGTACCGGATCCTCACCGCCGCGGGCCACGAGGTCGTGGTGGCCACCCCGGGCGGCGTCGTGCCGGCCGTGGACCGGGGGAGCCTGGCCGCCGAGTTCAACGGCGGGGAGGAGGGTGCCCGGGCCCTCGCCGGGGAACTGGAGGCGATGACGGTGCTGCGGCGCCCGATCAAGCTGGAGGAGGCGGACCTCGACGACTACGCCGCCGTGTTCTACCCCGGCGGGCACGGGCCGATGGAGGACCTCGCCGTCGACCCGGTCTCCGGCCGCCTGCTGACCGCCGCGCTCGACTCGGGCAAGCCGCTCAGCGTCGTCTGCCACGGTCCCGCGGCCCTGCTCGCCGCCGAACGCGCTGACGGCGGCTGGCCGTTCGCGGGCTACCGGCTGACCGGCTTCACCAACGCCGAGGAGACCCAGGGAGGGCTCGCCGGCCGTGCCCCCTGGCTCCTGCAGGACCGTCTGGTCGCCCTCGGCGCGGACTTCCAGGAAGGCGAGCCGTGGACGCCCCACGTGGTGACCGACCGCAACCTGATTACCGGTCAGAACCCGGCCTCCTCCGGCCCGCTGGCCGAGCGCCTGCTCGCCACGCTGGCCTGAGGCTGGACCGGCCCGCCCGGCGCCCCCGAGGATGGGCTGCCATGAGGGTGAACAGCGTGGCCGACGCCGAGGCCCTGGCACGCCTGGCGCACGAGGGCCAGACCGACCGCATCGGCGTGCCCTACATCGAGCACGTCCGGGCGGTCGCGGCGGGCCTCGCCGCCTTCGGGCCGGACCTGCAGATGGCCGCACTCCTGCACGACGCCATCGAGGACACCCCCTGGACCGCCGGCCGGCTGCGCGCCGCCGGCGTCCCGGAGCGGGTCGTCGGCATCGTCGAGCAGGTCACCAACCAGCCGGGCGTGCCCTACGAGGACGAACTGCGCCGGATCGCCGCCAACCGGGACGCCGCCCTGGTGAAGATCGCCGACAACGCCCACAACAGCCACCCGGACCGGGCCGCGCGCCTCGACGAGGCGCAGCGGCTGCGGCTGGCCGCCAAGTACCGGGGGGCCCGGGCGATCCTGTGGCCGGCGGTGCCCCGCGAGGACGTGGCCACGATCCTCGCGGTCGTCAACCCGGCCTTGCTGCCGGATCTTCCGCCGGCCTGCTGATCGCGGTGACCACCCGCTGCAGGCTGGCCAGCCAGATCGCGGCGTCGACGGCGTAGTACAGCAGCGGGTCCGGTGCCCTGCCGCCCGAGGCGGCGCAGACGTCCGCGATGACCGTGCGGTCCGTCGGCACGCTCCGTCGCGGGGACTCGGCGGGCGCCGGACGCATCGTGCCCGAGCGCAGGTCGTACGTCAGCGGCACTGTGGTCAGCCGCAGATGGTGGGCCGCGTCGCGCAGGTGCGCGGCGCTGAGCGGCCACGCGGCCAGCGCGCCCGGCGGGCAGTGGTCGACGAGGGTCTGCCCCATGGTGAGGACCCGGTTCCCGGCCAGCATGATCGCCTGGAAGTCCGTCGGCAGCGCGGGTCCCGCACCGGGGGCGTCGCGTTCGGTGGCGAACTGCGCGTAGCTGGCCTCCGCGATCAGCTGGGCGAGCCGGGCCCTGGACAGCGCGTCGCCCACCGTCCCGGTCCCGGTGATGCACTCGGTGATCCGCGTGACCGCCAGGGTGCCCTGGTCCAGCAGCCGCGAACAGGCCCGCCCCAGCTCGCCCGTGCCGCCCCGCGGCCAGGCCAGCAGCCCGACGACGATGCCGGTCAGCGCACCCGTCACCACGTCCGCGATCCGGAACGCGGCGAGTTCAGGACCCGAGGGGGCGATCTGTGTGAAGGCCGAGGCCACCGCGACCGTGAAGAACGCCTGGCCCCAGCCGAGACCGAGCACCGGCCCCGCCGTGAACGCGAGGAAGAACACGGGCGCCATCATGACCGCGTACACCGGCGTGTGGTCGCCCACGAGCAACAGCAGCAGCGCGGCCACCCCGGCCCCCACCAGCGTGCCGCGCACCGCGGGGACCACGGTCGTACGGGTGCCGGCGGCGCTGGTGCGCATCACCGTCAGCGTGGTCAGGAGCGCCCAGAAGCCGTGCGACAGGTCGAGCCCGCCCGCGATCAGGCGCGCCGCGGCGAGGGCCAGTGCGATGCGCACGGCGTTCTGGAAGTAGACCGAGCGCGGCGTGAGATGGGCCCGCATCCGGTGCCCGTACAGGGCGACGGGCGACTGCCCCGCGTACCAGAACGGCCCCAGCCGCTCCTCGGGCCGTGTCGTGTCGGGCGGCACCGGCGAGCCGAGCGCGATCCGCACGGAGGTGACCAGGAAGGCCGCGGTGTACGCGATGTCGAGCGCGATCGCCCCGTCCCGCACCGTCGAGGCGGAGGTCCCCCCGGACACCGGCCGGCGGGCCCGGTGCTCCTCGAAGGCCGCCGCGGCGGCCGCGCACGGGGCGACCAGGGGCGCCGGGGCCTCGCCCTTCAGCGCCCGGGCGGCACTGTGGCAGGCGGTGGCCGAGGCCAGCAGCATCCGCGACCGGGCGGGGTCGGGGGCCGGTGTGCGCTCCGCCGCGTCCTCGGCCAACTGCCCGGTCTGCGCCAGCAGGTGCCGCAGGTACGCGGCCCCCTGGCACAGGGCCCGGTCGCGTGCCCCCGCAGACGCCGGGCGCTCGTCCTTCGGCACGTGGCTCATGCGCAGCTGCTGCGCCGTCCCCAGCAGGCTTTCCAGCCGCTCGGTCACCACCGGCGGCTCGAGCGCCAGTGACCGCAGGGCCTTCGCCGCGGTCTCGCACGCGTGGGCGAGCCGGTCCTGGTAGCGGCCCGGTGACGGATCCGGCCACACCCACACCTCGGCGGCGGCCATCAGCAGCACGCCGACCACCAGACCGCACAGGCGCAGGCCCAGCGACTCCGGCTGGTACGGGGGGAAGCACGGCAGGATGTAGAACAGCTGCAGCCCGTTGGCGAGCCCCACCAGCTTGGGCCCGCCCACCCCCGCGTACGACACCGCGAACCCGACCCCGAGCATCCCCAGCGCCGCCGTCCAGTCGCTGACGGCCAGTGCCGTGCCCAGGGCGATGAGCAGCGCGGCCACCGGCAGCGCGGCCACCAGCGTGCGGGCGCGCTCGACCGGCGTACCGGGCACGTAGGACAGGCCACCGGAGGCCACGGCGCCGAAGAGGGCGTAGATCGCGACGACCGGCTGGCCGAAGCCGTAGCGCGCGACGTAGAAGCTCAGGCACGCCACGAGGGCCACCCGCACCGAACGGCGCACCGCGCGGAGGCCCGAATCACGGGCCCGCAGCCACTCCCGCGCACCGCGACCGGGCACCCGCGGCCTCCTCGTTCCTCAGGTCCACGACACGCCGGACCCCTTCAGATCACGGTAGGCGGGGCAGGACCGCCCGGCCACCGCGCGGTCCTGCCCCGCCCGCGCCTCACAGGCGCACGGTGACCAGCGCGATGTCGTCGGCCGCGCCTCCGGTGACGCCGAGCCGGGCCAGCAGGGCGTCCGCGAGCCGCTCGGCGCCGAGCCCGGGGGTATCGGCGAGCGCGGAGGTCAGCCGGGCCAGGCCCGTGTAGATGTCCTCCCTGCGGCGCTCGATCAGGCCGTCGGTGTAGAGCACCAGCGTGTCCCCCGGGCGGTACGTCAAGGCCGCCTGCGGCCGGGCGACGTGGGCGGGGCGGGCACCCAGGGGCGGGTCGGTGGCCTGGTCCAGCAGTTCGCAGGTGCCGTCGCCGTGGAGCAGCACGGGCGGCGGATGCCCGGCGCTGCTGTAGCTGATCGTGCGCCGCTCCTTGTCGATCAGCGCGCTGACGGCGGTGGTGGCCACGGCACCTTCGACGCAGCGGGCGTAGAGGCCGACGACCTCCAGGGCCTTGGCAGGACCGTCGACGGTGCGCATGGCCGCGCTCAGCGCGCTGCGCAGCATCCCCATGACGCTGGCGGCCTCCAGGCCGTGGCCCACGACGTCGCCGACCGCCACCGCGTAGCGGTTCGGCGAGAGGTTGACCACGTCGTACCAGTCGCCGCACACGTTGAGCGAGCCCGCGGCCGGCAGGTAGCGCACCGCGATATCCTCGTGCTGGTGCAGGTCCGGCGAGTGGAGCATGGCCTCCTGCAACGTGAGGGCGACCTGCCGTTCGCGGGCGTGGGCCTCGCGCAGCTGGTCGTTGAGGCGCTGCAGCTCCCGGGCCCGCGCGTACAGCTCGGCCTCCATCGCCTGCTCCCGCTCGCTCAGCTCCGAGCCCTGCAGCCCGTGCCGGTGGCGGCGGGCCTGGACGAACGAGGTCACGTCCTCCACCCGGTGGATGATCCATGCGACGGTGCCGTCCGGCCCGAGGACAGGGGTGTTGATCGGGCTCCACCAGCGCTCCTCGAACCTCCCGGGATCGTCCATCACCGGGATGTCGTACTTCTGCAGCGCCATCGTGTCGGGCTCGCGGCAGGTCAGGGCCCGCTGCAGGGAGGCGCTGAGGTTGCGCACCCCGTCGGCCAGCGGGTCGTCCGGGTTGTCGGGGAACGCGTCGAAGATGTACTGGCCGATCAGGTCGTCCCGGGTGCGTTTGGTCGCCGCCAGGTACGCCTGGTTGACGCCCACGATCACCAGCGCCGCGTCCAGTACCAGGTACGGGCTCGGGGTCGCCGCGAACAGCGCCGCGTAGTCGATCTGCGGTGTCGCCACGGCGTGCTCGTCGTCCCCCGTGTCCGGCAGGGCCACGCAACCAATCTATAAGGCGTTCGGCCGCCTCACCTGTCGCGAAGGCGCCGCCAGGCGGGCCCGCCCGGCGGCGCCTTCAGCCCGAGGCGAGCGACGTACGGGACTCCAGGTCGCGGCGCGTGGCGTCGCCGTACTCACCGCTCTCGTCGCCGCGGACGCCGTACCAGACCTGGAAACGGGCGACGGCCGCGGCGAGGCGCCCGTCGAAGCGGCCGTCGACGGCACCGTCCGCGTAGACGTCCGGGATCCGCAGCAGCCGGGCCTGGAGCTCGCTGACGGCCGGTCCGGTGTCGCCCTGCCGGAGCACCCCGCCGATCGCGCCCGCACCGGGCGAGCCGGGTGCGGCGGGGGAGGCGGGGGCGGCGCCCTGCGGGGTACCGGGGTGGAGGACGCCGGGGGAGAACAGGGCGAGGGCGAGGGCGAGCGCGAATCCGGCGGCGCCGCCGGTGCCGGTGAGCAGCGCGACGCGCAGCGCGCGCCGGGTGGCGGGGGAGCGCCGGGGCGGTGCCGTCCTGGTCCCGGCCCGGGGATCCGCGGCCCGGGGGTCCGCGGCCTGAGGCGCGGCCCGTCGCGGAGGCGGTCCGGTGCGGGGCAGCGCCTGGGTGTCAGGGCCGCCCTCCCGGGGCGGGGCGGCACCGCCGGCGGGGCGGAAGAGGCCGAGGGACTCCTCCCACGGCTCGTCCGGCCCTCCGGGCGTCTCCCGCGCGGTGATGATGCGCGTCGGCTCGATCATGCGGCGCCGCGGCGGTCCTCCGCCGGACGGGTTCGGCACAGCGGTCCCCCTGTTCTCCCCCCCGTCATTCGTACTGGGCCGGCCACGCTAGGACCCGCGGGTGGGCCGAAGGCCCGGAATCGCCGAACGCGCCGCGCCCCGGGCTCCGTTGGGGTATGCGCGGTCACCGCCGACGGCGCCGCGAAGGAACCCTGACGACCTTGTGCCGGCCGGTCGCCTATCGTCGTGGCTGCGGAGACCGCTCCGCGGGTGACGGCACGAGTGGAGGACGACTGTGCGCTACCGGGACCTGGGACGCAGCGGGCTGCGGGTGTCGGAGATCGGCTACGGAGCCTGGGGGATCGGCGAGTCCGCGTGGGTGGGCGCGACCGAGGACGAGTCGCTGCGCGCCCTGAACCGGGCCGTCGACCTCGGGGTGAACCTCATCGACACCGCCCGCGGCTACGGCGAGAGCGAGCGCATCGTCGGACGGGTCGTCCGCGACCGCGCCCGGGCCGGTGACGAGATCCTCGTGGCCACCAAGGTGCCGCCGAAGAACCGCCTGTGGCCCGCCCCCGACGGCGTGGACCCGGCGGAGGCGTTCCCCGGCGACCACATCCGCGAGAGCCTCGAGACCAGCCTGCGGGCCGCCGGGCTCGACCACTTCGACGTGCTCCAGTTCCACGTCTGGAGCGACGAGTGGGTCGGCCGCGGGGACTGGGCGGAGACCGTCGCCGACCTGAAGAAGGAGGGCAAGATCCGGCTCTTCGGGGTGTCGGTCAACGACCACGAGCCGGACAACGCCCTCGCCCTGGTCCGCAGCGGGCTCGTGGACACGGTGCAGGTGATCTACAACGTCTTCGACCAGGCACCGGCGGACGCGCTGCTCCCCGCCTGCCAGGAGCAGGGCGTCGGCGTCATCGTCCGGGTGGCCCTCGACGAGGGCGGCCTGACCGGCCGGATCACCGCCGGAACCACCTTCCCCGAAGGGGACTTCCGCAACCGCTACTTCCGTGACGACCGCCCCGCGCAGGTGGAGCGCCGCGTGGACGCCATTGTCGCCGACCTCGGCATCGACCCCGACGACATCGCGGAGACCGCCCTGCGGTTCGTGCTGAGCGCCCCCGCGGTCTCCACCGTCATCCCCGGCATGCGGTCGGTGCGCAACGTCGAGCGGAACACCGCGTTGAGCGACGGCCGGCCCCTGACGCCGGAACAACTCGCGGTCCTGGCCCGGCACCGCTGGGAGCGCAACTTCTACGGCTGACCGCCCGCAGCATGAACGCCCCCGGCGGGGGAAGGCGCGCTTCCGGACAGAACGGCTCGTTCACGGAGGTGACCATGTCAGCGTCGACGGCTCATGCCGACCCGCCGGGAGCGTTGCGGACCGATGTGCCGGCCCGGCTGGACCGGTTGCCGTGGACCCGCTGGCACTGGCGCATCGTCATCGGCCTGGGCACCGTGTGGATCCTCGACGGCCTCGAGGTCACCATCGTCGGCAACATGGCGGGCCGGCTGGCCGAGCAGGGCAGCGGCATCGACATCAGCACCGCCCAGGTCACCACGCTGGCGGCCGCGGTGTACGTCGCGGGGGCCTGCCTGGGCGCGCTGTTCTTCGGCAGGCTGACCGACCGGCTCGGCCGCAAGAAGCTGTTCATGGTGACCCTGGCCGTCTACCTCGCGGCCACGGCGGTCACCGCGGTGTCGTGGACCGCCTGGTTCTTCATCCTGTGCCGCTTCTTCACCGGCTTCGGCATCGGCGGCGAGTACGCCGCCATCAACTCGGCGATCGACGAGCTGATCCCCGCCCGGGTGCGCGGCCGGATCGACCTGATCATCAACGGCAGCTTCTGGATCGGCGCCGCCGTGGGCGCGTTCGCGTCCATCGCCCTGCTGGACACCTCGCTGTTCGCCGGTGACGTCGGCTGGCGGCTCGCCTTCGGCATCGGCGTCGTCCTGGGCCTGGTCATCCTGCTGGTGCGTCGTCACGTGCCGGAGAGCCCGCGCTGGTTGTTCACCCACGGACGGGCGGAGGAGGCCGAGCGCCTGGTCGCCGACGTCGAGCGCACGGTGGCCGAGGAGAGCGGCAAGCCCCTGCCGGAGCCGGGCGAGAGCATCCTCATCCGCCCCCGCGGCGAACTGGGTTTCCTCACCATCGCCCGCACCGTCACCCGCGAGTACCCGCGCCGCACGCTGCTCGGTCTCGCGCTCTTCTCCGGCCAGGCCTTCCTCTACAACGCTGTCACCTTCGGCTACGCGGTCATCCTCACCACCTTCTTCGACGTGCCGAACGGTGACACCGGCTACTACTTCGCCGTCATCGCGGTCGGCAACTTCCTCGGCCCGCTGCTGCTCGGTCACCTCTTCGACTCCGTGGGCCGCAAGCCGATGATCACCGGCAGCTACGTCGGCTCCGGCCTGCTCCTGTTCGGCACCGCCTGGCTGTTCCAGCTGGGCGCACTCAGCGCGGTCACCATGACGGCCTGCTGGACCGCGGTGCTGTTCCTCGCCTCCGCGGGAGCGAGCGCGGCCTACCTGACGGTCAGCGAGATCTTCCCGCTGGAGACCCGTGCGCTGTGCATCGCCTTCTTCTACGCCGTCGGCACCGCCCTCGGCGGCATCACCGGCCCCCTGCTCTTCAACGGCCTGGTCGGCAGCGGCGAGCCCGGCGACACCACCCTCGCCTTCTGCCTCGGCGCCGCCCTGATGACCCTCGCGGGCCTGGTCGAGGCGGCCATCGGGGTACGCGCCGAGCGGCGCAGCCTGGAGTCCCTGGCTGCCCCGCTCAGTGCCGTCGGGGAACCGGCGGGGACCACCTCCGGCGCCTCCGGAGCGCGCCCGTGAAGGGCGTCCCCGGCGACCCCGGGGGCGTATCGTCCGGTGGGTCGTAGGCAACCCAGGGGAGGACCCCCGTGCGAAAGATCATCCTGCAGATGGCGGTGTCCCTCGACGGCTACTTCGAGGGGCCCGACCGTGAGATCGACTGGCACCGCGTGGACGAGGAACTGCACCTCCACATGAACGAGCGGCTGAAGACGATGGGCGCCTTCCTGAGCGGCCGCGTCACCCACGAGCTCATGGCCGCCTACTGGCCCACGGCCGACGCCGACCCGCAGAGCAGCCCCGCCGAGGTGGAGTTCGCCGGGATCTGGCGCGACATGCCGAAGTTCGTATACTCGCGGACGCTGGAGCGGGCCGAGTGGAACACCACGATCGTGCGCGACGTCGTCGCCGAGGAGGTCCTGGAGCTCAAGGCGCGGCCGGGCGGCGACCTGGTGCTGGGCGGTGCCGACCTCGCCGCCTCGTTCCTGCGGCTGGGACTGGTCGACGAGTACCGGATCTACGTCCACCCGGTCGTGCTGGGCCGGGGCAGGCCGGTCTTCCCCGACGCCGGCACGCTCACCGCCCTCCGGCTCGCCGGGACCCAGACCTTCGGCAACGGGGTCGTGCTGCTGCAGTACGACCGGGCCGACGCCGGACCGGGCGTCTGACCGGGCGTCTGAGCGGGCGCCTGACCGCCGCTAGAGCGCGCCGCGTTCCACGCAGCCGCGCAGGAACGCGGCCTGCCCGGCGTGCTGCAGGTCGTCCGACACCACGCTGACCAGCCGTACCGCCAGCGTCACCGGCGGATCCCAGCTGGTGTCGACGACGCGTGGGAAGTCCGTCTCGCGGAGCGTCCGCAGGTAGCCCAGGGTGTGCTCGTACACCGCGTCGTGGTAGCCGGTCAGCAGCTCGCCCGACGCGACGCGCAGCGCGGCGACGTCCTTGGGGCGGTGGCCGTACCCGGTGTCGTACGGCGCGAAGGGCAGGCCGAAGCGGTCGGCCCAGCCGCCGTCGGTCCACAGCTGTCCGGTGCCCGCGACGCCGGCCACATGGTCGTCCTGAATGCGCGTCAGGTGCCAGATCAGCCAGGCGATCGAGTTCGCCCCCTCGTCGGGCCGCGCGTGCAGGCCGTCCAGGGGCATGCCGTCGACGGCCTCGTGCACGGCCTCCTGGATCCTGCCGAAGGCGTCGGCGAGCAGATCTGCGCTCTTCATGCGTGCTCCCTCGGTTCCTGTGCCGGGCGGTCCCCGCTGCCGCTCCGCCCACGCTAGGCGTGCCGCCCCGCCGCGGCCACCAGACACTCCAGCACGCGGCGCAAGGGCGGCTGCCCGGCGGTGCCGGCGGCCAGCAGCGCCGAGACCGTACGGGTCACCGGGTGCGCGGGCGGGTGCAGGCTGACGCCGTCCAGGGCGGCGGGCAGTGCCAGCCGAGGGACGAGCGCGACACCCGCACCGGCCGCGACGAGGGCGGTGAGCACCGAGAAGTCACTGGCCAGCGCCACCGGCCGGGGCACGAATCCGGCCGCGCCGCAGGCCCGCCGGGTCAGCTCGTGGCAGGAGGTGTCCGGTCCGGGCATGAGCCATTCCTGCCCGGCGAGGAGCGCCAGGTCGAGGGCCTCGCCCGGGCCCAGGCCGTGTTCGGCGGCGAGCGCGGGAGGAACGGCGAGCAGCACCGGGTCCTCCATCAGATGGTGCTGCTCGCAGCCGGCGGGCACCTCGCGCGGGAGCAGACTGTACGCGTGGACGACGGCGATGTCGGCCTCACGGCGCCGCAGCAGCTCCACCGCCGCGGCGGGTTCGTGCTCGGCGATCCTCAGCCCGGTCGGCGCACCGGCATCCCCGCCGGCGAGCAGCCGCCACACCTCCGGCATCAGGGTGCGCGCCGCGGACGGGAAGGCGGCGACGCGGACGGGGCCGCCGGCGCCCCCGCGGAGCCTGTCCAACGCGGCCTCGGCGGAGGCGAGATCGCCGAGGATCACCTCCGCGTGCTCCACCAGCAGTCGCCCGGCCGGGGTCAGCCGCAGCGTGCGGCCCCGCTTCTCCAGGACCGGGACCCCGGTCTCCCGCTCCAGCGCGGCGAGTTGCTGGGAGACGGCGGGGCCGGTCAGATGCAGTGCCTCGGCGGTCGCGGCGACCGTGCCGTGTACCGAGAAGGCCCGCAGCAGGCGCAGCCGGCGGACGTCGAGCATAAAGCCCACCTTCTCGTTTTCGGAAGAAAGGGTAACTGGATCTTTTCCATCCTAGTCGGGACAGTGGGACACGTGAAGCCTCCCGCCCCCTCGCCCCGTGTCCTCGCCCTCGCCGGCACCGTCGTGCTGTGGGCCTCGGCGTTCCCCGCCATCCGCGTCGGCCTGGAGGGGCTGGGGGTCGCCGGTCTGTCCTTCCTGCGGCTGGCCGTGGCGTCCGCCGCGCTCGCCGTGGCCGCACCCCTGCTCGGCGTCCGCCGGCCACGGCGGCGCGACCTGCCGCTCATCGCGTTGTGCGGCCTGACCGGCATGGCCGCGTACCAACTGCTGCTCAACTGGGGCGAGGTTCACGTCCCCGCGGGCACCGCCAGCCTGCTGGTCGCCATCGCCCCCGCCTTCAGCGTGTTCCTCGCGACGGCCTTCCTCGGCGAACCGCTGACCCGCACCGTCGTGGCGGGCAGCCTCGTGGCGATCGGTGGGGCCGCCGTCATCGCCCTCGCCCGCGGCGGCGCGCACTTCAGCGCGGGCGCGCTCGTCGTCCTCGGCGCCGCCGTCGTCCAGGGCGTCTACCACGCCGCCACCAAACCGCTGCTGCGCCGCCACACCGGACTGGAGGTGGCCTGCTACGCCATGTGGGCCGGCACCCTGATGCTGCTGCCACTCGCCCCCGGCACCGTGCGGGCGGCGGCCCACGCCCCCGGCCCGGCCCTCGCCTCGGCGGTCTACCTCGGCCTGCTGCCGTCCGCGCTGGGTTTCGTGATCTGGGGGTACGCGGTCGCCCGGCTCAGCCTCGCGACCTCGACGGCGGCGCTGTACCTCGTACCGCCGGTGGCCCTCCTCGTCGCCTTCGTGTGGCTCGGCGAGATCCCCCGGCCCACCGAACTGGCGGGCGGGGCGATCGGCATCGCGGGCGTCGTCCTGATCAACCGCGGGCGGCCCGGGGCGTCCGGGGCCGGCCGGGCCGCGCGTCAGCGGACCGCGAGGACCAAGGTCACGACGTAGTTCTCCTCGACCACGCCGTCCGGGAAGTGCCGCAGCAGGCGCTCCCGTTCGGCGGCGAGGAAGGCGCCGGCGCGTTCCTCGCCGAGCACCAGGAAGGCCGACTGGGTGCCGACGTTCGCCAGGTGCACCTCGACGGGCACCCGCCGGGACCACGGCAGCCGGTGCTCGGCGAAACCCGGCCCGCCCGGCAGCCGCCCCGAGCGGGGATGGGACAGCTTCCCGAAGAAGCCGCCCAGCCGGTCCTGCTCGCCGGCGATCCACGGCACCGACACGTCGGGGTCGTTGCGCCACAGCGCGAACGCGCCGCCCGGCCGCAGCACCCGCAGCGCCTCCGGCACCGACCGCCGCGGATCGGTCCAGTGCCAGGCCTGCGCGTACGTCACGAAGTCGAAGGCGCCGGAGGCCAGTGGCAGCCGGTCGCCGTCCCCGCGCACCAGGGCGACGTCCGGCAGGTTGCGGCGCAGCTCCGCGGCCATGCCGTCGCCCGGCTCCACGGCCACCACCCGGGCGCCGCGCTGGTGCAGCAGCGCGGTGGCGATGCCGGTCCCCGCGCCCACGTCGGCGACCAGGGCACCGTGCAGCCGGTGCCCCGCCAGCTCCTCCACGGCGTCGAGGAGGGCCGGCGGGTACGAGGGACGGTTCGCGGCGTACCGTCCGGCGGCCCGGTCGAAGGCGCGGGCGCGAGGTGAGCTGGTCATACCTCCATGATCCTCCGCCCCGGCCCGCTCGTGGCGCCCGGTCAGTCCCAGCCTCCTGGGCCGTAGCCCCCGCCGGCTCCCGCGGCGGGACGGATCCACCGCGTGGCCAGGAAAGCGAGGCAGCTGACGGCGACGATCAGCAGACCGGGGCCGATGCCGCCCCCGCTGCCGATCGCGCCCAGCGACGTCTGATCGCTCGCGGTGCCCGGGTAGACCGGCGCACCACCCGGCGCCGTCGGGGCGGCAGGGGCCCCCGGGGCCGCCTGCTGCCCGCCCTGACCGTTGCCGGAGCCGCCTGTGCCGCCGGAGCCGCCCCCCGCGCCCCCGCCCGCCTCACGGGTGGGCGCACCGGCGGAGGCGGCCGGCGCCGCGCCCGGCGCGTCGCCACCGGCGGCCGGCGCCGGGGCGTCACCGCTGTCCGTGGCGCGCGGCAGGCTCACGCCGAGCGCCGCCATCGCCGAGTTCACCGGCTGGAAGAACGTGATGCCGCCCGCCGTGCAGTCGCCGCTGCCGCCCGAGGTGATCCCGAGCGCGAAGCCCTGCGCGAACAACGGGCCGCCGCTGTCGCCGGGCTCGGCGCACACGGAGGTCTGTATGAGCCCGCTGACCGTCCCCTCGGGGTAGTTGACCGTCGCGTTCAGCCCGGTCACCTGACCGGAGTGCAGCCCCGAGGTGCTGCCGCTGCGGAAGACCTCCTGCCCCACGAACGGGTCGGCTGCGCCGGTGATCCGGACCACGCGGCCCGCGCCGACCCCGACGACGCTGCTGTGGTCCGATCCGTCGTTCTGGTACTGCACGAGCGAGAAGTCGCCGCCGGGGAAGGAGGTCGAGACGGTGGTGCCGACGGGCCTGGTCCCCTGGTTGTCGGCGAACCAGGCGGTGCCCGGCGGGCCGCAGTGACCGGCCGTCAGGATGAAGTCGGTCGTCCCGTTGGTGACGTTGAAGCCTGCGGAACAGCGGCTGCCCCGGGTCAGGATCGGTGCGGCCCCCGCGGTCCTGGTCGTGAAGTCGGCCGCGGTGCGCTCCATGCGGACCTGCCCGCCGATGCCGTCCGCGACGGACTGCAGGCGCGCCCACTCGTCGGCGGAGACCGTGCTGTCGGCCAGCACCAGGACCTCGTTGGAGACCGGATCGACCGACCAGGCGGTTCCGGGCACGCGGGGGGCCTCGCGCAGTTCGCCGGCCGCGTCCTTCAGGTCGCGCATGCTGTAGCGGACGACCTCCGACCGGGCGCCCGCCCTGGCGACCTCGGCCGCGGTGTCCCGGTCCGTCACGGCGACCACCGGGCGGCCCTCGGCGTCCACCCAGCTCCCGCCGGTCCGGGCGTCGCCGAGGCGCGCCGCCAGGTCTCTGGCCAGGCCCGCGGCGTCCGCCGTGCCCTGCCCGCCCTGCGCGCCGTCCGGGGCGTCCAGCACCTGGCTGCCGCTCCCGGTCCGCGTGCCGTCGGGGGCCGCCCCGAAGGCCTGCGACATCATCACTCCGCCGCAGACCACTCCCGCGACGGCCACGAGCCGCAGCGCGCGCTGCACCTGACGCCGTGTGCGCCTCAACGTGCCCCCTACATCCGCTTCCGTACCTGCAGGTCACCGGCATCGACTGCCGCGGGCCCGAGAGGGGACCCGGCCTTCCATACGTGCGGGGGAGCCGCAGCGCTCACCGCGTGCGGCGCCGATCCGGAACGCGCGGAGGTGCCCGGGGTGGCGAGGCGCTCTATCGTGGCCGGGTCGGCGCAGCCGACGATCCAACGAGCCATCAAGGAGCGACATGGGCGGTCAATTCGAGGCGGTCGTCGAGGTCGACCGTCCTGTGGCGGAGGTCTTCGCCTTCCTCGCCGACGGGCGCAACGACCCCAAGTTCAGCCCCCGGGTGCAGGAGATCCTGCGCACGCCCGACGCCCCGACGGCGGTCGGCACGGTGTTCACCAGCGTCGTGAAGGACGCCGGGATGAAGTCCCACCGGGAGTTCCGGATCACCGAGTTCGACCCGCCCAACCGGATCCGCTGGACCGAGCAGTCGAAGAACCTGGTCACCGCCGAGGGCGGTTACGACCTGCAGCCGGTGTCCGAGACCACCACCCGGGTGCGGATCTTCAACCACCTGGAGGGGCACGGTCTCGGGAAGCTGCTGGTGGGTCTGGCCCTGAGCGCCGCACGCAAGGACGCCCCGGCGTTCGGGCAGCGGATCAAGGCCGCCGCCGAGGCGTCCTGACCGCTCACCGACCCCCTGGCACCCTGGCACCCTGGCACGCGTCACCCGGGCCGCGCCGCCGACAGCGGACCCGGGTGGCGTCCTGGCGGGGGCTCAGTAGCGCAGCACCGCCGCGATCCGGTCGTGCTCGGCGAGGCTGTCCGGCGCCACGAAGCGGACCTCGGCGCCCTTGTCGAGCGCCGCCTCGACCAACTCGTCCACGATGTCCTCGCGGATGCCGTCCTCGAAGCCGCCCGCCTCCGGGCCGTCACCGTCCACCGGAGTGAGGTGACCGTCACTCAGGCGTACCGTGCGCTGGAAGTCCTCCTCGACCACGACGAGTTCGGCACGGCCCTCGCACACGGACTCCCACACCTCGTCGAGCCCCGCCGCGAAGGTCCTGCGGCTACGGGCGTCCACCAGCCTGCGGCCGGTCCTTTCCGTCTCCCGCTCGGCGAACTCCCTCTGCGCCGGGGCGAGTTCCTGGAGGAGCGTCTGCGCGGGGCCGTTCGCCAGGCCGCCCTTGTGCACGACGGCCACCGCGGCGTCCGCGGCGGTGCCGACCTCCTTGAGCAGGGCGACCGCGTCCGGCAGGCCCACCAGGTACAGCGGCCGGCCATCGGCGGCCAGGAGGGAGGCGAGGGCGCCGTCGACGGACCGCAGGAAGCGCCGCGTCTCCTCGTCCCGGAAGGTGCTCGGGTGGTCCCCGACCTGCTCCTGCCGCTCCGGGTCCCACTGCACGGGGTCCGGCTCCATGGGGAAGCCCTGCGCGTCCTGGGGGTGCAGCGACTGGCCGCTGCCGCTCCACAGGGTCGCCCGGTCGGCCGCCACCGTGAGCACCCAGTACGGGAGGGCCCTGGCCTTCGCGGCGACCAGGTTGCGGGTCAGGAAGCTGTCGCTGAGCACCACCCGCTCGGGGACGGCCCGGGGCAGCGTCCAGATCTGGTGGTCCCGCTCCGTGGCGTACATGACGAGCCCGTCCAGCGAGTAGCGCAGGTCCACTTCGGCGGCGGCGGCCTTCAGCTGCGTCTTGATGGCCATCCGCGAACGGCGGGACGCCTCCGGATCGTGCTCGATCCGGCGCTCGGCCTCGGCGAGCAGATTGCGCAGCCGTACGGCGTCCTGGGCGTTGTCCGGTTCGCGCCGATGCGTCGGCATGGTCAGCGACACCGCCGGATACGGCCTGGTCGCGCGCAGTGCTCGCAGGGTGCCGGCCGTCAGGGCATCGGTTTCCATGATCGCCTCCCTGAGGGGTCCGCGGTTGCTCCCCGCGGACGGGGGCAGCCCACACCCCGAGCCTCGCACACCAGGCGGGCCGCCGCCTGCCGGGGACGGCCCGGCCGCGCGGTGTTCAGGCCCCGTTGCGGTGGTGCGCGCCGAAACCGGAGTCCCAGGCCCACATGTGGGTGCAGCCGGGGCACTGCAGATGCACCACGGGCCCCTTGTTCGACAGCAAGTAGCGCCAGTGGTCGGGGCAGTTGCGGCCCGCGGCGCAGGTGGCGCACTCCCGGTGGTCCTCGCAGCGCGGGCAGGGGACCCACGCCCGGCGGCCGGGGTCGGCCGTGGGATCAATCGGAAGCAGCACCGTCGTCCTCCTCGGACCCCTCACGGGGCGGCAGCACGCCGGCCGCCACGAGCGTGCGGTACACCGCCTCCTGCTCGTCGTCGAGGCCGGAGTAGAGCAGCCGGTACGCCGCGTCCTCCTCGCGCAGCACGGCGACCGGGTCCCAGTCGTCGCCGAGGGCGGCGAGGACCTCGGCCCGGCGGCGGGTCTCGTGGTCGGCGAAGTCCAGCTCGAACGCGTGGAGGCGGTCCGGGACGTCGTCGTCGTTCATGTCGCTCGCTCCCGGGGCAATCGGGGATGAATCCACCCTGTGTAACAAAGGGTCGTGCTCGGGGGAAAGCCTTTCCGGCTCGGATGTGACGCACTCCATGCGGCTCCGCCGCTGGTCAGGGACGTACCAGCGGCGGAGCGCCAGGTGGCCCGGGAGGGTTTCCGGGCCCTGTTCAGGAGCGCCGGGCGGCCTTGCGGCGCACCGTCCCGAAGGACAGGAAGGACTTGCGGGGCGCCGTCTGCGCGGCCTTGGCGCCCTTGCCGGCCTTCGTCGTCCTACCGGACCTCCCGGGCTTCCCCGACGTCCCGGCCGTGCCGCTCCCGCGGGTCCCGAAAACCTTCGTGATCCTCGACGTCCTCGCGCCGCCCGTGGGCTTCGCCGCCGGGGCCGGGGCCTGGGCGGGGGCCGCCGGGGGGACGGCGTGCACGGCCCGGCCGAGGCGGCGCCCGAAGAGCAGGTAACCCAGCAGGGCACCGGTGGTGTTCATGATCACGTCATCGATGTCGAAGGCGCGGCCCTGCACCACCGCCCCCTGCGCCAGCTCCACGAGGATCATCACCAGGCCCGTCGTCACCACCACGCGCAGCGCCCCGCGCGCCTTCGGTGCCAGCACCGGGAGCAGCACGCCGAAGGGCATGCCCAGCAGCACGTTCCCCCCGACCTGCCGTACGGCGCCCGCGACCGTGTACCGCTCGTAGTACTGGCGCAGCGAGGCGCCCGGGTGCATGTTCGCGTGAGCGAGACCCTCAGAGGCGTACGACGGCGCCAGCGTCGCGCGGGCCAGCACCGCCCCGAACGCGACCATCGCCACGAACGCCAGCGCCATCGCCGCCCACCGGGCCAGCGAGGCCAGTGGCGACCGCCGCCCCTCTTGCCTTGTCTCCGACGAACGCCCGCGCAACGCCAACCGAGCCACGGACTTCCCCCCTCTTCTGGTCTGTTCCGGTCGTGGTCTCCCCGTGTCACAGACCGGATACCCCGAGCGCCCTCCGGGATGCCGGGTGACCGCGCTCTCCGCGGCGGGCAACGGCGTTCACCCCGGGGGCGCCGCCTGATGGGGAGGCGGCGGCGCCGAGGGCGGGCGACCACCCGCGCGGCCGGTCGCCGCCACCAGGGCCGGGGACCGGCTGATCGCCAGCACGGCCGCGTCGTCGCCGAGGCAGCCTCCCGCGTAGGCCAGCAGGTCCGTGCACAGCCGTTCCACCAGCGCCTCGGGATCACCGGCCGGCTGCCCGGCGAGCCGTCCGGTCAGCGGGTAGAACGACCCGGCCACGTCGCGCGCCTCGACGACACCGTCGGTGTACAGCAGCAGGGTGTCGCCCGGCTCGAAGGCGAACGTACGCACCGAGGGCTCCGCGCCGGCGAACTGCGTCAGCCCCAGCGGCGGCGCGGGCGCCGGCATGTCGAGCGGGGTCACGCGGCCTTCGTGGAGCCGCAGCGGCGGGGGATGACCGCAGGTGACGAGGTGGACCACCGGCTCGTCGTCCGGGATGTCAGCGACGACCGCGGTGACGAAGGACTCCGCCTCGTCCTCGGTCGGCCCGGCCTCGGCCGCGGGGTCGGTGAGGTCGGAGGAGATCGCCTGTTCCAGCCACAGGACCAGCGCCGGCAATTCCGCCTGCCGGTGCGCCACGGCACGGAAGGCGCCCAGGGTCAGCGCGGCCTCGTTCACCGCCTCCATGCCCTTGCCGCGGACGTCCCCCACGATCACCCGGGTCCCGGTGTCCGTGCGCACAGCCGCGTACAGGTCCCCTCCGATCTGTGCCTCCTCCTCCGCGGCGAGGTAGACCGAGGCGATGCGCAGCGGCCCGATGCGCCGGGGGATGGGCCGTAGCAGCACCCGCTGCGCGGTCTCCGCAACCGAGCGCAGCCGGGTCACCTGTCGCTCGTGCTTCACGCGCAGATGGGCGAAGAAGGTCGCCAGCACCGACATCAGGGCCAGGGTGGCGATCTGCGCCGAGTGGTTGAGGTCCAGGGGTGTCGTGCGCACCGCCGCCACGAGGACCTGCGCGACCACCGCGACGCCGCCGACGACTGCGGTCGTCCTGGCCCCCGCGAACGACGCGGTGATCGCGGGGGCGGCGACCAGGAACGGCCCCAGATGGACGTCGGGCGGTGACATGATGTCCACGACGGTGACCATCAGGATCAGCGTGAGCATGGCGGCGACCAGCAGATGCCCGGGCCGCCACGACCGCCCCCACTGTTCCAGGCGTCGTGCAACATCCATGACTCTTGGATACACCCGCGTCCGTGGCCCTGCCCGCTCGTACGCCCTCCGCCCGCTCCGCCCGCTCCGCCCGCTTTGCCCGCTCCGCCCCCGCCTCAGGAGCGCCACTTCTCCAGGACGAGCACCTCCGCGATCCGCCAGCCCGTCCCGGTGTGCCGCAGACCGAAGGTGTAGCGGCCGCCGCACACGAAGTTGGGGGCGGTCGGGCCCGCCCCCGCTTCGCCGAGCCGCATGGGGTTGACGTAGTCGGCGTGCGCCACCGCGGACGGCGGGTCGAGGGCGATCCGGCGGTTGACGACCAGGTGCTGGCGCACGGGGAACAGGCGCATCGTCGAGGAGAGCCAGTCGGCGACCTCGGTGGCGGGTCCGGCGATGCCGCCCGCGGACGAATAATCGGCCCGGCCGTCCGGGGCGAAGAGCGCGACGTACGCCGCCCAGTCGCCGTCGTCGACGGCCGCCGCGTAGCCGCTGATCAGCTCGTCGACGGCCAGCCGGTCCAGCAGGATCTCCCACTCCGCTCGCGTCGTCATCGCCACAGTGTTGGGCACACGGCACGAAGAGCCAAGACCCGTGCGGCGGTCGACCGGGCCGGTTGTCAGCCCGGCGACGTCACTCGGGGAGCGGGATGCGCATGCTCACCGAGCCCCGCAGGTCCAGCCACGCGGCGGACGGCCCGCGCACCACCCGCAGGATCACGGTGTCGCACCCGGGACAGCGGGCCACCAGCCCGGGGGAGTGGTCGTACACCCGCAGCGTGGCCACCGGCCCGGTACGCCCGCAGCCCACGCAGCGGCCCTCGGCAGCCGTCATGTCCACCGCGAAGATCTCCCGGAGCGGCCCGGCCAGCGCGTTGCCGTCGGTGTACGCGTCCGTGCCCTGTGCGCTCATCCCAGCCTCCCGTCGCCCCGGCCGCCCCAGCGCCACCCACCCTATGCACGCACAGCCCGCCCCGCGCGCCCATCGCGGCGGCCCGGGCCGCACGAAGCTACGGCCCGCAACCCCCCGGTCATCCACTCCTCCGCACCATGGGACGGTCTCCCGTGGCGGGTCCAGGAGGGGCCTCTCCATGCTTGGCCGCGAGTGCCGGCCCATGCCGGAGAGCCTGACTGCTTGTGCCGTGGGGCGCGGCGACCTGGCGGAGTACGGCGTCGTTGCCATCGGTGGACAGCTCAGCCTCTACTCGTTCCACCGCAGTCCCCGTCTTGTGTTCCGCCTCATTCGGCACCGTGCACGAGGGTTCATGGCGAGACCGGAGCCGCCGCCTGTACCGCCGACCCCGCGCGAATGCAGATGAACAGCCCCGTGCGACTCCAACTGATTTGGAAAGCCGGGCGGGAAGCCAGAGGTCCTTCCGCAACTCGAAGTCGCCGTACGCCAGGGCCCCGAAGCCGAACGCGCGGAGCTCCACGCCGTACCGGCCCGGACCTGCCAGGTAGCCGCGGCGAGCTTCGTGCGCCAGGACGAGCCGGACGCCGCATGGGTCGCCGCCGACCGAACAAGTGCTGCCCAAGTCGCCGCAAGTTTACGGGCCCCCGATCCCTCGCCCAAGGCAGCTCCCGCCCGAAGCCGCTGCCCCGACCTCCTGCCTGGTGGCAGAGGTGCCGGGGCTCTAAGGTTCCGCCGTGAGCTACGACATCTACTTTTTGAACCGGCGCCCAGAGTAGTCGTGGGACGACGCCCTGGAGGAGCTCGAAGCGCAAAGTGAGGACGTTCTCGACGGGCCGGTGACGCCAGAGCTCATCGACGCGTGGGACCGCATCGTCCCTCAGGCTCGGGGGTTGCTTGGCGAGCTCAATCTCTTCGAGACCGATGAGGCACGAGAGCTCACGCACCACGCCACAGGCATTCAGGCATCTGTCTTCATCGACGAGGTAACGATCACGGTGCCCTACTGGCACATGGGGGACAAGGCGGAACACGTCCTCGGCATGGCGTATGCGCTAGGCGCGATCATCGAACGCGAGACCGGCATGCAAGGCTACGACCCACAGGTCGAGCTTCCGCTCTCCGAGCTTTCGGCCCCGGACGGCATTGCCGTGATGTCTACGATCACCAATGACCTTCGGGAACGCTTCGGGGGCAGTGCCGATTCCTGAGCCCCCGCGACTGGGCCGTCTTGGGGAAGAACTGGCTGGTGGATGACCTCCGGGCGGCCCGCAGGAGGTCTGCCCGGTGCCGGCCGTAGGGCTGTGAGCACATGACGGTCACAGGCGGCGGTCCGGGTCGGCTTCCAGGACCTCTCGGATTGCCCGCCTGCGGGGGAAGAGTGCGCGTGAGCCGTACCGGTGGCCGCTCAGGTTTTGGGTAATGGCGGCGAGCCACTCGGCGTCGCCGAGCTGCGCAACTCGGCCGCTGGTCGCTACCTCGTCGAGTAGCTTGCAAGCTGCGGTGATCTCCCGCCGGGGGTACCGGTAGGCATGGTGGGTGAAGTTCGCGCTCCACTCTTCATAGGGACAGCGCGCAAGCCCCCCGATGGAAGCGGGGAGCCCCACGTGCTCGGTCGGCTGGCCGAGCCAAGACAGGATCTTCGCAACCTTCCGCAGCCTCTTCGAGTGGTTGTGCCGGTGAGGCTGGACGTCGAGCACGATGTCCATCACGCGGGCCCACGGAATCTGCTGGGTCTCGACGCCCTGCACCCAGTGCGATAGACCCTCCTTCCTCAGCCTTACGTGGTCTCCAGCGGGATCACCGATCACCCACTCCCCGTCGGTGAACGCAAGAGGTCCGAGTCGATCGGGCATGTTCTGGTCCTTCGTCCCGCAGCGCCGTCCAGCGCCGCCCGAAGAATGATGCATGACGCGCTTCGCGGGCTATCTGCCGGGGCGCTGCGCGTCAGACGGGTGTCGGTTCGCAACGACGTGCCACAGCCGTGCCACACACGACGGGGCCGGATCAGGGACGGACAGCGCCCCCAGGTATCTATTTGTCTCGGCGTGCCGCATCACAGAAAGTCGAGCCGGAGCCCGTACTCATGGAAATGACCGATGGGGCTCACCGACGAGACCACGATCAGAATGCTTCGGTCGATCCAACGGAAGCCGGCCCGAACCGTGAGTCCCTAATACGGAAGGTGTCCGAGCACCCTGCCGGCCACGTCCCGCGCGCCCAGATCGCGCCGTTCCTGGAGTTCCGCGACGGCAGGATCACCGCCCAGCGCAACTGCGACTGCTACGAACGCCCGGGCGGCTGACCAGCCTTCGCCGCCCCGGAAATTGCGTGGCCGGCCCATTGCCGCACATGTCAAGGTGGAGCCACCGAAGGGGCGTAGCTCAGCCCGGCCAGAGCAGCGGACTCCAAACCCGCACGCCGCAGGTTCGAATCCTGCCGCCCCTGCAAGCAACCGACACGGCCCCGGCCGCACATGGACCCCGTTCGCACCGCGAAGGAGGCCCATGCGCAAGGGTCGTGACGCCAGAAGGTGATCACGGTGGCGCCTTCCAACGTGAAGCGCAGGAACTCGTCGGGGGCAACGCGTAAGGCGAGGCCGCGGCGTACGAGCTCGGACTCAACCCGTCTGCGCGGGCGGCGTTGACGCACGTGCCCACGACGTCGTCGTCGGCGATCAACTCGTCATGCGCCCGATTGGCCTCGTCGCCGCCCGGCCGACCCTGACCTCGGTCTCGCATTCCAGGACACGCTGTCTTGAGATGTGGGATCGCAGGCGCCGAGCGTGACGCGGCCGGGAGCACGCGTCCACCGCACCGCTCGCGCCTACTCCTCGTCCAGGCAGAGGCAGAAGGGGTGGCCGGCCGGGTCCAGGAGGACGCGGACGTTCTCCCGGGGTTGGTGGCCGGCGAGCGAGGCGCCCAGCGCGACCGCGTCGGCGACGGCGCCGTCGAGGTCGCCGACCTGGAAGTCGAAGTGCATCATGGGCCGCTGATCGCCGTCGGCGGGCGGCCACGAGGGGGCCCGGTAGCCGGTCGCCTGCTGGAACACGAGGTAGGCCGGACCTTCGGGCGCGGCGACCACGGAGGTGCCCGGTTCCTCGTGCACGACGGGCCACCCGAGCAGCTCGGCGTAGAACGCCGCGAGGGCGGCGGGATCCGGTGCTTCCATGGCGGTGCCCCACCACATGCCCAGCGTTCGTGATCGCACGGCCGTAGTCTGTCGCGGCGCCGGGGGGTTGTCCACGCCTTCGCGCAGAAGGGCGTTCGGCCTGCGACGACCGGTGGCGGGTCGGTTGAGCGCGCGCCGCCCCCAACGGGACCGAACCGCCCGGGGCGTCGCCGTCACGTCAGAGGCGGACCGTCATCTCCACGGTCACCTCGTCCCCGGCCGCGATGCCCTGGGGTCTGCGCACGGCGACCTTCAGCGGCAGCAGGTAACCGCCGTCCTTGGGGAAGAGCGACGTCGTGAAGGCGGTGTCCCCGATGCGGGCCTCGACGGGGATGACGCCCCAGCCGTAGGTGGCCATCGCGGCCACCTCGCGGATGTGCTCGGACTCCTCCTCCGGGACGGTCGCGAAGTAGTACGGCGATGGTCCGCGCCACTCGATCACACGGCCGGCGAAGACGAGCTCCATGGGGTCGGTCCCGTTCCTGCAGGGTGGCCGGACCGCCTCAGCGTACAGGTGGCGCCCCGGTAGCGAGGGGGATACGTCCGGTAGCGCGGTGACTGATGGTGTTTCAGGAGTCAAACATGTTGGCGATCAATTCACTTCCCATGGGTGAAACCGCAGGGCGGCAGGGTGACTTGAGCCTAGAATGGGACTTCCGCGATCACCCCGCGTTCAGGGCGTGGGCAGGACTGTGAGGGGCCGGATGAGCCAGGAGCGAGAGCCGCTGCCGACCGCGATCGACACCGGGATTCCCAGCGTCGCCCGGATGTACGACTTCCTGCTCGGCGGCAAGGACAACTACGCCGTCGACCGTGAGGCCTCCGAGGAGCTGCTCAAGGTCGTCCCGAGCACCAAGGAACTGGCGGTCAACAACCGCAGGTTCCTGCAGCGCGTCGTGGGCGTGCTCGCCCGCGAGTACGGGATACGCCAGTTCCTGGACCACGGGTCAGGCCTGCCGACGCAGGACAACGTCCACCAGGTCGCCCAGCGCGTCGACCCGGCCGCGCGCGTCGTCTACGTCGACAACGACCCGATCGTGCTGGCGCACGGCCGTGCGCTGCTGGAGGAGAACGAGAACACGGCCGTCATCCAGGCCGACTTCCGTGACACCGACGGCATCTTCGGCCACTCCGAGGTGGAGCGGCTGATCGACTTCAGCCAGCCGGTCGCCGCCCTCTTCGTCTCGGTCCTGCACTGCATCCCCGACGAGGACGACCCGGCGGGCCTGGTCAGGCGCGTCGCGGAGCGGCTGGCGCCGGGCAGCTTCCTCGTGGTGTGCCAGCTGGTCAGCGAGGACAAGGCGGTGCGCGACTTCGTCACCGAGTTCATGGACGCCAGCACCCAGGGCAACTGGGGCCGGGTCCGTCAGGAGAGCGACGTCGAGGGCTTCCTCGACGGTCTGCGGATCCTGGAGCCGGGACTGGTCGAGGTGTCCACCTGGCGCCCCGACACCGACCTTGCGCCCCGACAGGCCACCCAGGAGTGGATCGAGTTCGGCGGGGTCGGCCACAAGGCCTGAGGACGTCAGGGGTCCCGGGGCCGGAAGGGCCGGCCCCGGGGAACCGCGTCAGCTCACGACAACTGCTTGAGGAAGTCGCGCAGGAAGTCCGGCGTCCGGACCGGGGGCTCGGCCTCGGCGCTGAGCCGGTCCATCACGGCCAGGTAGTTGTCGACGTCGTCCTGCTTGTCCAGGTACAGCGAGCTGGTGAGCTGCTCCAGGTAGACGATGTCGGGCAGGTCCGGCTCCAGGAAACGCAGGATCGTGACCGGTCCGCCCGCGGTGGCGAGGCCGCCGACGCTGAACGGCGCCACCTGCAGCGTCACGTTCGGCATCGCGGCCGCCTCGATGAGCCGCTCCAGCTGGCGCGCCATCGCCTCGGCGCCGCCCATCGGACGGCGCAGCGCCGCCTCGTCCACGACCGCCCACAGCCGGGGCGCGTTGGGCCCGTTCAGCAGGTGCTGGCGCTCCATGCGCAGCGCGACCCGGCGCTCGACCTCGACCCCGGACGCCCTGGGGTGCCCCAGCCGGATGACGGCGCGGGCGTACTCCTCGGTCTGCAGCAGACCGGGGATGAACTGCACCTCGTACGTACGGATGACGGAGGCGGCCTCCTCGAGGCCCACGAGCGTCTCGAACCAGCCGGGGAGCACATCGGCGTACCGGTGCCACCAGCCGGGGGTGTTGGCCTGGTGGGCGAGCTTGAGGCAGTCCGCGCGCTCGGTCTCGTCGGTCACGCCGTAGAGGGTGAGGAGGTCGGCGACGTCACGCTCCTTGTAGCCGACGCGGCCCAGTTCGAGACGGCTGATCTTGGCGTGGGAGCCGCGGATCGCGTCACCCGCCGCTTCGCGGGTGATGCCCCGGGACTCCCTCAGCCTCCGCAGCTGGGTGCCGAGCACGATGCGCAGCACCGTCGGACCACCGCGCGGGTGCTCCAGGTACTGCCTTATCGACGGTTCGTTGCTCGGCCGCGTCGCGGTCATGCCGGCTCCCGTGGTGACTGGGCGGACCGTCAGTGTCTCACTGAGTGGTGCCCGAATACAGCCGCATCTTATGGCATGCCGACGTTTTGTCAGCCCGTCATGTCATCGAAGTCGCCGTCCTTCACGCCGCCGAGGAAGGCCTCGATCTCCGCGCGCGTGTAGATGAGCGCAGGTCCGCCCGGGTGGCGGGAGTTGCGCATCGCGAAGCCTCCACCGGGCAGCGCCGCCAGCTCGACGCAGTTGCCGCTGGGGTTGCTCCGGCCGCTCTTCCTCCAGTCCGCGCCCTCGATGTCGGTGGCCGGTACGCCGTTGTCGAACTCCCGCATGGCTACGCCTCCTTGACGGGCCATCTGCACGTGCAGATGCACGTGCAGATGTACTTACCCTTGCACTTACGACTGTAATTGCAGATGTGCTTGCACGGGTAGGGATCCGGCGGGGATAGTGGTGGACGCAGACAGCACCGCGCCCCCCGCCCGACAGCTCTGCGGAGTTCCCGATGACTACGCATCCGGCGATCCCCCTCGACTACGGCCTGACCGAGGACTCAGGGTCACGCTTTGCCGCCTGCGGCCTGAGCGGTGACCTCCACGCAGCAGGTTCCGCACGGCAGTTCACGCGTGCCACCCTGAGCAACTGGGGGATGCTCGCGATCGTCGACACCGCCTCGATCGTGGTGTCGGAGATGCTGACCAACGCCGTGCGCTACGGCCTCGACGACCCGGCGTACGCGCCGTTGTCGAGCCGGCCGGTCTGGCTGGGCCTGCTCCGCCGTGACGAGTCCGTGCTCTGTACGGTCGCCGACCCCGGCACGGGCGTCCCGGTGGTGAAGGAACCGGACTGGTTCGCCGAGACCGGGCGGGGGCTGCACATCATCGACTCGCTCAGCGAGTCCTGGGGGTGGACACCGCCCGACGAGGCGGGCAAGTCCGTCTGGGCGCTGATCTCCGCGCCCATGTGACTTCCGTACCACGGTGTCCCGCAGACCGGACGCCGTGGGACGGGGGAACGGGGGCCAGAAGCGCCGCGGCGGGGCACCGGGGGGATGCCTCGCCGCGGCCTGACGGTTCGCCGCTCCGCTTGGCCGCTCCGCTTGGCCGGGAGGACGCTGGCGCTCTCCGGGGGCGGTCGATGACTGTGTCTTTGCCTTTCCCGGGAAAGGAATTCACCTTTTGTTGACGCGCCGCTGTTTCCTGCCGCTCGCCGTCAATGGCCCTTTCGTCAGATGTGCTAGCGTTCGTGAGGTTCACGGTTTGACAACGATGTCAGATTCTCCGGGCCCGCGGACGCGTCCGTCCGCGACGGAAGGGCCCCTGCTCTGAAGGACGGAGCCCCGGCGCACCCGGCGTGGCACGCCCGTTCTCCGAGCTCCACAGAAAAGCACAGCGAATCATGCAAGAAAGCCGCGCGGTCTGGCTGCCCTATCGGTCCGGCGAATTCGCCGGACCGCTGCCCGACGGCCTGTCGTACCACTTCTGGGACGGTCTTTCGGCCTTCCCCTCCGATCCCCGGGACGTACGGTTCGTCGTCGTCCCGCCCGTCCCGGCCAAGCAGCACCAGATCCTCGACCGGCTGCTGCACCACGCCGAGCGGCTGGAGGTCCTCCAGGTCCTCAGCTCCGGGCACGACTACCTCGCACCCTTCCTGGGGCTGCTTCCCCCGGGCACCCGCGTCGCCACGGCCAACGGCGTGCACGGCGAGGCCACGGCCGAGCTGGCGGTGACGCTGCTGCTGGCCGCGGGTCGCGGTCTGGACGACTTCTCCCGCCGGCACGCCCTGGGTCAGTGGCAACCGCGTGTCTTCCCCACGTTGTCCGGCAAGGAGGTCCTGATCGTCGGCCAGGGCGCGGTCGGAAGGGCCGTGGCCGCCAGGCTCGCCCCGTTCGGCTGCCGGGTGGTCCGGCTGGCACGTACTGCGCGCGACACCGCGGACGGCCACGTGCACGGGTTCGCGGACCTGCCCGGGCTGCTCCCCTCCGCCGACGCCGTCGTGCTGTGCGCGCCCCTGACGGACGAGACCCGCGACCTGATGGACGGCTCCCGCCTGGCCCTGATGAAGGACGGGGCCGTCCTGGTCAACGTGGCCAGGGGGGAACTCGTCGACACGCGGGCGCTGGTGCGCGAAGCCGGACGCGGGCGGCTGCGTGCCGCCCTGGACGTCACCGCGCCCGAGCCGCTGCCCAGCGGTCACCCGCTGTGGTACCTGCCCGGTGTCCTCATCACCCCGCACGTCGGGGCCTTCACCGACGCCTTCACGCCCACCTCCCTCGCCTTCATCGCGCAGCAGCTGGCCCGCTACGCGGGCGGCGAGTCCCTGGTGAACGTCCTGCCGCAGATGGCCGCCGCGCGCTGAGCGGTGGCGGCCCCCGGGAAACATCCCGGGGGCCGGTCGGCCCGGCGAATCACCCCCAGGGGTCGGCGTGTTCCCCGATCGGGAAATCGCCTGGCCCGTCGGGACGTCCTTGCGGCGCCGCGTGGTGGGATGGCCGGATGGAACTGCGGGAGCTGCGTGTCTTCGTCGCCGTGGCGGAGGAGGGCGGGATGTCCGCCGCGGCGCGGCGGCTGCACGTGAGCCAGTCGGCGCTGTCGCAGACCGTCACCGCGCTGGAGCGTCAACTCGGCGTCAAACTCCTGGTGCGGTCCAGTTCCGGCGTACGGACCACGGAGGCCGGGGCGGTCCTGCTCTCCGAGGCGCGCGCCGTGCTCGCGCGCCACGACCAGGCCGTGCGGACGATGGCGGCCCTGACGGCGCAGGGCGGGGGCACCCTGCGGCTGGGCATCCCGCTGGAGCTGCCGCCCGACCTGCTGACCCCCGTGCTCACCGAGTTGTCCCGGGCCTACCCCGACACGAGGGTGCAGGCCCGTCATCTGTCCACGGCGGCCCAGCTGGAGGCGCTGCACGCGGACGAGCTCGACGTCGGTCTGACGCGTGAGCGCCCGGCCGGGCCCGAGTTCGACGCGATGCTGGTGGTCCGGGAGAACCTCGGGGTGCTGCTCGCGGCGGACCAGGCGGCCGAACTCGCCGGACCGCACGGCGTCCGCCTGGAGTGCCTGGCGGGGCTGGAGTGGGTGGGCTTCCCCCGCGCCGGGAGTCCGGCCTGGTGGGACGAGCTGACCTCGGTGCTGCGCAGCCACGGGCTGGACGTGGGTCCCGAGGCGGGCGCGGGGGAGCCGCTGATCGCGGAGGTGAAGCTGGCGGCCGTGATCACCGGGCGGGCGTTCGCGCTGGCCCCGCCGAACTGGGCGCAGCCGATCCCCGAAACGGTCGTGTGGTCGCCCCTGGTGGGAGATCCCCTGGTCCGCAGGACCTGGGCGGTGTGGCCGTCCAGTTCGCACCGGCGTGACCTCGGGCATTTCATCGCGGCCTTCGCCCAGCCGGTGTCGCCGTAGGCGGTGGGGCTACGGGGCGGCCGCGGAGGCGCGGTGCCGGTGCCGGGCGGCCTTCGCGTTGTTGCCGCAGCGCTCCATGGAGCACCACTTGCGCGGCTTCCCGTTGCCGGTGTCGAGGTAGAGCATGCCGCAGATCTCCGCGGCGCAGGTGCGCAGCCGGTCCCGCAGGCGCGGCTCGGTGACCAGCGCGATCAGGTCCCGGGACACGGCGGAGAGCAACTGGGCGGCCGACAGCGGTTCCGTCCCGGCGCTCGGGCGCCCGTGGGCGTCGACGCGGAGGAGGGGCGCGGGCGGCTCGACGCGGGCCAGGTCGTTGAGCAGGTCCACGCACTCCGCTCGCGGCGTGCGGCCGTCGACGACCGCGGTGGCGACGTCGGTGGCGGCGGCGCGCAGCTCGTGGAGGGCGTCGAGCAGGGCCGTCCCGTCCTCCCCGTCCCGCAGCGTCACTCCGACGCCGCCGCACCAGGCGCGGAGGCGGTCGTGATCGCCGAGCCGCTCGACGGGGGTGCTGGGACGGCGGCCGACGGTGGCGACGAGGTCGAGCGAGAGGGAGCCCGCGTCGAAGCGCAGCGCACGGACCTTGGCCGTGACGCGGGTGCGGGGAGTGGCCGGGGTCCCCATGGCCGGTGCGCGCTCGCTCATGTGTCCATAGTAACCTTGAAGACGGTTACCAAGCCATCGGCCAGGCCGGACCGGGAAGGGAGCACGCCATGCGCATAGCGGTCGTGGGAGCGGGCGGAGTGGGCGGCTACTTCGGCACCCGTCTCGCGGAGGCGGGCAACGAGGTCACCTTCGTCGCCCGCGGTCGGCACCTGGAGGCGATCCGGGCCAACGGCGGGCTGGCCGTCCGCAGCCCGCTGGGGGAGTTCCGGGCACCGGCCGACCGGTTCGTGCCGGACATCGGTGACGTCGGTCCCGCCGACGTCGTGCTGGTCGCGGTCAAGCTGTGGGACACCGAGGACGTCGCCACCCGGCTGCGCGGCCTCGCCGAGGCGGGCGCGCGGGTGATCTCCCTTCAGAACGGCGTCCAGAAGGACTCGGTCCTGCGCCGGCACCTGCCGCCCGAGGCCGTGTGGGGCGGGGTCTGCTACATCTCCGCCGTCATCGAGGAACCCGGCGTCGTCTCCCACCGCGGGACGATGCAGAAGCTGGTCTTCGGCCCGTACGACGGGCAGGGGGCGGCCCGGGCGGAGGAGTTCCGCGAGGTGTGCGAGAAGGCCGGCGTCGACGCGGAGGTCAGCGCCGACATCGCGCGGGTCCTGTGGCAGAAGTTCGTGTTCCTCACGGGCCTGTCGGGCACCACCTCGGCCGTGCGCCAGCCGATCGGCGTCGTCCGCGCCGATCCCGCGACGCGGTCGCTGCTGCGCGACGTCATGGCGGAGGTCGTCGCCGTCGGCCGGGCCTCGGGCGTGCGCCTCGACGAGTCCTTCGTCGACGAGCAACTGGCCTTCTGTGACACGCTGCCCGCCACGATGACCTCCTCCATGCACAACGACCTGGAGCAGGGCAACCGCCTGGAACTGCCGTGGCTCAGCGGAGGCGTCGCCGACCTCGGCCGCGAACTGGGCGTCCCCACGCCCCGCAACCGCACCGTGGCCGACATCCTCGCGCCCTATGTGCCGGGCCGGCCGCGCGTGCCGTGACCGCCGTAAGGGGCGGCCGGTCCCGCCCCCGGTCAGCGCACCGAGAGCGTGTCCTGCAGCCAGTCGAAGACGACCTCGCAGTGCTGCTGGGGGGCCATCGGGGAGCAGTGCAGCTGCGCCCCGGTGGCCGCGGTGAGCTTCACGTAGTCCTTCGGGGCGGTGAGCCCGTCGTACATCCGGCGCGGCTGCCCCGGGTAGAACTGCTCGAACTCGTAGTCCAGCACCAGGGTGGGCGCCTTGATCCGGCCCAGCACGTCGCTGACGTCCAGTGAGGCGATGAGGCGGGCGGGGGTGAAGAAGTCGGTGAACATCCTGCCCTCCCGCGCCTCGGTCATCGCCGGGGCGGAGAAGGGTTCGAAGCGCTTCTTGAGCGTCGCCGCCTCGGACGGGCTCAGCGCCGGGACGACCTCCTTGGTCCAGACGGCGTTGGTCCGCTCCTTGTCGGCGGTGAGGATCTCCCGGACCTCCTGGGGGAAGGCCAGCCAGGGGGACACACAGCCGGGCATCGCCACCAGGGCGGCGATCCGGTGCTCGAAGGCGGCCGCCCGGGGCGCCAGGTTGCCGCCCATGCTCAGCCCGGTGAGGGCGATCCGGCCGGGGTCCACGTCGGAGCGGGCGGTCAGCCAGTCCACCAGCGGGGTGACGACCTTCTCCCAGCGCGGGGTGAAGACGACTTCTTCCACGAAGAGCACATGGCCCTGCCCCGGGCCGTCGTAGACGAGTGCGTTCCAGCCGCGGTCCAGGGCCGCCGACACGCCGTACGTCCACATGTCGACGTTCTGGCCGTCGCTGCCGTTGGTCAGGATCACCGTGGGCCTGCGCCGTTGCGCCCCTTCCGGGCGGAAGAACCACACCGGCATCCGCGTCCTCCCGCAGGCCACGCCCGCCGTCACCGGGGCCGGATCGCAGCGCTCGCAGAAGGCGTCCCAGGCGCGGCGCCCGGCACGGTAGAGCTGCTCCTCGCTGCCCGGGTCCTCGGAGCCGAGAACGAAGAACAGCGCTTGGCCGTAGTACTGGGCCGCCCGCAGCGTCCGGAACCGTGTGGTCTGGCGCCCGGGCATGCTGCCCCTCGGCGTCGTGAGCAGCCGGTCGCCCAGCTCTCTGAAGGTGCGGGTGTACGACTGCGCCGACACCCCCGCCGTGGTGACGGCGTTCACGGCGGTGAGCACCTCACCGGCCTCGGCGGAGCCGTAGCCGCAGGCGCCGAGGGCCAGGAGCGCGTTGAAGTCGTAGGCGGGGTCGTCGAAGAGGGTCATCACCCCGGGGGTGGCGCCGCCCGCGGGACCCGCAGCGGAGGCCGACGTCCGCCCGGACCCGGACCCGGACCCGGGCCCCGTTCCCGGACCGCCGGGCGAAGGCGGGCCCGCGGGGGAGGCGCCCGAGGGCGTGCACCCGGCGGCCGCCAGGGCCCCGGCCCCTGCCGCGAGCCCGGCCAGCGCGGTGCGACGGGTGGGCGCGGGGGCGGGGCCGTGCGGAAGGTGCGTCATACCGGCCGAACGTACGAGCCGCGCCCCGGCACGCCGGCCCACGACACCGGCCGTTCCCCCGAACGGCCCGGCGCACCGGTGCGGTCCTCCGCCGCCGGCGGGGTAGGCGTATCGGACAGTCACCGGAGGGGAGAGGGAACATGACCGAAGACGTCGCCGGCATCGTGCGCAGGGTGGTCGCCGGATGTGCGGACGTGGCGCCGGAGGAGATCGGGCCGGACACGACCTTCGCCCGGTTGCGCCTGGGCGACCGGGCCAAGCAGCGTGCCGCCGACGCCGTCGAACGCGAGGTCGGCGTGATGCTGCTGGCCGACGAGGTCGAGCGGATGGGCACCGTGCGCGACCTCGTCGAGCACGTGGCCGGCAAGCGCGCCGAACAGGAGGCCGCGGAGGCCCCCTGACGACGGCCACGCCTCGTCTGCGGCGTGGTCGTCCCACACCGCGCACGGCACCACGTAGCTCTCGCCGAGGACCGGGAAGGCCGTGTCCCGCGGCAGGTCCGGGACGCGGGTGCGGGCGGGGCCGGCATCGGGGACGCCGCGCTGCGGCACCGCGGCATCGACACCGGCCGCCCGGCCGCGGTGGCGGAGCCGGGACCGTAAGCGCGCGCGCACGGGCTCGTGGCCGACGTCGGCCCTGCGGGTGACGGCTCCCTCGATGCCGGGAGCCTGCGTGCCTACGCGCCTCCTGAGCACGTCGCCGTCGTACGCGCGAGGGGCCGTCACGGACGGCAGGACCCTTCCGGCCTCACGCCGGGGTCCGCCCCCGGCGTGCCGGGACGTCCGGCACGGCTCAGCCCGCGTGGACGCGGATCTTCGACTGCCCGTGGCCGCGCAGCTCCCAGTCGTCCATGAAGCGGGCGCGCAGCCCGTGCCGGGCGGCCAGATCCATCAGCGTCTCGGTGCGGTAGTAGAAGTCCTCGCGCAGCACGTGGTGTTCCTTCCCCTCGGTGCGGTCGAACGTGAAGTCGAACCACCCGCCCGGGGCCAGGATCCGCGCCACGTGGGCCAGGCACTCGTCGATGACCTCCAGGGGCGAGTGGGAGAAGACGCTGTGCGCGTGGACCACGTCGAAGTGGCGGTCCGGCAGGAAGTCGAAGGTCAGGTCGTGGGTGAGCGTGAGGTACGGCAGCTTGCGCTGCAGGCCCTGCGCGGTCACGGTGCGCTTGGCGGCGATCAGGATGTCGGGGGAGATGTCGATGCCGTAGTAGTGGCCGGCGTCGAGGTGCTCGATGAGGCGCCAGCCCGCGCGCAGGTTGCCGCACCCGATGTCCAGCAGCCGGTGCCGGGGCGACAGGCCGTGCTCACGCAGGTAGTCGAACTGCATCGCGCCCAGCGCCAGCCAGCGGTCGTGGCTGCCGCTGCCGACGGCGGCCTCGGGGTCCCGCGCGGTGTCGCTGGCCATGACCGCCCGGTAGTACGCCACGTGGTCGCGGTGCCGGTGCGCGAGCCAGCGGTCCCGCGCGGCCCGGCGCGCGTACCCGGCGACCCGCGTGGGGTGCCGGAGGGCGTAGCCGACCTTGTGGGTGAGGCTCGTCCGGTCGGCCCGGAGGTTCTTCCTGGTGGCCATGGCGGGTACTCCCTCGGGGGTCACGGGGGACGCGTTCTTCGTCCCTCTCGGGAGGCTGCCACGCAGCGCCCCCGCCGTTCCCCCTCCGAACGGGTGGTACCGGTGTGCGGGGCGCCCCGGCCGGGGAGGACACCTGGGCCGTGGAGATCGGCGAGGGCGTCATCACGATGATGATGCCGCCGGTCAACCGGCACGA
>NZ_JBEXSX010000079.1:0-37925 GCF_040613835.1 Streptomyces sp. NPDC006207 | reverse complement strand
GGCCGCCTGACCCCCGTCGAATTCGAGACCGTCATGACCCCACCGGCCGTCCAGGCCGCGTGACCGAACCTGTCACCCAAACCTGCAGCAGACCCCATCATCGGGGAGGTCGTACGTGGCGATCACAGCGGAGATGTCCGAGAGCGCCGCCCGCACACGGCTATTGGCCCTGCCGCCCCCGTCGGCTGACAGCCGGGATGGGTCGAGAGCGAGAGCGGCGGCGATGGCATTCAGCGCGTCTTCGCTCGGTAGCCGGGCACCACGCTCGATCTTCTGGATCATGCTCGGTGACAGCGACGCTGCCCAGGCAAGATCGCCTTGCCTCATGCGACGGGAACGACGGGCGGTCGCGATGCGCTTGCCTACATCACCCGCACTGTCTCCGGGCACAGTGGTCTCCGATCCTCCTGGCTGTACGGAGGGTATCGCGCGTCTGACCCAGGGTAAGGAACCTTGTGCTACCTCGTCAGCGTATCGACCAGCTCTGTAAGGGAGTTGATGCGCCAGTCCGCCGCAGCCACAACTTCTGGACTGTCTGCCCACAGATATCCCCACGGGCCGCGTCGAAGGTGTGCTGCCCGCAACCCGGCTGCGCGGACCGGGAAGACATCGTTGACGGGGTGATCGCCCACGTACACGATCTCGTCAGGGGTGCAGTCGGCCGTCTCGACGAGCCGCTCGAAGAAGGCGGCCTCGGGCTTAGCCACACCCCAGTCGCCGCTCGTCGCGATGACGTCTGCGGGAAGGTCGAGCGCGCGCAACAACTCGCCTGCTCTGCGGGTCTGATTGCCCGCGATAATGACTCGGAACCCGGCCGCCAGAAGCCCGGACAGGGCTGGGCGGACATCCTCGTACAGATCGTGCTCGTCGAGCTGTTCGCCATGACCGGCGCGCTCCCGCGCCGCGTACTCGACGGCAACCTCCAGACCGGGCCGCACAAGTCGCAAAGCGTCGGCATTGTCGCGTCCTTGAGCTACGACGGATCCGACAAGGGCGGACATGGTGTGCCGGGGTACTCCCAGCCAGTCCGCCCAAGAAGCCCAGCCGCGGTCGTCTCGGATCAGGGTCTCACCGACGTCGAACGCTACTGCGCGAATCATGCACGGCATCCTACGGGGCCACCTCAGGAGCGTGATGAGCAGCCAGCCGTGCACGCGTGTGGTTGAAGGGAGGCGCGCACAGCACCCGCAGGCGACGACTGGTCCGAGAGAGAGGGATCTGGAGAGAACGCATGAATGATTGAACGAACGGTTGTGCGACCTAAAGAGGGCGAGAGGGTGACTTCCTCGGCTTGGTCGTCCATGTTGTGGCGTGTTGGGCGTCACCGTCTGCGGTCATGCGCTCGACGAACAACTCCTTCGCTGACGACGGTTTCGCCTGGGACGGCAGCCGCAAGAATTACCGGCCGCGCCGGTCCCTGCGCATCGCCGACGACAGTCCGAGCCGGCTGCTGTGTACTGCGCAGGGCGGGTGTGATTTCTGCGGGAACCCTGTTGAGTGGTACCAGTGCCCGGGCAGTACTGCTGTTCCGCTGCATTGGCGGTACCGCTCGGGAGGCGGCCAGAGCCGGCGCGGCGCACGCGGTGAAGGTGACCGACACCATCGACGCGTTCCTGCAGTCGCCGCCAGAGCCGACCAAACCGGTTGCCCGCCGCGGCACACCGCCCGCCGCCGGGCCGACGAAGCCGCTGCCTTCCAGGCCGCCAGGGCTTGGCACACTCCACGGCTGGCAAACCGAGGTCGCTCTCCCCGTCACCGGCACGTTTACCACACCGGGCAAGGGAAGCCTGCGCGCCGACGCAGTCCTGAGCGCGCCGGAGGCCGGGCTGCCGGTGCTGTTCGTGGAGGTGGACAACGGCACCGAACCGCCAGCCAAGGTGGCAGACAAGATCCTTCGCTACCGCCGGTTCTTCCAGCGCACCGTGAAGGACCAAGGTGGGCAGCAAGTCCCACTGTGGTCGACCCTCTGGCAGGCGTCCGGTCGCGGCGGTTTCCCACCAGTGGCGTTCGTGTTCACCAAGCAGGTCGGCCCCAAGGCCCTGCAGGCACGGATACATGAGGTCGCACGCTTATCCGAGGAGCACTGGCAGGGCATGTGGCGTCCTGGCCGCCCGATAGGGAACACCGGAGAGCGGGACGGGTACCGGGACTACGACGGCACGGTGCCCGTCCTGGCCACCGCACTGGACCGGCTGCAGCAGCACGGCCCGTGCGGGGCGATCTGGTGGCGCTTCGGCCACGGTTCAGCCCAGACACTCACGGATGCCCTGCGCAACGCCGACGACCTGCATGCCTACGGCCGTCGAGACGAACAACGTCGCGCCGCCCAGCGGGCAGCTGAGGAGGAGGAAGCACGTCGGCAGGAGGACGAGCACCGGAAATGGGAGGCCTCGCTGTGGCCTTGCCCGACCTGCGGCGGCGACGTCGACCCTGACGATGCCCCTGGCTTGGCCCGCGGCGATGAATGCCCGCGCTGTCGTACGCAGCGCGAGCGCGTCGCGGCCGAACGAGCCGAAGCGGAGGCGGAGTGGGAGCGCGAGCGGCGCGGCAATGGGCTGTTCGGATGGCTCCGCGGCTGACTCAAACCTTGGGTGCACGGCCGGTAGGCTGCCAAGTCGTGAGCGAGTACCAGTACTACGAGTTCCTCGCGCTTGACCGCCCGTTGGACGAGGACCAGGTCAGGCAGGTACGCGCGCTGTCCACCCGCGCCGACATCACCCCGACCCGCTTCGTCAACGAATACCACTGGGGCGACTTCCGCGGCGATACGACGAAGCTGGTCGAGCAGTTCTACGACGCCCATCTGTACTACGCGAACTGGGGCAGCCGTCGCCTCGTCCTGCGTCTGCCCGACGGCTCGCTCCCGGCCAAGGAAGCCACCGCGTACGCGATGGAGGATGCGCTCGGCGTCTGGACCCGGTCCGGACACACGCTGCTGGACTTCACCGTGTCCTCGGAGGACGGCTGCGAGTGGGAATTCGAGACGTCCGACACGCTCTCGTCGTTCGTGGGGCTGCGCGCCGAACTCGCGGCGGGAGACCTGCGGCCGCTGTACCTGGGATGGCTTGCCGGGCTCACCGCCTGGGAGCTCGCGGAGGACGACGAGGAGAACTACGCCCGCGAGGTCGAGCCGCCCGTCCCCGCGGGACTGGCCTCGCTCACCGGCCCGCAGCAGGCCCTGGCGGACTTCCTTGGCGTCGACGCGGACCTGCTGGCGGTCGCCGCCGAGGACAGCCGGCCCGCCACCGCGGACGTCCTGGACCGGAAGGCCCTGGCGGCCTTCGTCGCCGGTCTTCCCGCCGCCGACAAGGACGCCCTGCTGGTCGAGGCCGCGCTGACCACCGCGTCCCCAGGGCCCCGACTCCTGGCCCGCTACCGGGCGGCGACCACTATCCCGGGCCCTCGTGACGTAATCGGCCGGCGCACTGCGGCCCAGCTCCTCGACACGGCCTACCGCCGTCGTTCCGACCGCAGGCAGCGCGAGCGAAACGCGCGGGCCGTGGCCGAGCAGGATCGGGCACGCGCCGCCGCCGAAGCACAGGAAGCGCGCTTGGCCAAGCTCGCCCAGAGAACCGAGCAGGCGTGGCGTGAGGTCGACGACCTGATCGCCCGGAAGAACGCCAGCGCCTACGACGCCGCCGTCGCACTCCTGGCGGACCTGCGCGCCCTGGAGGCCCGCACCGGTGGCACCTCGGACTTCGACCGGCGGGCCGGTGAACTGCGGGCCGCCCACCTGGCCAAGCCCGCCCTCATGCGCCGCTTCGACTCCCTGGACCTCCCCCGGTCCTGATCCGGCTGCCCCCGGGACCCACCGCACCCGCGATCCGTCGCCACCGCTCGGGACCGATGGACGAGGAGAAGTGCTCCCGATCTCCTCGGCTGGGAACGCCCCCGGTCCCAGGGCCACGGGGGCGGACACGCGAGGTGGACACCGGGAGGAACAAGGCAGGGCCGGGTCCCGAGTTCCTGGTCAGGGCTTCCGCTCCCAGCCTGCAGTCGGACACGACGACCTGCGAAGACCCATTCTCCACCGCACCAGCGACAACCCGGCCCCGCAT
This sequence comes from Streptomyces sp. NPDC006207, assembly GCF_040613835.1. NCBI lineage: Bacteria > Bacillati > Actinomycetota > Actinomycetes > Kitasatosporales > Streptomycetaceae > Streptomyces > Streptomyces sp. NPDC006207. The sequence goes on along the minus strand of NZ_JBEXSX010000079.1, from coordinate 33,867 downwards.
ACGGCCCCGGCCGACTGCTGCGTCAGGCCGGCCGATCAGACTCGCGGTGCATGCGTTCACCAGGGGTCTTCCAATCCGGGAGGCCACCCTTCGGTCAACGGCGCACGTGGTACCGCTCGCCGCGAAAGGCGGCCCCTTGCAGTTTCACCGGCCAGGAAGAGGGCTTGGCCGGGGCAGGGTCAGGAGACAGCGGACGTCAGGTACGTCAGGTACACCCCTCCCTCGCAGTCGGACATCTTCCGCAGGGTCCAGCGGCCCCGGACGCTCCCGGAGGAGAAGTTCGACTCGGCGTCGGCCTCCTCCACTTCGCCCTCCTTGGGGATGTAGCCGGCCTTTGGGAGCCGCTTGTGCAGGAACGCCAGCGTGGTGTCGAAGCCGCCCCGTACGACGGTGGCGACGACGAGCCGGCCGCCGGTGCGGTGCTCCACCGAGGTCACGACTGCGCCGTCGGGCACCGGCAGGTTCTCCGGGAAGTCCTTGGGGAGCGGCAGTGACGCGGCAGTGGGGCAGCCGCCGGGCGCGGCGCCGACCGCGTTCCCGGCCGGCGGATCGGTCGCATGCTCTGCCGCGTACGGTGTCGCCCGCGGTGGCTCGGCGTGCTTGTTCGCCGCTGAGCATCCGGTGACCGCGGCCAGGCTGAGGACGGCTGCTGCCAGTACGGCAGCCGGGGGCGATGGCTTCATCGAGTGGTTTCCTTAGGGCTTCTTGTGCGGCCGAGGATCAAGGCGTCGTACGCGCCGTACAGCGTGTTGCCTGAAGACTGGCGGGCGATGGACGCCAGCGCGTCGTAGTTCTGCGCACCTCCGGTCGCGCAGGTGCCGGTGCAGCCGTCGGCGTAGGCGGCGAGCACGCGACCCTGGGCGTCGGTGGTGACGTCGATGAAGTCCAGGAGATTGCGATCGTTGCCGCACGTGGTGCCGCCCGTGCAGATCGCCCCCTTCTGAACCGGGTCGGTGGGGGTGGCGTCGACGGTCACCCAGGACTGGCCGCCGTCGTAGGTGGTGGCCACGTACAGGTGCCAGACGCCCGTGAAGTTGGCCGCGTCCTGATAGTTGCCGCCGGTGGTGGTGCCCAGGAAGGCGAACGCGGCGCGGTTGTCGTCGCCCGCGGTCACGGCCGGAAAGACGATGTTCTTGATGCCGAGGGCCGCGCCGACGTTCTGGTCGTACAGCCACGTCTTGCCCTTGTCGTGGCTGACGGCGGTACGCGGCGTGCCGTCGCTGTTCTGGTAGCCCATGTAGACGGTCCCGCCGGCCCCGACTCCCACGCTCGGGTCCGAGTCACCGGGGGTGCTGGACGGGTTCTTGCGGACGGTCCACGTCAGCCCGTTGTCCTCGGAGACGGCCACGGCCTGATTGCCACCGCAGCCCTTGTTGGGCACGTACACCGTGCCGTCCGGGGCGACCTTCACATGCCCGTGCAGGCCGCCGCAGTCCAGCAGCGAGTACATCGGAACGGCGGGACCGTACGTCAGACCGCCGTCCCGACTGACCGCGCAAGAGGCGTCGGCGATGTCCTGGGAACAGTAGTAGACGGCGTTCGGGTACGACGTGACGGTGCCTGGACCGCCCGTGGCGAAGGCGCCGCCACCGATGGTCTGGTGGTCCACACCGGAGTTGATGCCCGAGCCGCCCGTCGGCGTCCACATTTCACCGTCGTCGTCGGTGTAGCAGGTCAGGGCGGTCTTGCCGGCGAGCTGCGACTCGAAGGTGCGGTGGGTGACCGGGTCGGTGAACAGGATCGGGTCGAGGCTGGCGGTGCTTCCCTGGGGGCAGTCGTTGGCCGCGCTCGCGCTCTTGTCCTGCCACGTGGCGGCACCGGCACTGTCGTAGGTGACCTTGAGTGTCGACGTGTACGCCTGGAACATTGCGGCGCCGCTCGCACGGTCGACGCCGATCGAGGGTTCACCGGCATTGTGTGCATCCGCGATGCCGTCGGGTGCCCGGGAGTTCGCGTACGTCGGCGGCGTGGCCGTACTCGGCGGCGGATCGGCCGGAGTGGCGATCAGGCTCGCGGTGCCGGTGAAGCTGTTGCCGAGCGGCGCGTACGGCACCACGCGCACGGTGTATGACGCCGACACCGCCGGGAGCACCACGGTCTCGGGGTCGCTGGAAGAGGCCGAGGTGGCCACCACCTCTTGGTCGTCCGTATCGAGGACGTACAGGTCGAAGTCGGCGGCGGATCCCGGCCATCTGACGTCGATGCGCAGGCTGTGACCGGCGTCGTAGCCCGCAGGCACCGACACCTTCAGGGCGTAGTCGTCGCAGGGTTGCCCATGCCCGCAGCTCACCGTCCCGGCAGTGCCGGAGACATTCGGGACGGCGAAGGGCCCGGCGCTCCACGTGGTCGTGAACGCGGTGTCGCTGACCGATCCGGAGGACGGGGTCGCGGCGCCGGCCGGCGCACCCGGCAGGGTTCCGGCGACGAGCACCAGCAACCCGACGGCGCGACGCCCCCGCGACCGCAGGTGGAAGTGAAGGCGACGTGCGAAGAGGAGAGCCACAGGTACCTCGTGGATTCGCGAGTCGGATGAAGGGTGGCGGTACGGGTGAAGCCTTCATCTGCTCTACGGGGAGGCAGACGGTGTCCGTCGCGAGCAACCGAACTCTTTTCGAAGCGGGCCGGACGGGTGCTGAGGGGGGTTGGCCGGAGTCGGTGAGGCAGATCGCTCGGGGGCAAGAACGTCGCCCGGCCCACCACAGCCCGACCGCAGTGAAGCCCGCCGGCCCAGCCCGGCCGCGCCCGTTCCCCTCGAAAAAGTGCCCCCGCGCGACCACGCGAGGGCACTTACGGAGGCCTGGTCAGAGGGCGTCGACGCCGCTCACCTTCCAGCCGTCGTTGGTGTTGGTGAGCGTCATGCGCACCCTGTTCAGGTCCAGCCGCGGCTGCGGGACCTGAGTGCTCCGGGTGATCTGGTTGACGAAGAGCAGGACGACGGCCCGGTCCCGTGTGGCCGACACGACGGACACCGCCGGGGCGTCACCGTCGGGGGGTGTGGCCACGGTCGCCTTCACCACACCGTGGTACTTCGTCGCGGTCGGCGCGACCACCGCCTTCGTGGTCTTGCCGTACTGGTCGCGGAAGCGCCCGGTCAGCAGGATGCGGGCACGGGAGAAGTCCCGGTCCAGGTGCCGGTAGTCGTACGACAGCACGACCGGCGCCGCATTCCGCGCGGCTGCGAGGGCCTCGTCGCGGGCCTGCTCCGCCTGCCGCCCCTGCTGGTACTCCCGCCCGAGTACGGCGGCCGCGACCAGGGCCGCCACGAGGACGATGCCCAGCGCCGCGGTGAGCACGCCCCGCCCGGCGTTGCGCGGGGACGCACCGACCTCCGTCTTCCCCTCGAACGACTCGGGTGACTCGGGCTCCGGCGGGTCCTCCCAGCCGTTCGGCGGCGCATCGACGAGCAGGGTGCGCCCGGAGCGGGTCTGCTCTTCCTGGTGGGCACCGCATTCGCGAGGCGCGGGCCGTCCGGCGCGCTTGGCCGCCGCGCGGGCGGCCGCGGTCATGGTGCGGCGGGCCGGTGAGCCGGTGCCGCGGGTGCTGCGGAAGGCCGGGTTCGCCACGGTGTCTCTCCTCCTTGTTGGTCTCACGGCCGGGTCAGCCCACGAACACGACGTCGGAGGTCAACCAGCGACCTGCTACATACGCGAGGTCGAGCTGGAGCCGGTAGGTGCGCGCCTGGCCCTCGGGCGCGGCGGTGTTGGTCACCTCGCTGTCGGCCACGACCAGGACCCGGGCCGAGCGCCCGTCGTACCGCACGATGCCCGCTTCCAGGACCTGTCCGTCGGACACCGACTTGTTCTGTGCGACCAGCCTCGTCAGTTGTTCGGTCTGCGAGGCGAACTCCTTCTTGAACTCGCCGGTGGCGTTCGCCAGCACATCGGCGCTGTCCCGGTCGTAGTGCCGGTAGTCGAGCGAGGTGAAGCTCAGCGCCGACTGGCGGGCCGCAGCCAAGATGTCCTGACGGCGCTGTTCCGCCGCGCGCTGGTCGGACAGCTTCCAGCCCAGCCAGACACACAGCACGGTCGTCAACACGGTCGCAGCGACGAGCCCCGCAGACAGCAGCCTCATGCCGCCTCTCACACCATCGGTCCCACGAGCAGCCATTGCCACGACTCCTTTCCGAACACGGCCTGTTCCCCGCCCGTCGAGCCGATCTCGAGGAGCGTTCCGTCCGGGCCGGTCACGGTGCCGGTCTCCGGGTCGTACGGGGCCACGAACGCGGCCTGGTCGCCGCTGTGCGGGCCGGTCGTGGCGCCGGGCGCGTTCTGCGCTCCGCGCACCGAGGACTTGCTGCCACGCGGTAGCGTGCAGCGCGCGTCGGTGTTCGCATGGCGCGTCCCGGTGTCGGCTGGGTCGCGCCGCTGGGTGTTGTAGCCCTTGGTGCAGGCGGGAGGGTCGTCGGCGTTCACGGTCAGCCCGAAGTGGGTGGTGCCGTCGCCGGGGATGACCGTGTAGCTGCCCGCGACAGTGAGTGGGAGCGTGACCAGGGCCTGTTCGACGCCGGGCAACCGGGCCACGGTGATCTGGCCGCCGCTGATGAGGTTGGCCAGCAGGATCGGCACGTGCGGCCGCGTGGACTTGAGCAGCGAATCGACCTGCCGCGCGGCGGGCACGGTGCTGCCGATCAGCCGGCGAAGGTCGCCGTCGCTCGACTTCAACTGTCCCGTGAGCGTGGCGAGATCGCGGGAGAACGACTTGATGGCCGAGCCCTGGTCGGCCTGTGTCCTGAGTACCTTCCGCGAGTCCTCGATCAGCGAGACCGTCTGGGGGAGCGACTCGGATGCCGCCTCAACCAGCGCGTCACCGGAGTCCACCAGCCGGCTCAGGTTCGGTCCGGTGCCGGAGAACGCCTTGCCCAGCTCGTCGACGGTGACCCGCAGATCGTCCTTGCCGACCGAGTTGACCAGCCGGTCGAGGCTGAGGACCAGGTCGGTGACCGGCAGTGGGGTCCGGGTGCGGCTGCGCGGGATCGGGCTGCCGTCCCTGAGGTACGGGCCGCCCGACCGCCGCGGCTGGAGGTCGACGTACTGCTCACCCACCGCCGATCGGGCGGCGACCACTGCGAGCGTGTCGGCCGGGATCCTCGGGGCGCCGTCCTCGATCCTCAGCGCCACCGAGACCCCGGATCCGGTCAGCTGCAGATCGCCCACGCGGCCCACCGGCACTCCCCGGTAGGTGACCTCGGCACCTGGGAAGACGCCCCCTGACTCGGCGAAGTCGGCGCGAACGGTGTACCCGCGGTGCAAGACGTCGTCCACCAGGCCCGTGTACCGGGCGCCGACGTACGCCACCCCCAGGGCGGTGATGGTCGCGAAGGCCAGCAACTGGGCCTTGACCGTACGTGTGATCACGGCTGTATCCCCTTCAGCATCAGCTCGGCGAGCCCGGGATCGACCCCGGGCGGGAAGCGACGCGCGCCGTCCCCGGTGCCGTAGGCGGCGGTGCACACTGGCGGGCACAGCAGGGTGCTGCCGTGGGAGGGCGTCGACGGCACGGCGGGCGCGGAGGGAACAGAGGGCACAGGGGGCACGGACGGGATGCCCGGCAGGGACGGGACGGACGGGAGAGGGATGGGAGTGGGGTGGCCGGGAAGATGCGGTGTCCCGGGGGCCGGGGACTTCCCGCCCTTGCCGGGCTTGCCGGTGACGTTGCCGTAGAGGTCCGCCAGGTCGAGGTCGGCGGTGATCTTCAGGTTGACGTAGTCGCCCTTGACGGCGTCCGTCGCGTTGCGCGGGAACGGGTACGTGGTGAGGAGCTCGAGGGAGTTGGGCAGGTCGTCGCCTGCTTTGTTCAGCTCCTGCAGGATGGGCTGGAGCTTCTTCAGGTTGGTGACGGTGTCGTCGTGGGAGGCGTTCACCACCTTGGTGCCGGTCTTGCCGAGCCTGGACAAGGCGGTGAGCATCTTCGTCAGGTCCTTGCGCTGGTCGGCGAGGGCCCTCAGGGCGGGCGGCATGGTGTCGACGGCCAAGGCGATCGTTTTCTTCTCCTTCTTCAGCCGCTGCGCGAGCCGGTCGACGCCCTGCAGCGCGCGCACGATGTCCGCCCGCTGGCCGTCGAGGCCGGAGAGGAAGATGTCGAGCTGCTTCAGCAGGGACCGGACCCGGTCCTCGCGGCCGCTGAGGGCTTGGTTCAACTCGATGGTGATCGTCTTGAGCTGCGCCACCCCGCCGCCGTTGAGCAGCGCGGACAGCGCCGACAGCACCTCCTCGACCTCCGGGTTGCGGCCGCTGCGGGACAGCGGGATGGGGTCGCCGTCGCGGAGACGTCCGACGGGGCGTGTGTCGGCCGGTGCGGACAGGGCGACGTACTTCTCGCCGAGCATGCTGGTCTGCCTCAGATCGGCGACCGCGTTGCCAGGCAGCTTCACCGAGTCGGCGATCCTGAGCCGTACGCGGGCGTGCCAGCCTTCCAGTTCCACCTTCTCGACCGTGCCGACGGTGACGTTGTTGACCTTCACCGACGACTGCGGCACGAGGTCCAGGACGTCCCGGAACTCGACGGTGACGTGGTAGGCGTGACCGTCCGAGGCCGCGCCGCCGGGCAGCGGGACGTCATACCAGCCGTTGAACTCGCAGCCGGTCAGCAGCAGCGAGCAGACCGCCGTCCAGGCGGCCACCCGCCCCTTGCGCCGCACGCTCATGCAGGTGCCCCCAGAATGCCGCCGAGGGTCTTGTCGACCGAGCCCGTCGACGCCGGGACCGGCGGAACCTCGGGCAAGGAGGCGAAGAGCTTCTTCAGCCCCTCGCAGCTGTCATGGTCGTCGCCGGTCGTCTTCAGGATCGAGCAGAGAAGGGACGACGGGTCCTGGGAGGTTTGCGCGTTGTTGCGGGTGTCGAGAGTGCCGGCGGAGGGGTTGTAGGCGTTCTCCAGGTTCGACAGGCCCGTGGGCGCGACGGTCAAAAGCTCCTCCAAAGCGTCTCGTTGGGTGACGAGGACCTTGGTGACCTCGGCCAGGCCCTGCACGTCCGAGGTCAGCGCCTTCTTGTTTCCCTTCACGAAGCCGGACACGTCGCCGAGTGCGGCAGCCAGGTACTTCAGCGCGGCCGCGAGATCTTTACGCTCCCCGGCGAGCTGCCCCGCCACGTCGGCGAGGTCGGTGTTGAACGACCGCACGCTGGTGTCGTCCGCCGCCAGCGCGGCCGTGAACACCTGAAGGTTCCGCACGGTCCCGAACAGGTCGCCACGCCCGTCGGACAGCGTGGTGACCGCCTGGGACAGGTCCTGCACCGTCTGGTTGAGGCTTGCGCCCTGCCCCTGGAGGTTGTCCGCGCTCACCCCCAGAAGCCGGGACAGCGAACCCTTGTTGTTGGCACCGTTCGGGCCGAGCGCCTCGGCGGTGGTGTGCAGGCTGTCGAAGATCCGGTCCAGCTCGACGGGAACAGCCGTACGGGACTCGGGGATGACGGCTCCGTCCCGCAGCACCGCGCCCTTGCGGTACACCGGCAGCAGCTGCACGTAACGGTCGCTGACCACCGAGGAGTTGACGATGGCGGCCTGTGCGTTGGCGGGGACCTTGCGGCCCCTGTCGTATTCCAGCTCGACCCGTACCCGGCCGCCCTCCGGCGTGATCTTCCTGACCTCGCCGATGCGGACACCGAGGACGCGGACGTCGGAGCCGGGGTAGATGCCGACAGTCCGAGGGAAGTACGCCGTGACGCGGACGGGGCCGGGGCCCGGCCAGAGGACGACGGCGAGGCCGACGACGATCGCGAGCGCGGTGAACAGGGCCAGGAGTCTGCGGGTCATCGGGTGCCTCCCGTACGTGGCGTGACCGGGGCGGCGACCATGTTCTGGATATAGGAGTCGAACCAGCGGCCGTTGCCGAGGGTGTTGGTGAAGAGCCGGACGTAGGGGGCGAGCAGCCGGACGCTGCGGTCGAGGCTCGCCTGGTTGCGTTCGAGCATCCTCAGGAAGGTGTTGAGGTTCTTCAGAGCGGGTCCGATCTCCTTGCTGTTGTCGTCGACCAGGCCGGACAGCTCGATGCCCAGCAGCGCGGAGCTCTTGAGCAGCTTGTGGATCGCCCAGCGCCGCTTGTCGATCTCCTTGAACAGGGCGTCGCCGTTCTTCACCAGTGCGGAGACGTCCTTCGTGTGATCGGCCAGCACCTCGGTGACTCCGTTCGCGTGGTCGAGCAGCTGGCGCATCGCCTTGTCACGGGCGGCGACGGTCCGGGATATCCGCGACAGTCCCTTGATCGACGCCCGCACTTCCTCGGGGGAGTCCTGGAAGGTGTCGGCGATCGTGTCCAGTGCCATCGCGAGCCGGCCCGTGTCGACCTCCTCGGCGGTGGTCGTCAGGTCGCTGAAGGCCTGGACGACGTCGTACGCCGACACGGTCCGCCGAAGCGGGATCTCGCTGCCCGGCTTCAACTGGCCGGGCCCCTTCGGGTAGAGGGCCAGGTACTTCGCGCCGAGGATCGTCTTGACACGGATCGACGCCCCCGTGTCGGTGCCGAACGCCGGCCGGCCCTTCACTTTGAAGGTCACCTTGACGTGGTCGCCGTCCAGGTCGACGTCCTCGACCTTGCCGACCTTGACCCCGGCGATCCGTACCTCGTCGTCCGGCTTGAGCCCGCCGGCCTCGGAGAAGGCCGCGCTGTAGGTGTCGCCGCCGCCGATCAGCGGCAGGCTGTCGGCGTTGAAGGCGGCGACGGTCAGCAGCGCGAGGACGGTGAGGCCTACGGCGCCGACGACGACCGGGTTGTGCTCGCGGAAGGGTTTCAGGCGTGGGCGCGTGAGCCGGATCCTGGGCAGCTTCGGCGGCAGGACGCGCACCTTCACGAGGGGTCCTGGTCGTGGTTTGGGCTTCGGCAGCAGCCTCGGCAGCTTCGGCAGCTTCGGTGGCAGGACCGGGAACCTCACCAGCGGCTCGGGGCGGCGGCCATCGCGCCGCCTGATGCGGAGGCTCATCCGCCACACCTCGCCCGTGCCACGTGCAGCTCCGGGGTGATCACCTGCTTGGTCTTCGGCAGCACGATCCGGCCGTCGAAGTCGCAGAGGTAGAAGTTGAACCACGAGCCGTACGAGGCCGTCCCCGTCAGCTTCTCGAGCTTGTTCGGCAGCCGTTTCAGGACGCCCTCGACGGTGTGCTCGTTCTTGTTCAGCGTTCCGGTGACATCGCCGAGCCGGGCGATGTCCTCCTTCAGCAGTGGACGCGCGTCCTTGAGCAGCTCCGACGTGACGTCCGTGAGGTCGCCAATGCTCACCAGCGACTCCCCGATGGGCTTGCGGTCGGCGGACAGCCCTGCAACCACTCGGCGCAGCTGCGTCAGCAGCCCGGAGAAGCGGGAGCCGCGCTCGTCGAGGGTCGCCAGGACGGTGTTGAGGTTGTCGATCACCGATCCGATCAGCTTGTCGCGGTCGGCGAGGGTGCTGGTGAGCGAGGCCGTGTGTGTGAGCAGACTGTTCACCGTGCCGCCCTCGCCCTGGAGGGTCTGGACGATCTCGGTGGCGAGCTGGTTGACATCGTTCGGGCTGAGCGCCGCGAACAGCGGCTTGAAGCCGTTCAGCAGGGCGTTGAGGTCCAGTGCCGGCTCGGTCCGGGACAGCGGGATGGTGCCGCCCGGCCGCAGCCGGGCGGTGCCGTCGCCGGTGCCCTCGGTGAGTGCGACGTACCGCTGCCCGACCAGGTTGCGGTAGCGGACGACCGCGTGGGTCCCGGCGAGCAGCGGCCGGTCCGCGCTGACGGTGAACGTGACCTCCGCCAGCGTCCGGTCCTTGATCCGGATGCCTTCGACCTCTCCTACCCGCACTCCGGCCACCCGGATGTCATCGCCGTTCTCCAGTCCGGTGACGTCGGTGAACACGGCGTGATAGGTGTCCTTGGGGGTGAAGGAGACGTTGACGATGGTGGCGGCGAGGAGCGCCGTCGCCGCGATCGTTACCAGCGCGAAGAGGCTGAACTTGATCAGCGGGGCGGCGGTCTGCCGCGCTCCGGACCCGCTCATGCGACAGTCACCGCCGTTCCGCGAGCCAGCGGCCCGAACAGTAGGGTCGCCACGGGCGGCACCTCGTCCGCGGGGACGCCCATGACGGGGGCCACGAGCGAGCCCACGGCCCGCTGCTCGGCACGGGTGGCGGACACGTCGGCACCTCCGGGGAGTGCGCCGCCGGAACCTCCGGCCGACGTACCGTCGTCGAGATGGGGCTTCGGCCCGGGCACCTGCGGATGCGGCAGACCGCGGCAGTTCGGGCCGGACCGGGCGCCGTACGCCGGCTCCTCGCCGGGCCGGTACGCCTCCTGCGGCCGGACGACCTCAAGGGTGATCCGCATCTCGCCGCCCCGGAACGCCTCCTCGGAGGCCTTCTCCTGCCGGACCAGGCCCTGGAACAGGCACGGGTACTCGGGGGAGTACCGGGCGAACAGCTCGAGCGTGGGGCGGGAGACCCGGCCCAGGGTGATCAGCCGGTCGCCGTTCTCGGACAGGAAGTCGTTCGCTGTGCCCGCCACGGAGGCGGTCGCGCGCAGAGCCGACACCAACTGCTCCCTCTTCTCGACGATCGTCCGGCTGGTGGTGACGGTGTTGCGCAGGATCCGCATCAGGTCGGGCGCGGCGTCGCCGTACACCTCGGCGACGTCCGCGAACCGTGTGATGTCCTCCTTCAGGGAGGGCATGTGCGGGTTGAGGCGGCGCAGATAGCCCTCGACCTGGGTGAGATTGCCTCCGATCCGGTCGCCGCGGCCCTCCAGCGCAGTGGCGAAGGCCGACAGCGTGGCGTTGAGCTCACCCGGCCGGACCGTGCGCAGCAGCGGCAGCAGGTCGTTCATCAACTGCTGCACCTCGATGCCGACCTTCGTTCGGTCCTGGGTGATGACGTCACCCGCACGGATGGGCCGAGCCGACGCGCGCGCAGCGCCGGCAGGAGCGACCAGGTCGACGTACTTCTCGCCGAACAGCGTCTTGGGCAGCAGCCGCGCGTGCACGTTCGAGGGGATGTACGACACGTACTGCGGCTTCAGCGCGATGTCCAGGGTCGCCTTGGCGCCGTCGGCATGCACCTCGCGCACCTCGCCGACCAGCAGCCCGCGCAGCTTGACGTCGGCGCGTGCATCGAGCTGGTTGCCGAGGGTGTCGGCCTCCAGGGTGATGGGCACCACCGAGGTGAACGCCTGCTGGTAGACGGCCACCGCGAGCGACAGCAGCAGTGCGAGCACGGCGAGGAAGGCAATGCCGTAGAGCCTGAACCGCATTCTCTGCATGCGCACCGCTCTCACCCCGCCACCCGTACCGTCGTGTTGGCGCCCCAGATCGCCAGGCTCAGGAAGAAGTCCAGGACGTTGATGGCGACGATCGAGGTCCGCACCGCCCGGCCCACCGCGACGCCGACACCGGCCGGTCCGCCACTCGCGTGGTAGCCGTAGTAGCAGTGCACCAGGATGATCAGCAGAGCAAAGACGATCACCTTGCCGAAGGACCAGAACACATCGACGGGCGGCAGGTACTGGTGGAAGTAGTGGTCATACGTGCCGGTCGACTGCCCGTAGTAGCCAGTGGTGATGGTGCGGGCGGCCAGGTACGAGGACAGCAGCCCGATCACGTACAGCGGGATCACCGCGACGAAGCCGGCGATCATCCGCGTCGTCACAAGGAACGGCAGCGACGGCACGCCCATCACCTCCAGCGCGTCGGTCTCCTCGCTGATCCGCATCGCACCCAGCTGCGCGGTGAACCCCGCCCCGACCGTCGCGGACAGGGCGAGTCCGGCCACCAGCGGGGCGATCTCCCGAGTGTTGAAGTACGCCGACAAGAACGCCACGAAGTTCGAAGTGCCGAGCTGGTTGAGGGCCGCATAGCCCTGAAGGCCGACCTCGGTGCCGGTGAAGAAGGAAAGGAACGCGATCACACCGACCGTGCCGCCGACGACGGCGAGCGCGCCGCGCCCGAAGCTCACCTCGGCAAGGAGCCGCAGGACCTCCTTCTTGTAGCGTCGCAGGGTGCGGCCCGTCCAAGCCAAGGAGCGCCCGTAAAAGGACAGCTGGGCACCCAGCTCTTCGAGCGAGCGCAAGGGGCGATCGAGGAGGTTTTGCGGTCTCATCGGCTAACCCCTCTGCGGGACGACTTGGAAGTACACGGCCGTCATCACGAAGTTGGTCACGAACAGCAACATGAAAGTGATCACCACGGACTGGTTGACGGCATCGCCCACGCCCTTCGGCCCGCCCTGCGCCGTCAGCCCCTTGTACGAGGCGACGATCGCAGCGATGGCCCCGAACACCAGCGCCTTGATCTCCGCCGCCCACAGGTCAGGTAGCTGAGCGAGGGTGGTGAAGGACGCCAGGTATGCGCCGGGCGTGCCGTGTTGGAGAACGACGTTGAAGAAGTAGCCGCCCGCAACACCAACCACCGAGACGAGGCCGTTGAGCAGTACGGCTACCACCATCGACGCCAGCACCCGCGGTACGACGAGCCGGTGGATCGGGTCGATGCCGAGCACCTGCATCGCGTCGATCTCGTCCCGGATCTTGCGCGCCCCGAGGTCCGCGCAGATCGCCGTGCCGCCCGCGCCCGCGATCAGCAGCGCGGTGACGATCGGCGATGCCTCCCGCAGCACGGCGAGCACGGACGCAGCACCAGAGAAGGACTGCGCGCCCAACTGCCGGGTCAGACTCCCGATCTGCAGCGCGATGACCGCCCCGAACGGAATCGAAACCAAAGCCGTCGGCAGGATCGTGACGCTCGCGACGAACCAAGCCTGCTGAATGAACTCCCGCGCCTGGAAGGGCCGTCGGGGCAGGGACCGGACGACGTCCAGCGCCATCGCGAAGAGGCTGCCCGAGTGCCGCAGCACACCCGTCGGGGAGAGTCTCATGTGCCCCTCACCCCCCTCTCGTGCAGCTTGGCCTCGCGCCTCGCGATCGCATCCCAGCGGGGCGGGCGGGTGATGCCGGGGCTGGGCAGCAGGCGCGGGGTCAGCACATCGGCCCGAACACCCTCATCGATCTGGGCCAGCTCCTGCTCGACCTGGGCCGCGTCCTTCTCCTCCGCCATGCCGATCGGCCCCTGCATCCGGCCGTTCAGGAACTGCCGTACGACGGGCTCGTCACTGGCCAGCAGCTCCTCGCGGGGCCCGAACATCACCAGCTCGCGCCGGAACAGCAGCCCGATGTTGTCCGGCACCTGACGGGCCGAGGCGATGTCGTGGGTGACGATGAGGAAGGTCGCGTCGATCTGTGCGTTGAGGTCGACGATGAGCTGATTGAGGTAAGCCACGCGGACCGGGTCCAGGCCCGAGTCCGGTTCGTCGAACAGGATGATCTCCGGGTCGAGGACCAGGGCACGGGCGAGCCCGGCCCGCTTGCGCATGCCGCCGGAGATCTCGCCGGGCAGCTTCCCCTCAGCGCCGATCAACCCGACCATGTCCATCTTTTCGAGAACGATCCGCTTGATCTCGCTCTCGGACGTGCGGGTGTGCTCGCGCAGGGGAAAGGCGATGTTGTCGTAGAGGTTCATCGAGCCGAACAGCGCGCCGTCCTGGAACAGCACGCCGAACAGCTTCCGCACCTCGTACAGGTCGCGCTCGCGCAGGCGGGTGATGTCCCGGCCCGCGACCTTCACCGATCCCCGCTCCGGCTTCAGCAGCCCCACGAGCGTCTTGAGGAACACCGACTTGCCCGTCCCCGAGGGGCCGAGCATCACAGAGACCTCCCCGGCAGGCAGCGTCAGCGAGACGTCCTGCCAGATGACCTGGTGGCCGAAGGACTTGGTCAGCCCTTCCACACAGATCTCGACACCCATCCGGTTCCATCCTTCGGCCGTGGAGCAGTTCCGACAACTGCTCTACGGGGAAGAGAGGTGCGTCCGTCGCGGCGAACCAAGAATTTTTTTGCGGACGTGTGTGCGGGGCGCTACGGCAGCTTCGGCGACGACGTGAGCGAAGGCGTCCCCGGGCTGGAGACAGACAGCGGAGGTACGACCGAGGTCGGGGGGAGCGACGGGAGCGACGGGAGCGACGAGGCGACCGACCCCGTCGGCAGACCCGGCACGACGGTCGGCAGGCCCGTCACGGCCGTCGGCAGCCCCGGCACCTTCGGAACCTCGGGAACCTGAGGGACCTGCGGCGCCGAAGGCGGAAACGCGGACACGTCCGCCAGGGATGGCACCGGCACCGGCACCGGCAGAAACGTTCCCCCGGTGGGTGAGGGCGTCCGGCCCCAAGGCCCGTGCGCCGGCGACGACGGGGTGGGTGTTGCGGGGGCGCGCCCCCGGCCCGTGACCTCGCCGTGCAGGAGCCGCGGGTCGCTGGACACGGCCGGCCGCGGCGCCGGACCACTCCCGTTTCCGCCCGCGTCGAGCGCGTACGGCAGCACGAACCCCGCCACCACCAGGGTTGCCGCCGTCGTAGTGAACGCGACCGCCTGCGCATTGCCGCCCCCGCGCAACCGTCCGCGCCCGACCAGGAACAGCACCAGCCCGAGCGTTCCGGCCAACGAGGCACGCAAAGTCCGCCGGGCCCGGGCCAGCAGCGACTCGACGGTCCGGTAGCTGAGCCCCATCCGCACCGCGACCTGGTTCACGTCCAGGTCCTCGGACCTCAGCCGAAGCGCCTCCGCCTGCCGGGCGGGCAATTCGCCGCTGCGCACCGCCAGCCACTTCGCCTCGGCCCGGTCGCACACCGCCTCCTCGACGGGTACCGGGCCCGGTGTCATGAGTGCGGGGCGGCTGCCCACCTCGGCCTCGCGGTTGACCTGCCGGTGCCGGTCAACGCACAGCCGCATCGTTACCGTCGTCAACCAGGCGCCGAGCCGCTCGTCGTCGAGGTCCGGGCGCTCCGCGGCTCGCAACATCGCCTCATGAACGGCGTCCTCGGCGTCCTCCCGGCTCACCGATCGCCGCCGGGCCACCTTGAGCAACTGCTCACGATGGCTCCACAGGCGCTGCCAGCGCTCGTCGGCGGCCGCTGTGTCCGCAGGCATATCCGTCGCCATGAGGGCCCGCCCCTTCGCACTCACCCGCCGGTACATGCTTCCGACGTGGCGAGATTACCGCCGAGTAGTGGCAGTTGTGGAGAGGCGGACACCCATCGCATTCCGGCCCTAGCCAGTGGTCAGCGGCCAACCTCAGGCAGCACGCCGCCCCCGGGCAGCGAGAGGGTCAGTTCGGGGACGGGAACCAGCGGCGTCGCGGACGCCTTCGGGTCCCCGGTCGCGAGGGAAGGCCTGGGGGAGGGTGCGGTGGGCGACGTCGACGGCATGCGCGAAGGACCAGTGTTCGGCTTCCGGTCGTCCGACGGCTTCGGCGGCGAAAGCTTCTGCCTCTTCGGGCCGGACGGCTTCGGCCGGACCGGCCGGGATCCGTCGGACGCGTCCGGCACCACGCGGTGTCCGGTCAGGTAGTACACGTACCACGCCTTGACGGCGCGCAGATAGGCGTCCGAGTGGTTGTAGCCCAGTATCGCCCGGTCCAGGTCGGCCGGGTTCGACAGGTCCCGGTCGCCCGCGCACAGGTAGCGGCCGGCTGCGAGCGCCGCGTCGTAAACATTGTTCGGATCCGTCCGTCCGTCGCCGTTACCGTCCGCTCCCCAGCGGGCCCAGGTGGACGGGATGAACTGCATCGGACCGACCGCGCGGTCGTACACCGCGTCCCCGTCGTACGCGCCGCCGTCGGTATCCGCCACGACAGCGAAGGCGCCGCCGGTCAGCCGCGGGCCGAGGATGGGCGTCACGGTGGTACCGTCCCGAGTCACCCAGCCGCCCCGTGCCTGCCCTGACTCAACCTGGCCAATCGCGGCCAACAACTGCCAACGCAGGTGGCAGCGCGGCGCGGTACGCGCCAGATCCTCCTCGGCACGCCGGTACGCGGCGAACACACTCGCAGGCACATTGCCGCCAGTCGCTCCCTGTGCCATGCCCTTCTTCCGCGTCCGCAGCGGTGGAAGTCCGGTGCGGTACGGGGTGTCGCCGGAAACGCTGAGGCCGTGCTCGGCGGGTGCCGCCTTCCGTGCGGGCTCTTCGGCTTCGGCCGTGACCGCCCCTGGCGCTTGTGACGCGGTCAGCACGGCAATCGCCGCCGCCGCGATCGCCGTACCCCTGGCACCCCTCAGTGTTCCAATGAGCGCACGCACTGTCATCGTGCAGTCCCCTCCGTGCATGAATCCGTTGTCTGCTCTACGCGGCCGGAGGGCAGGTCCGTCGCGCAAAAAGTTTGGGGATCGGGCGGGCGCCCCTTCAGAGGGCGTGGCGGCGGGCCAGACGTGTGGACGATGTGAGGCGGACCGGCCCCGCAGCATTGTCCGAGCCGCTAGCTGTATTGAGGAATCCGCAGGCCGCTACGGGCCCCCACTGCGTCCGGGCAAAGCGCTATGAGCGGCGCAGCCCCGGCATGCATCGTCGGCACTCGCACGGTGGCCACACGGAAGACTGAAAGGGCTTCGGATTGTCCCTGCTGTGGAAGCGGGGGCCCCGTGCCTGCCCGCCGTCGCGCGATACGCGCAGGGTCATCAGCGGCGCTTCGCGCCCACTCATCGGCGTCTCCGGTTGTCAGACGCATGCCGCGCGACTCAGCGACCCGCAGCGCGTTCGACAGCATGTCGCAGAGCCGTGCCACGAGGAAGCGCGATTGCTCCGGGGCAACTGATCCGCCCCGCAGCCGTCACCCACTCCTCCGAGCCCAACCCGCGCCTCGTCGACCTGCCACTGACCGTCAACGCCGACACCATCGACCTCAACGTCACCACCGACCCCAACCTCGCCCCGCCCGGCTGGTACATGCTCTTCACCGCCGACGCCAACGGCGTGCCCTCGGTCGCGAAATGGGTCCACCTGGACTCCTCCGGGACCGGGTCGGCGCTGCGCTCCACCACCCAGGCCGACGCGGACACCCCGTCCCTGCACATCCACGACTTCGCCCGGGACCTCGCGAACGAACCCCTGAAACCGGGCAGGAAGCGGACCTCAGCACCGGTGAAGGCCAGCGTCTCCGGCTGCGACCCCCGCTACGGCACCCCGGACGTCTGCGTCCCGGTCGCGTTCCCGAAGGCGGTCGCCCGGACCCCGGCCGCCCGCTGCGGCTGGCTGGACGCGCAGGGCTACCGGCTCCCCCTCAAGGTCAACGACGCAAGAGACCGCCAGCGGACGTTGCCGGAGCGTGGAGCGAATTTGGCCTGCTTCCGGCAGGCCACGCGACCGCCGTGAGCAGGTTCGTCAGGCCGCAGTGGCATTTGGAGGGATGGACATCCTTCCGGGGGCTCAACCCTGATCTCGGATGTCCGTCGAAGCGAATCAAGCCCACCCATCAGGAGCGTAGCCCGGGCCCCGCCAGGCCACGCGTCCCCGGCGAATGCCGGGGACGACCGGCGCACGGGCCCGGCTCTGTCTTAAGAGGTCGGTGCCTCAGGAGCGGATACGGCTCACCGTGGGCCGGCCATGCCCGCCGCTTACGTCCCCATGAGGAGCGGCGGCCCGAGGTCTCGGGCCGCGCGCCGCCGCTGTGCGTGGCGGGAGCGCCTTGATCGAGTAGGCAGACGTCCAATGAACAGGTTTCGCCTGCAGGAAAGGGCTACGTCTGCTGCTCTTCGATTCCGCTGGGAGAGTGGACGTGCCAGAGCCTTCGCACTGGCGCTCGGCCCGTGCGAAGGCTCCGAGGGTAAAACAGTCCCCGGTAGATCTGCGCGTGTCCTGAAGCTTCAGTCGTCACTGTCGCCTCGGTATCGCGCCGGCTTGCCGGGGGCCTGAACCACATCCTGTCCAAGTCACTCCGCCGACTAGACGTCCTCATCGACTTTGCAACTCTTTCGGTGTTATGGCCTATAAACCACGATGCACAACATATGTAGCGAGTCAATAGGTTTTCGGTAAATTCTGCAGGAAGCTCCACGCGATCACCTTCGACTGCGACACCCGGCTCGCCCTGCGGCGCCGCTGCAAGCTCCGGCCCTCACAGCGGGCCCTGGTCGTGCTGGTGTACCTGCGCAAGCACGAAACCCTCGCGCAGATCGCTGCCGGCTTCCGGATCAGCGTCGGCACCGCCCACGCCTATGTCCGATCCGTCACCAGTCTCCTTGCCCGCCGTGCTCCCGGCTTGGCCCATGCCCCGCGTGCAGCCGATGCGGAGTATGTGCTGGTGGACGGACGGAACCCTCGCCGAGTGCGACCGGGCCGGTGACAGCCGCGCTGACTACTCCGGCAAGCACCGCCGCCACCGGCGTGAATCTCCAGGTCATCACCGACCCGTAAGGGAAGATCGCGTGGATCTCTCGCGCTCTGCCCGGACGCACCCACGGTCTGACCGCGGCCCGCACCCATCGCATCGTGACCACCTGCGTCCGCCTCGGCATCCCCGCCTCGGCAGATCTGGCCTACCTGGGCGCGGGCGGCACCTTTGCCGTACCGACCAGACGCCCGCCCCGCAAGGAGCTCACCACCCGGCAGAGGTCGCTGAACCGGGCGCATACTCGGCTGCGGGTGAATCGGACACTCGCCGGTCACTCACCGTGGATGTCCGGCCGGACCTCCACGATGATGTCCGCGTCCGCCTGGTCGCCCTCCTCGTCACGCCAGAGGAGGACGCGCACGTGCCTCGCGCTGGAAAGGCCGCGCACCTTCCACTCGGTCATCAGGTCGGCGACGACGAGGGCGATGGCGTATCGGGGGCCCTCGCTCGAATCATCTGCGGTGATCGTGCCCCGCCACCGCTCGGAAGCCCTGCCATAAGGGCGCCATCCCTCCGAGCCGTGCGGCTCGAAGACCCGGTACACCCAATCCGTCTCGGTGCCCATAGCACCGATCCTGTCACTGCAAGGAGTCCCCTGTGCCGTATCGGATCGACGCCCGCCGAGCGCGGGTCGACCGGCTACAACAACTGCCCCGACGTTCTGGGCTGGACGACGGCGAATTCCTCGTCATCAGGGAGCGGCTCGGCGCCGGACGTGACCCCCCGGGCGACTGACAGTGAGACCCGACTACCCACGGGATCTCGCCACCCTCTTCCCAGCCGCATTCCGGCCGGCAGCGCATCCCTGCGTACACGTCGTCTCGCGCGTGATCTAGCGCCCGCCAATGCTCCTCCTTCGAGCTGGGCGAACCGCAGCGAACACAGCCAACGGCCACCCTGGCGACCTTGGGGTACTTCGCCTCATAGGCCCGGCGCTGTACACCGCGGCGCCTCGGCTCCATCCCTCTGTACGGATGCTGTACGGCGCGAGGGTCGCCAGTTGGTCGAACTGCGCGTTCTCATGGACGGCCACTTCGATCCCCATCCTGGGGTCGTTGTCGAAGCCGCGGGCTTCGCGGCCTGCACCGATGTGTGGAGCCTTCGGCGGTCGCTAATCCCACTCGACCACGCTCAATAAACAATGGTGCGCATTGCATCACTCCAATGGGGGCATCGAATGGCGGTTCCCTTCCGCCCCGCTCAGTCTGGTGGTCGTGCGTTCGATTCGTCGCGAATGCATGAGCCACTCAAGGAGGTCGAACCATGACCCGCACCAAGCTCCTCGCCCTGGTCGCCGCCCCCGCGCTGGCTCTTAGCCTGGCGTCCCCTGCGCTGGCTGTGGAAGTGACCGCCGCGTCCCCCGACACCGTGAACAGTCCGGTCGGGTCGATTGGAGCCAACCAAAGCAAGATCGTCACTGTCACCTGCCCTGCGGGCACCAATGCCGTCAGCGGTGGCTGGAAGGTGTCCTCCGCCAGCATCGACGTGACGGACAACCGTCCGATGAGCGCCACCCAGTGGCAGATCACGTTCCAGAACGAGGCGAAGACCTCCGGCACTGTGCAGGTCTTCGCCCGTTGCGTGGCCTGATGGCCAGTGCTCGCCAGGGCAGGTTGGTCCGTTCACCGCGCCGCCAGACGCGGTGAACGGGAAGGCCGAGCAGCCTCAAGCGTCGTAACCGGCTGACAGCGAGGAACGACGAGGACGCCGCGGACGGATACGGACGGCTGTATTGCTCTGGACGGCACAAGACCCAGGTCGGGAACCCATCTCCCGACCTGGGCCTTGCCTTCTGGAGCGCGTGATGAGAATCGTTGCGAGCGTGAGGACGGGGAGGTGCCGCAGTCGGAGATCGCGCGGGGCTGGGAGCGGCTCGACGGCTGCACGGTGGTACTCCTCGACGGCGCCGCCGGTCCGTGATCTTGTAGCGGCCCTTGCTGCGGCGAGCCGCGATCGAAGTCCTACGAAGGGCCGACCTGGCTGGTGCACGTGAACGGGTCGTCGATCCAGTAAGTATCGTGCTGCTTGTCGTAGACGATCGGGTACTTGGTGGTCGGATCGCAGAGCTTGCCGATCTGGGCCTGGTCCGCAGAACTGATAGTGAACCAGTACTTGTTGGTGTCCGGGCCAACCCCCTGGCATCTGTAGAAGAACCCCTTCATGCCATGACCGAACACGTCGTCGCGGAAGTTGGCGGCCAGCTTCTTGTTGAGATTGATGTTGTCGCAGTCGGCCTTCATACCCTTGACGCTGGTGGTCTCGGCCGCCGCGGTCGTATATCCCTTGGCCGTGTGGGTACCCGACGCCGTCCAGGTCCGCGCCGGCAGAGAGATCTGCTCGGCGACCTGGGCGAGCAACGGGCTGCCGGGTGCGGCCGCCTCGGCCCGTGTCGTGGTGCCCGCATCCGCAATATTGCCGGAGTGGGAGCATCCGGCGACGGCGACACCGGTACCCAGAGCCGCCAGCAGGAGGGGTGCGATCCGGATCCCGTTTCGGACCAGGGATGAGGATGTCACGATGCGCTCCATTCCGGGCAGGCCCGGCGGGCGACTGCCGCCCGGGTACCCGATCGCACCCTAGCCATTCGGGCTTGTGACCGGTGGGATCGACGGCCGGTCGAGGTTCTTCTCCACTCGGTCGACCCAGACAGGCTGGATTGCTGCACCGCCGCCCCCCGGCGCGGTGCAACAGCAACACCACCAGCGGTGTCATCGGGGCCGCGCCGGTTGCTTCCCGCCGTAGTCCGCGAATGGCAGGTGGCCGAGGGAGACAAGGAAGCGGAGTCCCAGTACTTCGACCGCTGGGCCGAGCACGCCCCTGAGCCTCCCGCCCACGTGAAGCCACAGGCAGGAGGCTGAGGGGTCGGGGAGCATTCATCTGCCAGGTGTAGCCACGCCCCCGCCGGCGCCGCGATGTCCGGTGGCGGCCCGCCGTCATCCCCGCCGGTAGCCGGGGAGTGGCGGCGGGCTGCCGGGGGCGCTACGACAGGCGGAGGTAGTCGATGTTGAAGCCGCCGGTCTCGCAGAAGAGCCTGACCGTCTGGTCGCCCGCGACGAGGCTGACCGGTACGTGCACGGACTGGTAGGCGGCCCAGCCGCCCGTGTCCGGGACGGTCACCGTGGCCAGGGGGGTGCCGGTGGCGTCGCGGAAGGTCAGCGCGTCCGGGACGGGGGCGCCGGTGCCGGTGGCGACGCGGAGTTCCAGGTCGTACGTGCCGGCGTTCGGGACGTCGACGGCGTAGTCGAGCCAGTTGCCGGGGGCGGTCCAGCCGACGTTCGCGCCGCCGCTGGCGGCGGGGTTGGTCTCGATGAAGTTGGCCCCGCCGGCCGTCCAGCCGTGCTGGGCGGCGTAGGACTCCGCTTCGACCCGCACCCCGACCGGCGCGCTGTGCGGGCGCACCGTCACGTGCAGGGTGACCTGGGCGTGCGCCGTGCCGTCGGTGACGACCACCGTCACGTCGTTCTCGCCGGCCACGGTCGGGTTGAGGGTCACCGTTCCCGTGGTGGGGCTGACGGTGACGCCGTCCGGGAGGTCGGTGGCGTAGAAGGCGAGCCGGTCGCCGTCGCGGTCGGTCGCCTTGAGCGGGACCTGCACCGTGCTGTACTGGTCGGCCACCACGTCGGGCACGGGGGCCAGCACGGGCGCCCTGTTGTGCGGGGGTCGGGGTATGCGCTGCTGCCACCGGTAGGTGGCGTACGAGTTCGCCGGGACCTTCACCAAGAACGACTTGTTGGCGAGAACGACCCGCACCGTGGTGTCGGTGCTGTTGGCGTTGCCGAGGACCGCGACGAACTTGTCGGCGCCGTGCCGGTAGACGACGTTGCTCACGCCGCCCTCCGTGGTGCTCGACTCCAGGCGTACGTCCCCGGGTGTGAGGTATTTGGCGAACTGTCCCATGGTGTAGAGCTCGTCGCGGACGGTGAAGTCCCTGCTCGTGGTGTTCACCTTGACCAGGCGGTCGGGCCACTTGGTCGTTGCGGCGACTTCCTCCCAGTCGATGTTGTTGTCCCGTGCGGGCGTCCAGTGCAGCGTGCCACCGTCCTGATCGGTGGTCTGCGCCCACATGACGTAGGAGCTCGCGTCGAGCCGGAAGTAGTTCAGGATCGTGGCCGCGGACAGGTCGCTGGTCTCGGTCATGTGGACCGGCTTGCCGGTCTGCTCGAACGCGTCGCGCATGACCTTCGGGTCGCCCCAGTAGGGGTGGAAGGCCACGGCGTCCGTGGCGTTCAGGACCTGCTTGCCGGTCACGGACCCGTCGGGGGCGTCGTTGAAGATGCGGTAGTAGTTCTTGGTCGCGGTGCTGTTCGGGTCGCGCCAGTCCCAGAAGTTGAAGTCGTGGACGTACAGTCCCGTGTTCAGTCCGGCCTTGTGCAGGGCCTTCTTGATCGCGATGGCGAGCTTCTGCTGCTGGGCGACGCTGATGTCCATGGCCGGGTAGACCACGTCCATGCCGGGCTCGTTCAGCAGGGTCAGGGCGTCGACGCTGATGCCGTGCCGGGCGTACGCCTGGACGAACTTGACGTAGTAGCGGGCGAAGACGTCGATGCAGTCGTCCCGCAGTTTGCCGACCTGGTAGTAGTCGGTCGTGCTTCCGGGCTTGAGCGCGACCTCGCCGGTGAAGCGGTTGTTGGTCTTCATCCACGCCGGGGCGCTCCACGCGGACGCGAAGAAGGTGGCCTTGGGATTGTAGCGCTGGATCAGCTTGATGGTGTCGACGATGTGCAGGTCGATGTCGCGCTGGATGGAGAAGTACTTCAGCTGGAAGTCGTCCGTGACCCCGGCGGGGAGGTCGTCCTCCGACCAGAAGGGCAGGTGCTCGATGAGGTCGGGGCTGCCGATCGTGAGGCGGAAGCGGTTCAGGCCGGCCCCGGTCTTCGGGTCGACGAGCAGCCGGACGGCCTCCTCGCGCTTGGCGGGGGTGAGCTTCCACAGGTTGGAGACGCTGGTCTCGTCGAGGGAGAACCCGATGCCCGAGTACTTCTGGCGGGTGCTGCTGGGATCGACGACGACGGTCGCATCGGTGGGGGTGCTTGTGCTGCCGGAGCCCGCGCGCGGTAACGACTGCCACGCGTGGGCGGCCCCTGTGGAGTAGGTGCCCGTTACGGAGGAGCTGTGGTGCGGTACGGCGGCCGGGGCCGCTGACTCCGTGCCGGCGAGAACGACCAAGGTGAGAGCTGCGGCTGCCCCGATGAGGGAACGTCTCACGGTGCCTTCCTTCCTGAGGGGGTGCCGGGTCGTGCGGGGTCCCGATCCCGCGCGGCCCGGGTTTTGACAGGGGTTCGCTCCGGATGCGCGAGCAGATCGAAACAGCCTGTCGGTGTTCTGTCAAGGCGTGAAAAAAGGCGTGAAGAAAGTGCCCGCGTGCTTCCCCGGCGAGATCCCCAAGGGGCGCGAGCTGCCCGGATGTCTGTCGTGGTGTCAATTTTCCATGGATGTGCCGAGAATTTGCTTGGCGTGTTCAGAACCTTGCGGGGTCTGGTGGTGATCTGTACGTTCGGGGCGCCGGTTCTCCACGTTGCTGAAGGAGCCTCAGATGCGGGCGATCCCCAGACCTTCCCGTGGCGGCCGCCACGCGGCGCGCAGGTTGGCGACGATCGCGCTCGCGGCGGTCGGCACGTTATGCGCGTCGGCCGTGCCGGCGGGCGCCGCGGTCCACCGCGCCCCGGCAGCCGAGGCCTCGGACGCCGCCGCCGCGGCCGGCGCCACGACGCCGTTCCGGATCCACGAGGCCGAGGCCGGCACGACGGGCGGGGGCGCCACCACCGTGTCCCTGACGGCGCCGCCCGCGACGCAGTACTCCAGCGCCGCCCTCGAAGCGTCCGGCCACGCCTACGTACACCTGAGCGGCACCGGGCACTCCGTCCAGTGGACGAACACCACCGGGGCGCCCATCAGCTTCCTCAACGTCCGCGCCAGCATCCCCGACTCCGCCTCCGGCGGCGGCACGACCGCTACGCTGAACCTGTACGTCAACGGGGTCTTCCGGCAGGCCCTCAACCTCAACTCCCGGCAGACCTGGGTCTACGAGGGCAACAACAACTACAACACCAGTGACAACCAGAACCCGGCCGACGGCAGTCCGAGGGTCTTCTGGGACGAGTCGCACGCCTTCGTCACCGGCGCCCCGATCCCGGCGGGCGCCACCTTCTCGCTCCGGAAGGACGCCGCCAACAGCGCGGCCTTCTACGACGTGGACTCCGTCGACGTGGAGAACCCCCCGGCGCCGCTCGCCCAGCCGGCGAACTCGATCTCCATCACCAGCTGCGGTGCCGTCCCGGACGACACCCCGACCAACGGCGCGGCCGCCCCCCAGTCCGTCGACAGCCGGGCCGCGATCCAGAGCTGCATCAACCAGGCCCAGTCGCAGGGCAAGACCCTCTGGATCCCGCAGGGCACCTTCTACGTGAAGGGCACCACCGGCCTGACCGCGCAGGGGATCCGCATCGCGGGCGCGGGCCTGTGGTACAGCACGATCTACCGCGACGTGCCGGTCCCCAACAGCACCCCGCTCGCGGCGCTGTTCAACCTGACCTCGTGCACGGTGGAGAACTTCCACGTCGACGCCAACGCCGTCAGCCGCAGCACCATCGGCGGCGACGGCGGCGCGATGGACACCACCGGCACCAACTGGGTCGCCGACGGCATCTGGACCCAGCACACCATGTCCGGCTTCTGGGCCTCGGGCACCGGCGGCACCGTCCGCGACAGCAGGCTGACGGCGATCTGGGCGGACGGCATCAACGTCAACAACGTGTCACTCGGCGCCGACACCGGCAACAACCTCACCGTCACGAACAACTTCGTCCGCGGCACCGGGGACGACGCCATCGCCATCAACTCCGTGCACTACAACACCAACGGCGACGGCTCCCAGACGTTCTACCAGCCGATGACGAACGTCACCGTGAGCGGCAACACCTCGATCGCACCTTGGGGCGGCAAGGGCATCGGGATCTACGGCGGCAGCGGCCACCACGTGAGCGGCAACTACATCAGCGACACCGCCCGCTACATCGGCCTGGGCGCCGGCCGGTTCGGTGTCAACGGCAGCGACCTGCTGTCCGCGACGGTCTCCGACAACACCGTCGTCCGCTCCGGCGGGAACGCCTACAGCCAAGGTCAGCCCGCCCTCCACATCGGCAACGGCGGCGACGGGCAGAACACCGGCATCGTCGACAACGTCACCGCCACCGGCAACACCGTCGTGGACTCGCTCTACGACGGGATCGGCTTCTCCACCTCGACCGACACCCTGCTGCAGAACAACACCGTCACCACCCCCGGCCGCAACGGCATCGCGATCTCGCCCCCGTTCTACCCCGCGCCCACCGGCTCCGCCGCCATCACCGGCAACACCGTCACCGGCCTGCGCTCCGGAGCCACGGCCTTCGTCAACAACTCCGGCGGCTTCACCGCCACGCTGAACGGCAACACCTGGGAGCCCCCGGCGCCCGAAGGACCCTACGGCGGCACCCCCGCGTCGGTCCCCGGCACCGTCCAGGCGGAGAACTACGACACCGGCGGCCAGGGCGTCGCCTACAACGTCACCAGCGTCAACGGCAACGCCAACGGCTACCGTGCCGACGGCGTCGACCTCGAGGCCACCTCGGACACCGGCGGCGGCCACAACCTCGGCTGGACCAGCGGCGGACAGTGGTTCCGCTACACCGTCGACGTCGCCACGGCCGGAACGTACACGGTGGGACTGCGTGTCGCGGCCCCCGCGGCGGTGACCGGCGCGCTGCACCTGTCCAACGCCTCCGGCGCCAACCTCACCGGCGCCGTCGACGTACCCGCCACCGGCGGCTGGCAGACCTGGGCCACCGTCACCGCCCGGGTCACCCTGCCCGCGGGCCGCCAGATCCTCACCCTCAACCAGGACACCGGCGGCTGGAACCTCAACTCCCTCACCTTCACGGCGGGGGGCAGCCCACCGCCGGCCAGCCTCTCGGCGTCCCCCGCCTCGCTCACCTTCGGCGGCCAGGCGCTGAACACCACCAGCGCCGCGCAGTCCGTCACCGTCACCAACTCCGGTGCCGTCGCCGCCTCGATCTCCTCGATCACCGTCGGCGGTGACTTCGCACAGACCAACACCTGCGGCTCGTCCATCGCCGCCGGAGCCTCCTGCACGATCAGCGTCACCTTCACCCCGACGGCCTCCGGCACCCGCACGGGTACGGTCACCGTCTACAGCAACGCGGTCAACAGCCCGACCACCATCGCGCTGTCGGGCACCGGAACCGGCGGCGAAGGCGTCAACCTGGCCGCGGGACGGCCGACGACCGAGTCGAGCCACACCGATGTCTACCCCTCGTCGAACGTGACCGACGGCTCCCAGTCCACCTACTGGGAGAGCGCCAACAACGCGTTCCCGCAGTGGGTGCAGGTCGACCTCGGGTCGGCGCGCAGCGCGTCCAGGATCGTGCTGCAACTGCCCGCGGGCTGGGGCGCACGGACCCAGACCCTGTCCGTGCTGGGCGGCACCGACGGCACCAACCTCGCCACCGTCAAGGCCTCGGCGGCCTACACCTTCGACCCGGCGACCCACAACACCGTCACGATCACCTTCCCCGCCACCACCCAGCGCTACTTCCGCCTGAACATCGGCGCCAACACCGGCTGGCCGGCCGGACAGATCTCGGAGTTCCAGATCTGGGCCACCTGACCGCCCAGGGACTCCCCGCCGGACGCTTCTGCCGCCCGACGCACCTGTGCGTCGGGCGGCAGGTCACGCCTTGTCCGCGCGGATCGAATAGGTGAGCGGGATACGTGGAGCGCCCGCAGGGTGCCGGTAGATGTCGCCGTCGTGGCGCTCGAGCGACTGCCGTTGGAGGTAGAAGGTGTGGTCGTGCTCGTGGAGGAACCGGATCCGCAACCCCGCTCCGGCGATCGCCGAGACAACGGTCGACAGACTGTGCCGCCACTCGACCGTCTCGTCGTTCTCGGTCGCCGCCGACTCGTCGGCGTAGGTACCCGGGCCTCCCGAGGCCTCCGGACCCTCGTCGAAGTAGTCGTGCGTGACCGTGCTGCCGGTCTCGTCGTCCAGGACGTAGCTGAACGGATGGAACTCCGCGAGGTACAGGAACCCGCCGGGCGCGAGCAGTTCCGCCGCCACCGAAGCCCAGCGGCCGATGTCGGGAAGCCAGTTCAGCGCCCCGAAGCTGGCGTAGACGATGTCGAAGGCCGCCCCCTCGACCGCCGGGACCGCGTCATAGACGTCCGCGGTCAGGAAGCGCGCGTCGATGCCGAGTTCGTCCGCGAGGCGCGACGCCGCCTCGATCGCGGGCGGGGAGAAGTCCACCCCGGTTACCCGCGCTCCTCGTGCCGCCCACGACAGCGTGTCGCGGCCGAAGTGGCACTGCAGATGGATCAGGCGCTTGCCCCTGACGTCCCCCACTTCCGCTGTCTCGAAGTCCTTCAGCGAATCGGGCCGGGCGCGGAAGCCCTCCATGTCGTAGAAGGCCGCGCCCAGATGAACCGGCACGCGCTCGTCCCAGTACGCCTTGTTCAACTCCCGCCAGCGTCCTGCCTGGTCCTCCATGGCCCGGACGATACACGGAGGCGACAGGCGTGCCACGTTGTCGGACAGGTCTGCCATTCGTGGGCACCAGGAGCTGCAGCCCGCGCGACAGCGCGGTGCCCCTGGCCGGCATTCGCGCGGCCTCCCCGTGGGATCCGTCACTCGCCGAAGCCCTGGCCGAGCACGGCGTCCGCGTGGAGGAGGCCGTGCTGGACACCCTGCTCGCCGACCTCGCGCCCGAGTCGTCCGGACGGCCCCGCGCGGGCTGAGCCCGGTGGAGGACCGCGGCGGCCGCTGGGCAGAGGGGACCGGACGAAGGAGACGTCCCCTCCCACCTCCGGCATGTCCCCGGGCCGGCGTGTGCGGCGTACCGAAACGGCATGTCCTGAACGCGGCGGAAAGCTTCCCTACTTCGTCACCAGATGGACCATCGCGCCGACACCGACCGCGACAATCACGCCGCGGAGCACGGCGGGCTTCAGCTTGAGTCCGATCTTGGCGCCGAGCTGCCCACCGAGGGTCGAGCCGACCGCGAGGAGGGCGACAACGGACCAGTTGACCGGCGCCGCGAAGGCGTAAATCGTTCCGGCGACGACGTTCACCAAGGCGGACAGGACGTTTCTCACGCCGTTGAGCCGCTGCAGAGGTTCGGACAGCATCATGCCCATCACCCCCATCATCAACACGCCTTGTGCGGCGGTGAAATACCCCCCGTAGACACCGATCAGAAAGGTGAGAAACAGCAGCAGCGGGGTGATGCCGGGATGGTCCGCGTCCTCGACGCCGTCGGCCGCCCGGCGTCTCGCGATCCACCGGGAGACCTTGGGCTGGACGGCCACCAGTACTACGGCGAGCCCGACGAGCAGCGGCAGGAACGACTCGAACGCGTTCGGCGGCAGTGACAGCAGCAGGACCGTGCCGCATATCGCGCCGAAGAACGAGGCGACCGAGAGCCGGGCCAACTGCGGCCCGAACCCCTTCAGCTCGTGGCGATATCCGATCGCGCCGCTGACGGAACCCGGCGCCACCCCGATCGCGTTCGAGGTGGTCGCGGTCAGCGGCGGGTAGCCGAGCGCCACCAGAACCGGGAATGTCACGAGGGTGCCCGAACCGACCACCGAATTGATGGCGCCGGCCCAGATTCCGGCGATCAAGATGATCACCGCATGCCACCATGTCATCGCCGTGAAGCCGGCATGGGGGCCACCGCATCGGCGCCGACCGGACCAGAGGTGACCCGCACATGTGCGGCAGCAGGATGCCGTCCGCCGGGCAGGGTTCGCGGGTCGCGTTTGTCCGTCCGCACCGGACACTCGGGATCGCATCGCGCATGGGTGAACACGACTGCGAGCCTGACAGCGTCGCATTGATGCGTCCAATGCGGTTTTGCCGATCAATGATGCGCCCGCGCATAATGGCTTCGTGACCGACCCCCGTCCCGCGAAGCCCGACGTGGCGGACGTCTTCGCCTCACCGCTGGTCCAATTCCTCGCGATCGCCCGTCACGAGAACCTCACACATGCCGCAGCGGAGCTGGGAGTTGCCCAGTCCAGCCTCAGCCGTGCGCTGGTCCGATGGGAACGCGGGCTCGGGTTGCCCCTGATCACCCGCGTCGGGCGACATGTCCGATTGACCCGCCACGGCCGAGCCCTCCAGCAAGCGCTGCTGCGATGCTCGGAGGGTCTCGATCGGGCCAGTGCGGATCTTTCCGAGAACCTGGACGGCAACGGAGGTGCGGTAGCTCTCGGATTCCTCAACAGTCTGGGGTCTCGTCTGATACCTGAAATCCTGCGTGCCTACCGCGGCAGTCACCCTGAAGTGAAGATCACCCTGCATCAAGGAGGATCCGAGTTTCTTCACGACGCACTGCGCGAAGGTGATATCGATCTGTGCCTGACCTCGCCGGCACCGGATTCCCCGGAGTTCGCCGCCGCGGAGCTGCTCACTGAGCAGCTCGTGCTCGTCGTTCCCCCGGCGCACCCGCTGGCCACGTGCAGCCGGGTGGCGCTTGCCGACGTCGCTTCGGAAAACTTCCTTGCCCTGCCCCGCGGATACGGTTTGCGGGCCACCACGGAACAGCTCTGCGCTCTGGCCGGGTTCACCCCGCACATTGTGTTCGAGAGCACCGACACCGCCACGCTACGCGGCCTGACCGCGGCCGGATTCGGCGTCTGCATCCTGGCCACCGCGCCGGACGCGAGCGACTCGATCGAAATCCCGATCAGTAGTCCGCCGGCGTCCCGTCCCATTCTTCTGGCGTGGTCGATCACGCGCACCGAGAGCAGGGCAACCGCTTCCCTGCGGCAATACATTCTGGATCGCCTGCGTTGAAGGCTCGCACATCATCATTGACTGCGGTTCGCCAGGGGAGGGCGACGGCGAGTGTACTTCTCGGCGGGTGCGGTATTCGGCCGTGCCGGGGTATGGACGTGGGCGGCTGCGCAGTGCTTCGGCGTAGTCGGGTGGCGTCCGATTTGTGCCCAAGTGGGCCCGGCTTCGACAAGATGGGGACGGTTCGCGCAATCGTCATTCCGCCGGAGGGGGGCGAGGGTGTCCCGCCAGGGTGCGAGGCCGCTTGCCTGTCCAGCGCCGCAGCCCCTTGCTGAACCTATCGAAACTCGATAGATTTCCATCGTAGCTCGATGGAAGGTGAGTCGTGGGAAAGCTGACAGTTCGTGCCCTGCACGCCGTGCTCGTGGTGGTGCTCGCCGGCACCGTGTTCGTACAGGCAGGGATGGCGTGGGTGTTGGTGTCGGGCAACGACCCGGAGGACGGGTCGTTGCCGCTGACCTCGTTTCGCGTGATCACGATCCTCGGCATGGTGACGGTCCAGGTCGCCCTGGTCGCCGTATGGCGGCTGGTGACGATGGTGCGCCGCGGAACCGTGTTCTCCCATGCCGCCTTCCGGTACGTGGACACCGTGATCGGCGCGATCGTGGCGGCTGCCCTCCTCTGGTTCGCGGTCACGATCATCAACGCGCCGGGCCAGCGGGAGGACCCGGGCGTCACCGTCATCATGGGCGGGATCGGCGTGGCCATCCTGGGCGTCGCGCTCATCGTGCACGTGCTGCGGTTGCTGCTCGCGCAGGCCGTCGCGCGCGACGTCGAAGCGGCGCAGATGCAGGCCGAGCTGGACGAGGTGATCTGATGCCGATCGCCGTCGACATCGACGTGATGCTGGCCAAGCGGAAGATGTCCGTGGGCGAACTCGCGGACCGCGTCGGGATCACGCCCGCCAACCTGGCGGTGCTCAAGAACGGCCGCGCCAAGGCGGTGCGCTTCGCGACCCTCGCCGCGCTCTGCGAGGTGCTGGAATGCCAGCCGGGCGACCTGCTGCGCTGGGAGACCGAGGACGCCGTGGTCGGCTGACGTGCCTCGGGGCGGACGTGAGAACGCCCGGCACCACGGCCCGAGACACGGCACGTGGACCGCATGGACGTGCATCGCCGGTCACCCACGGCGCCACCACCCGCGGCCGGTGGCAACATGCGCAGGGCCGGAATCGCCGGTGCCCGCACGCGGAGTGGACCAAGGACACCCAGGGCCGATCACCCCCGGCCCGGGCAGAGCATGCACAATGGCCGGGCCGCTCCGGGCCGTCGTCCCGAGGCCGGAGCGGGGACAGCGATCGTGTTCGACGAGAGGCCCGGCGACATGGGTGCACCACCATTGCTCGAGCTCAAAGGCGTCAGCCGGGTCTACGGCAAGCGTACGGCGCTGGCCACCATGAGCCTGCGACTGCGGTCCGGGAAGTGCGTGGCGCTGCTCGGCCACAACGGCTCCGGCAAATCGACGCTGCTGCGCATAGCGGCCGGCCGGGACAAGCCGAGCACCGGCACGGTGACGTTCGACGGCAGGCCGATGAACGAGAACGACCCGGCGGTCCGGGCCCGGGTGGCGGTCGTCGGCGACACCGCGGCCTGTTACCCCGACCTGACCGTGCGCGAGCATCTGCAGCTGGTGGCGGTGGCCCACGGGGTGGAGGACGCCGGCGACTGGATCGGCCACGTACTGGCCGAGCGGAAGCTGACCGACCACGCCGACGCGCTGCCCGGCGCACTGTCCTCCGGGCAGCTCCAGTCGCTGCTGCTGGCCTCCGCGATGGTCCGGCCGCGCGACCTGCTCCTGCTGGACGAGCCGGAACAGCGACTGGACCCCGGCGCGCGGCGGCAGCTGGCCGACCTGATCAAGAGGGAGACCGCGGACGGCGTCGCGGTGCTGCTGGTGACACACCACGGAGAACTGGCCCGGGCGGTCGCCGACCAGGTGCTGGTCCTCAGCGACGGCAAGGTGGTGGCCGACGGCCACCCGGACAAGGTGCTCGCCACCGGGACCGACGGACTGACCTGGCTCGCGGAGACCCCGGACGGTGCCCGGTGACCACCCTCGCCGAGGAGACCGGGGACACCGGGGAGGCCGGGGAGCACTCCGCGGCCTGGTCCGACGAGGACGACTGGACGCGGGAGACGCTGCGGCTGGTCCGCGACCTCCGCACCCCGCACCGCCGCAAGAGGACCAGCCAGATCGCCTACACCGTGTACTGCGTGGTGCTGCTCCTCGTGGTGTGGGGAGGGCTGCCGAGCTTGGGGCTGTTCCTCGAGAAGTCGATGGGCGCCGACTACTCCGGTCACGGACCGGCGATCCTGGCCGCGTTGCCGGCCGGGTCCTGCGCGCTGGGGCTGGGATGGCTGCTGGTCGCGGCCTGGGACGCCCAGTGGCGCGGGCCGGTGGTGCCGCCGCGGGAGACCGTGGACTGGCTGCTGGCCCAGCCGGTGGACGTCGCCCGGGTGCTGCGGCCGTGGTTCTGGGGGTCGGCCGCGATCGCCGGCGGAGCCGGGCTGCTGGTCGCGGCGATCGGCATGGTCGCGCTGGGCCTGACGGTCGGTGTGGGGCTGCCGGCCGCGTTCGGCTGGTGCCTGCTGGGCGGCAGCGGTCTGCCGCTGCTGGCGACCGCGCTGGCCACCGCGGTGGAGGGCAGCGAGCGGGTGGCCCGCTGGGCCCGGCTGGCCACTCCGTACGTCGCCATGGCGGTGCTGGCGCTGGTGGCGCAGACCGTGCTGGCGGTGGGCGGTGACCGGCTGCCGGGACTGGAACGGGTGGAGCTGTGGTCCGGGCCCTGGGGCTGGGCCGGGCTGG
The DNA here is from genome assembly GCF_040613835.1 of Streptomyces sp. NPDC006207. Taxonomy (NCBI): domain Bacteria; kingdom Bacillati; phylum Actinomycetota; class Actinomycetes; order Kitasatosporales; family Streptomycetaceae; genus Streptomyces; species Streptomyces sp. NPDC006207. Next base: position 1,060 of record NZ_JBEXSX010000079.1, on the reverse strand, counting down.
CCGCGCTGGCCCCCACGCCGGCCGCGCTGCCGGGCGGCTGGGCCGCGGGCGTCCTGCTGGCGGTGGTGGTGGCCGGCGCGCTGGTCGCTGCACACCGCTTCACCGGGTCGCTGCTGTTGTCCGCGGTACGGCGGCGTTCGCGGACCGCGACCGGGGTGATGGCCGCGCTGCGCACGGTGGAGTTCCGCACCGCGCGGCAGGCGGTGGCCGGAGTCACCGGCGGGGGCCGGTCGACGCGCTGGAGGCTGCCGGCGCCACGCCGGCCGGAACTGGCGGTGCCGTGGCGGGACACGCTCGCGTTGCTGCGGACTCCGGGCCGTCTGGGCCGGGCCGTGGTGCTGGGAGTGCTTGCCGTGCTGGGTGCGGTGTTGGCGGCCTCGGCGCACGGCGGGTCGGGCGTGACGGCGGCGCTGGCCTCACTGGCCTTCGGCTACTGGTCGCTGACCCAGCTGATGGAGCCGGCCCGGGTGGAGACCGACGACACGCGGCGCGGGTCGTGGGCGCCCTATCCCTACCGGGGCCTGATGCTGCGGCACACGGCGCTTCCCGTCGTGCTGGGGCTGGTGGGCGCGCTGGTGGCGGCGGGGGTGCTGGCTGCGGAGGGTGCGGGGGCCCGCGCGTTGCTGGCACCGGCCCTGGTGCCGCCGCTGGTGGGCGCTTCGCTGGTGAACGCCTGCCGGGGGGCGACCAAGCACCATCTGCTGATGTCGTCGGCCCAGTCCCCCACGGGCAGCATGGGCCCGGTGCTGTTCCTGGGCTGGTACGGCGCCGGGGCGCTGGCGGCGGTGGTCATGCTGGTCGTCCCGTTCCTGACCGCGCTGCATTCCGGCTCGGGCGCCTCGATCGTCACCGCTGTCGTGGCAGGCGGCCTGGCGACGGTGATCATGGTGCGCTGGGCGGTCACGCGGATCGGGAACCTGACGGCTCCCTTGGCGGACTGACAGGGGTGGGGGGGGGGGGGGGCGCCCCCCCCCCCCCCCCCGCCGGGGGGGGGGGGGGCGGGGGGGGGGGGGAGGTGAGAGAATAAGAGTAGGTGAGGGGGGGGGGGGGGGGGGGGAAA